>NZ_JABFTW010000014.1:0-118575 GCF_021404355.1 Halomonas sp. MCCC 1A11062
TCCGGAAACTTAGCCTGCCAGAGATCGTGCACCTAAACCCCGAGCGGGACCCAGTGCCACAGGCAGCCGGATTTTAAAGAGCGAGAACTATTTCATGTGCCAACTATGTTGACAGACTCCGCAATCGGCCTGCCAAAAGGGTGCAGTTCCCTTAGGCTTGGGTGCCAGTGAGCCATAGCGGGGCATGGCGCACTGCGCTTGGCACCTGGGATGTGCACGACCAGCGCCAAATCGGGCCGCTTGCACCAGCTTAGTTCATCGGTGACGAACAGCACACGCCAGGTAACGCAGCGTAAACGCAGGGATGGGAACGGCGCATCAGCGTGCACACAAAGAAAAACGGCACCGACGAGGGTCGGTGCCGCTGGATGGAAGCTTGCGGGATCGCCGTTACTCGTCGCCAGCTTCCTGCATCTGCTTCAGCAGGTAATTCTCGATGCCGACCTTGTCGATAAGGCCGAGCTCGGTCTCGATATGGTCGATGTGCTCTTCTTCATCGGCCAGGATGTGACGGAACAGATCGCGGGAAACGTAGTCCTTGACCTGCTCGCAGTAAGCGATGGCCTCGATGTAGTCGTTGCGGCCTTCATGCTCGATCTTGAGGTCGCTCTCGAGCATCTCGCGCACGTTCTCGCCGATGTGCAGCTTACCGAGGTCCTGCAGGTTGGGTACCCCTTCGAGGAACAGGATGCGCTCGATCAGCTTGTCGGCATGCTTCATTTCGTCGATGGACTCGTCGTACTCCCACTTGGCCAGCGCCTTGAGGCCCCAGTCCTTGTACATCTTGGCATGCAGGAAGTACTGGTTGATCGCCACCAGCTCGTTGCCGAGAGCCTTGTTGAGGTACTCGATGACCTTGGCATCGCCTTTCATTGCCTTTCTCCCTTCTCCGATCGGTCGTGGGGCCTTGCTTTGTCGTTACGTGACGCTCATCCATTAATGATAGGCAGTATCCGGCCAACCACGCAAAAAATCCAACCGGAGCAGCAGGTTGGATCAATGACAACAAGAATGAGAAAGATTGGCGTCACCCGCAGGACGGCTGCCTGCGGGGAAGAAGAGAGCCGCTATACGGCGTAAGCCAGGTCGTTGGCGGAAGCCATGACTTCAGCGGTGATGGCGTCGCGGGTAATGGTCTTGCCCACACAGGCGCACTTGCCGCACTGGGTACCGCAGCCCGTTTCGCGCTGAACCTCGCGCCAGCTGCGCGCGCCGTCCGCCACGGTCTCACGGATCTTGCGGTCTGATACGCCCTTGCAGAGACATACGTACATCGACATCACCTCGCTGTGCTTACGAGGTTTAATGTAAATGATTCGCATAGACTATCGCAAGGGCAAATCGAACATTTTTTGATCGGCGTCACATCACCGCCGCGTCGCCTTGGGCAGCACGACCACTTGCGTTCCGGAGACGATATCCGGCCAGCTGCGACGCTGGCGGTCGAACAGCACCCAGAGGTAGCCCAGGCCGAAGGCGGCCAGGGAGAGCCAGGCCACCACATAGCGGACCAGGCTTTGCATCAGCGTGATCGAGCGGCCATCGAGAGTCTGCACACGCAGGCGCCAGGCCTGCATGCCAAGCGTCATGCCACCGCGCATCCAGGAGAAGGCGAAGAAGACGAAGGCGCCTATCAGCAGCAGCAGTTGCAGCGTCATGCGCTGGGGCTCTCCCGCCCCGACATCCTCCGGGCCCAGGCCCAGCACGTAGCGCACGAATGCCACGTGCAGCACGGCGATGGCGATCCAGATCGCCGCCACCAGAAAGGCGTCGTAGAGCATGGCGCCCAGGCGCCGGCCGAGGCCGGTCGGCCACACATCGTCGAGCTGATCGAAACGTCGTTGCATTGCGGTCTCTTCCTAACGTGTACGTGGGCTCGGTCGCCCAGGCAGTCGCGGCCAGCGCCCCTCAGCCGGTACGGCGCAGCAGGTACAGTCCCAGCCCGGCACTGAACAGAATCGGCGTCAGCACCGCCCATACCGGGGAAAAGCCGAACACCGTCGAGGCCGGTGCCAGCAGGTCCTGCAGGTACTTGAACGTCAACCCGACGATGACCCCATAGAACACCCGCGTACCGGCCGCCACGGTGCGCAGCGGGCCGAACACGAACGAGGCCGCCACCAGCACCAGCGAGCCCATCATCAGCGGCATCAGCATCTTCTGCCAGAAGTAGAGCAACGGCTGGGTCGCCTGCAGGCCCTGATCCCGCAGGAAGCGGGAGTAGGCCCACAGCTCGCTGGGCGCCTGGCTGTTGATCGGCAGCAGCAGCCGATTGAGCTGGGCCGGCGTCAGGTTGGTCTGCCAGGGGTGCTGGGCGTGATGCTCCGCCTCGGTGCGGTCGTCGAAGAAGCGCGTGATGCCCACTTCCTCGAGCTGCCAGCTGCCGTCGCGCCATACCGCACGCTCGGCCACGATGGCCTCGCGCAGTTCGCGCCCCTCGAAGCGATAGCGGGTAAGGTCGAGCACGGTGTCATCGGCGCGTATGGCACCGAAGCGGTAGACGCTGTCGCCCTCACGCTGCCAGCCGCCGCGCTGGACCAGTACCGCCCCTTCGCCCTGCATCTGCTCCAGGCGCCAGGCGCTGGCAAACTGCTCGGTACGCGGGCTGACATACTCGGCGGTCAGCAGCACCACGACCACCACCAGGATGATGGGCTTCATCACCCCCCACAGGATGCGCGCCAGAGAGCGTCCTGCGGCCCGCATCACCGTCAGCTCGTTGCTCGACGCCATGCTGCCCAGACCGATCAGCGCGCCGATCAACACCGCCACCGGGGCGTATTGATAGAAGCGCCATGGCACCCGCATCAACAGATAGAGCAGCACCTGGAAGGCACCGTAGTTGCCCTCTACGTCGTCCAGGTCGTTGATGTAAGAGATCACCAGGTCGAGGCCAAGCAGCACGACCTGGACGACGATGATCGCCCCCAGCACGTTGCGGGCGATATAGCGATCGAGACGATCCGTCAGCATCAACGCATCCCCCTGCGCTGGTGGTGCATCATCAGGCCCAGGCCGAGCGCCAGGAACACGAGGTGAATCGGCCACATGCCGATCACCGCCGGCAGAGTGCCGCGGCCGATGGCATCCAACGCCGCCAGCAGCAGGCTGAGATAACAGACGTGCAGAAAAATCGCCGGCAGCAGCTTGGCGAAGCGTCCCTGACGCGGGTTGACCTTTGAGAGCGGCATCGCCATCAGCGTCAGGATGAAAACCATCAGCGGCAACGACAGGCGCCACTGCAACTGGGCCTGCGCGCGGCTGGAGTCGTCGCCTAGCAGCTCAGCCGTGGTGGCGTACTCCGACGACTCCAGCTCGCGTCGCTCACCGCCGAGCGAGAGGCGTACGGCATAGGTCTCGAACTCCAGCCGCTCGGCCTCGAAGCGCCCCGGGTCGACGCTGTAGCGCTCGCCGTCGGCCAGCACCAGGAAGCGGCTGCCGGTGTCGGGGTCGACGGTCTGGTAGCCGCTGCCGGCGCGGGTCACCGCGGTTTCCGGCGAGCCGTCGCGGCGGCGCTGCCGCTCGCTGATGAACACCTCTAGCATGCGGCTGCCGTCATCGCTGAACGACTCGGTGTAGGCGGTGCGGCCGCCACCGAAGTCCTGAAAGCGCCCCGGTGCCAGGGCAGAGAAGTCGAGCCGGCTGCGCTGTTCCTCCAGCATCACGGCGTTGTGCAGCGCCCCGGCAGGGGTCAGCCACAGGCTGCACAGCCCGACCAATACCGCCACCAGGGAGGCCGGCACCAGGCTGATCTGGAACAGCCGAATGGGGCTGGTACCGCAGGCCACCAGCACGGTGATCTCGCTGTTGAGATAGAGCTGCCCATAGGCCAGCAGAATGCCGAGAAAGAAGGCCAGCGGTAGAATCAGCTCGAGAAAGCCGGGCAGGTGGAACAGCATCAAGTTGCCAAGGATGGTGGCAGGAATGTCGCCCTCCGCCGCATCGGTGAAGTAGCGGATGAACCGGCTGCCCATGATGACCAGCAACAGCACGCCGGCAACGGCGGCCATGGTGAGCAGGATCTCGCGGGTCAGGTATCGAAAAATGATCATGCAGCGGTCTTCCATGCAATGGCGCCATGCCTTGAGTACACTGGGGTGATTCGGCAGGCCCCGGAGCCGTGCCGGCATTATCCAGAATCCCCCATCGCTTGTCTTGTGGAGTCACCATGGAATTCCCAGTTCAGACGGCCAATCCCGCCAAGGCCGAATCGGCCTGCCTCGTGGTCCCGGTTTTCAAGGATAGCGATCTGCTGCCTGCCGCCGCCAAGCTCGACGACGCCAGCGAGCGGCTGATTGGCCAGTTGATCGAGCGCGGCGACTTCGATGCCAAGCTGGGCAACGTGCAACTGCTCCCCTTCGCCCCCGGCCTCAGCGCCGACCGCCTGATGCTGGTGGGGCTGGGCGAGCGCGGCAAGTGCCAGGAGCGGGCCTTCATCAAGGCACTGGATGCCGCCTTCACCGCCGTTGCCGGCCTGCCGGTGGAAGACGTCGCCGTAGCCTTCACCGACGTCCCCGTGCCTGAGCGTAGCATTGCCTGGAAGGCGCGCATGACCGCCGAAGCGGCGCAGCGTGCGGTCTACCGCTTCGACGAGTTCAAATCGGAGAAGGCCCCGCGCCCGCGGCTCGGCAAGGTCGCCCTGCTGCTCAGCGACAGCGAGGCCGCCGGCGAAGCCCGCGAAGGCGCGCGCATCGGCAATGCCGTGGGCCAGGGCGTGGCCTACACCCGCACCCTGGGCAACCTGCCGGGCAACGTCTGCACGCCGAGCTACCTGGCCGACCAGGCCGAGCAGCTCGGCCGTGAATCGGGCGGCACCCTCGCGGTCGAGATCCTCGACGAGGCGGCACTGGAGGAACTCGGCGCCCACAGCCTGCTATCGGTGGGCCGCGGCAGCGAACAGCCCTCGCAGCTGATCGTGATGAAGTACCAGGGCGCCGACAGCGCCGATGAGGCCCCTCACGTACTGGTCGGCAAGGGCATCACCTTCGATACCGGCGGCATCTCGCTCAAGCCCGGCGAGGCCATGGACGAGATGAAGTTCGACATGTGCGGTGCGGCCAGCGTGTTCGGCACCGCCAAAGCGGTACTCGGCATCCGCCCCAAGCTCAACCTGGTGTTCATCGTCGCCGCCGCCGAGAACATGCCTGACGGCCGCGCCACCAAGCCCGGCGACATCATCAAGACGCTAAAAGGGCTCACCGTGGAAGTGCTCAACACCGACGCAGAGGGGCGCCTGGTGCTGTGCGACGCCCTGACCTACGCCGAGCGCTTCGAGCCTGCCAGCGTGGTCGACATCGCCACCCTCACCGGCGCGGCGATCATCGCCCTGGGCCACCACGCCACCGGTCTGCTCTCCAATGACGACGACCTGGCACTGGACCTGCTCGACGCCGGCGAAGCGGCCTGGGACCGCGCCTGGCACCTGCCGTTGTGGGACGAGTACAAGGAGCAGCTCGACTCCAACTTCGCCGACATGGCCAACATCGGCGGTCGCCCGGCCGGTACCATTACCGCGGCCTGCTTCCTCTCGCGATTCGCCGACAAGTTCCCCTGGGCGCACCTGGACATTGCCGGCACCGCCTGGACCTCAGGCAAGCAGAAAGGCGCCAGCGGCCGCCCGGTGGGGCTGCTGACCCAGTACCTGCTCGATCGTGAGGAAGAGGCGCGCCAGGTCGAAAACGAGAGCTGACACCGCCAAGGTTGCCATCCCGGGCGTCAACCGTTACATCTGTCGCATCAGGCGCTCCGGATGCATCCCGCCGGAGCGCCGAAAAGCTCAATAAATCGCCGGAATCCCGGCATAGCGGAGACCCATTTGCCGTGCCCAACGCCACTTTCGACATGCTGCCCACCGCCACGCCCACGGCAGCCAACATTCGCGACGACATTCTCGCCAACCCCGGTTTCGGCCTGCACTTCAGCGACCACATGGCCCACGTGCGCTGGACGGCCGACGCCGGCTGGCACGGTCACGAAGTGCGCCCCTACGGCCCGCTGACCCTCGACCCGGCGGCCGCCGTGCTGCACTACGGCCAGGAGATCTTCGAGGGCATCAAGGCCTACCGTCACCCGGACGGCTCGGTGTGGTCGTTCCGCCCGGAGAAGAACGCCGAGCGCTTTCGCCGCAGCGCGCGCCGCCTGGCGCTGCCGGAACTCGACGACGAAACCTTCGTCGAGTCGCTGCGCGCATTGATGCAGCTCGACCAAGGCTGGGTGCCCACGCCCAAGAACGCGGGCGACGAATCGAGCCTCTACCTGCGCCCGTTCATGATCGCCAGCGAGAAATTCCTCGGCGTACGCCCGGCCAAGGAAGTCGACTACTACGTGATCGCTTCCCCCGCCGGCGCCTACTTCAAGGGCGGCATCGCCCCGGTGTCGATCTGGCTCTCCTCGCACTACAAGCGCGCCGCCCCTGGCGGCACCGGCTTCGCCAAGTGCGGCGGCAACTACGCAGCCTCGCTGGCGGCCCAGAAGGAAGCCGAGAAGTACGGCTGCAGTCAGGTCGCCTTCCTCGACGCCGCCGAGAACAAGTGGATCGAGGAGCTGGGCGGCATGAACCTGTTCTTCGTCTACAAGGACGGCCGCCTGGTCACCCCGCGTCTGACCGACACCATCCTCGAGGGCGTGACCCGCGACTCGGTGCTCACCCTCGGCCGCGACGAAGGCCTGACCCCGGAAGAGCGCGCCATCAGCATCGACGAGTGGCGCGATGGTGTGGCTTCCGGCGAGATCGCCGAAGTCTTCGCCTGCGGTACCGCCGCGGTGATCACTCCGGTGGGCCAGCTGGTCACCGAGGACGGCACCGTGAAGATGCCCGACGCCGGCAACGAGATCGCCAAGCGCCTGCGCGGCAAGCTGCTCGATCTGCAGTACGGCCGGGCCGAAGATAAGCATGGCTGGTTGACCAAGCTGATCTGACAAGGATTCCCTGCTGCGCTCGAGATCCTGGCCGCCGGCGGTGCTCACGATCCTCATTGAGCAACAGTCAACTCCGGTCGCTCCGCTCCGGCGGCGGCCAGCCTCTCATCGCTCGCGACGGGAATCCACGCTTCGTTAATGACATTTGAGTCTGCTACCTAGACGAGGGGCGTCGGGGACAGGGTGAAGAGGAGGTCTTTTGCCATGGATGGCAAAAGTAGCGCCCAGGGATGGGTTCACAGCGCCTCCTCGTAACCCTGTCGCCGGCAAAGCCCCTCTGCCACCGAGGTCAGAGAGCCTTCCATGACCCAGGTCGACTTCTACATTCTCCCCGACACCACGCTGGAAGCGCGGCTCGACTTCGCCTGCCGGCTGGCCGAGACCATCGCCGGCAAGGGCTACCGGCTGCACCTGCACGCCGAGGACGAGGCCATGGCCAGCGATCTCGACGAGCGGCTGTGGACCTTCCGCCCCGAGGCCTACCTGCCCCACGCCCTGCTCGGCAGCGAGATGGCCGAGAGCGTGGCGGTGACCATCGGCTGGGAGCAGCCGCCCGAGCCCAGCGCCGAAGCGCCCATGGCGCTGCTCAACCTCGACCCGGGCATCCCCGAGTGGTTCTCGCGCTTCGAGCGGGTCGCCGAGATCATCAACCAGCACCAGCAGGTGCTCGTCGCCAAGCGCGAGTGCTGGCAGACCTACAAGCAGCGCGGTTATCCCGTCAAGGCACATCAACTCAAGGGGTGAACCCCGCTTCAAGGTTGCGGGAGGCTGCCGGGACCGGGGCTGATCCGGCGGCAGGGCTGCGAGGAGGCGCTGTGAACCCATCCCTGGGCGCTACTTTTGCCATCCATGGCAAAAGACCTCCTCTTCGTCCTGCCCCCGGCGCCCCTCTGAAGTGTTAACACACCTGGCTGACGCCCACTCCCCCATCGCGCTATAATCGAGCCCATTTTTCGCACGCTTTCGATGACTTCCCGCCGCCCGGCCCCACGACCCGGCGGCGATCATTTCTGGACCCGGAACGCCCCATGGACAAGACCTACCAACCCGAGCAGATCGAATCCCGCTGGTACGAGCGCTGGGAGGCCGACGGCCGCTTCGCCCCCTCGGGCGAGGGCGAACCCTACTCGATCATGATCCCGCCGCCCAACGTCACCGGCAGCCTGCACATGGGCCACGCGTTCCAGGACACCATCATGGACACGCTGATCCGCTGGCGCCGCATGCAGGGCAACAACACCCTGTGGCAGGTGGGCACCGACCACGCCGGCATCGCCACCCAGATGCTGGTCGAGCGCAAGGTCGCCGCCGAAGAGGGCAAGAGCCGCCACGACCTGGGCCGCGAGGCGTTCATCGACAGGGTGTGGGAGTGGAAGCACGAATCCGGCGGCCACATCACCCGCCAGCTGCGCCGCATGGGCGCCAGCGTCGACTGGTCGCGCGAACGCTTCACCATGGATGATGGCTTCTACAAGGCGGTTCAGGAAGTCTTCGTGCGGCTCTATGAAGAGGACCTGATCTATCGCGGCAAGCGCCTGGTCAACTGGGACCCCACCCTGCACACCGCCATCTCCGACCTCGAGGTCGAGAACCGCGAGCAGCAGGGCCAGTTCTGGCACTTCCGCTATCCGCTGGCCGACGGCGTGACGACCGATGCCGGCCTCGACTACCTGGTGGTCGCCACCACCCGCCCCGAGACCCTGCTCGGCGATACCGGCGTGGCGGTCAACCCCGAAGATCCGCGCTACGCCTCGCTGATCGGCAAGTTCGTCGAGCTGCCCTTGGTCGGCCGCCGCATCCCCATCGTCGCCGACGAGCACGCCGACATGGAGAAGGGCTCCGGCTGCGTGAAGATCACCCCGGCCCACGACTTCAACGACTACGAGGTGGGTCGCCGCCACGGCCTGCCGCTGATCAACGTCTTCACCCAGGACGCGGCGATCCTGCCCCAGGCCGAGGCCTTCGACATCCAGGGCCGCCCGCTGCCCGAAATCGATCCCAGCCTGCCCCAGGCCTACGCCGGGCTCGACCGCTTCGAGGCGCGCAAGCGGATCGTCGCCGACATGGAGGCCGCCGGGCTGCTCGAACAGATCGAGACGGTCAACAACACCCTGCCCTACGGCGACCGCTCCGGCGACGTCATCGAGCCGCTGCTCACGGACCAGTGGTTCGTCGCCGTGGAGAGCCTGGCCAAGCCCGCCATCGCCGCGGTGGAGAACGGCGACATCCAGTTCGTGCCCAAGAACTACGAGAACATGTACTTCTCGTGGATGCGCGACCTGCAGGACTGGTGCATCTCGCGTCAGCTGTGGTGGGGCCACCGCATTCCCGCCTGGTACGACGCCGAGGGCAACGTCTATGTCGCCCGCACCGAGGCCGAGGCGCGCGAGAAGCACGGTCTTCCCGCCGACCTCGCCCTGACCCAGGACGAAGACGTGCTCGACACCTGGTTCAGCTCGGGGCTGTGGACCTTCGGCACCCTGGGCTGGCCGGAGCAGACCCCGGAACTGGCGACCTTCCACCCCTCCAGCGTGCTGGTCACCGGCTTCGACATCATCTTCTTCTGGGTCGCGCGGATGATCATGCTGACCCTCAAGTTCACCGGCGAGGTGCCGTTCAAGACCGTCTACGTGCACGGCCTGGTGCGCGACGGCCAGGGCCAGAAGATGTCCAAGTCGAAGGGCAACGTGCTCGACCCCATCGACCTGATCGACGGCATCACCCTGGACGAGCTGCTCGAGAAGCGCACCGGCAACATGATGCAGCCGCAGAAGGCCAAGGCCATCGCCAAGGCCACCCGCGACGAGTTCCCCGAGGGCATCGAGCCCCACGGCACCGATGCGCTGCGCTTCACCTTCCTCTCCCAGGCCACCACCGGGCGCGACATCAAGTTCGACATGGGCCGCCTCGACGGCTACCGCAACTTCTGCAACAAGCTGTGGAACGCCTCGCGCTACGTGCTGATGAACGCCGAGGGCCAGGACTGCGGGGTCTCTCTCGAAGGTCAGGGCGAGAGCGTCGAGCTGTCGCTGGCCGACCGCTGGATCGTCTCGCGTCTGCAGCAGACCGAGGCCCAGGTAACCAAGGCGATGGAGGAGTTCCGCTTCGACCACGCCTCCCAGGCACTCTACGAGTTCGTCTGGAACGAGTACTGCGACTGGTACCTGGAGCTCTCCAAGCCGGTGCTGTGGGACGATAACGCCAGCATCGAGGCCAAGCGCGGCACCCGCCGCACCCTGGTGCGGGTGCTGGAGGCGATCCTGCGCCTGGCCCACCCGATGATGCCGTTCATCTCCGAGGAGATCTGGCAGCGCGTGGCTCCCCTGGCGGGCAAGGCTGCGGGCGACGGCAGAGAATCGATCATGGCACAGCCGTGGCCCGTGGCCGAGCAGGAGAAGATCGACGAGCAGGCGACCCGCGACATCGAGTGGCTCAAGGGCGTGATCGTGGCAGTGCGCAACGTGCGTGCCGAGATGAACATCGCCCCGGGCAAGCCGCTGGAGGTGCTGCTGACCAAGGGCTCGCAGGCGGATCGCGAGCGCCTCGAGGCCAACCGCCTGTTCCTCGCCAAGCTGGCCAAGCTGGAAAGCGCCACCTGGCTCGACGACCCGAGCCAGGCGCCGCTGTCGGCCACGCAGTTGGTCGGCGACATGGAGGTGCTGGTGCCCATGGCCGACCTGATCGACAAGGACGCCGAGCTCGCCCGCCTGGCCAAGGAGATCGACAAGCAGGACAAGCTGATCGGCGGCATCGAGAACAAGCTCGGCAACGAGAGCTTCGTGGCCAAGGCGCCGGAAGCGGTGGTCGAGAAGGAGCGCGGCAAGCTCAAGGAGTACCAGGCGGCTCGCGCCGTACTGCTCGAACAGCGCGACAAGATCGCCGCGCTGTGATCCAGCGGCCCGAAACCGCCGCGCGGTGACTTTTCAGCGGCCCGGAGATGACGCCAATGCCTCGAGACGACAGCAGCATGGCCAGCCAGAGCCACGGCTTGACCCTCGAGGCGATTCGCCCGCTGTTTCCACTGCTCGAGCGCAACAGCGCCGGGGCGATCCTGGTCGACGAGGCGAGCCGCCTCATCTGGATCAACGCCTGCTACTGCCGGCTGCTGGGCATCGACGACCCGGCCCGCGTCATCGGCCGCCCGGTCGCCGAGGTGATTCCCCGCACCCGCATGCCCGAAGTGGTGCGCAGCGGGCGCCCCATCCTGCTCGACATCATGGAGTACCAGGCGCGACAGCTGGTGGTCACCCGGTTGCCGCTGCACGACCCGGCCAGCGGCCGGGTCAACGGCGCGGTGGCCTTCATCGTGTTCGACGACCTGGAGCCGCTGACGCCGCTGATCGGCAAGTACCGCCGCCTGCAGCACGACCTGGCGGTGGCCCGGCGCGCCCTGGCCCAACGCGGTTCGCGCTACGCGCTGGCCGATTTCGTCGGTGCCAGTCCCGCGGTGCTCGAGGTCAAGCGCCGCGCCCGCCTGGCCGCCGCCCGGGCCACGCCGGTGCTGCTGCTGGGCGAGACCGGCACCGGCAAGGAGGTGCTGGCCCAGGCCATCCACGGCGACTCGCCACGGGGGGCCAGCCCCTTCGTCGCCGTCAACGTCGCCGCGGTGCCGGAGAACCTGCTCGAGGCCGAGTTCTTCGGCGTCTCGCCGGGTGCCTACACCGGCGCCGACAAGCGCACCCGCCAGGGCAAGTTCCAGCTCGCCGACGGCGGGACCCTGTTCCTCGACGAAGTCGGCGACATGCCCTTGGCGCTACAGGCCAAACTGCTGCGAGCCCTGCAGGAGGGCGAGGTGGAGCCGCTGGGCTCCAACGAGATCAAGCGTGTCGACGTACGCGTAATTGCCGCCACCAGCCGCGACCTGGAAGCCATGGTCGAGGAGGGCAGCTTTCGCTCCGATCTCTACTATCGCCTCAACGTGCTGCGCATTCAGGTGCCGCCGCTGCGCGAGCGTCTCGTCGACCTGGGTATCCTGTGCGAGACCTTGCTCGGACGGATCGCCGCGGAAAGCGGGGAGCCGCGCGCAGAGATCACCTCGGAGGCGGTCGCACTACTGCAGCGCCACACCTGGCCCGGCAACATACGCGAGCTGCGCAACGTGCTGGAACAGACCCTGGCACTGAACGAGGCCTGCAGCGTGATCGACGTGCCGGAGCTGCGCGCCGCCCTGCCCCACACCACCATGACAAACCCTCTGCCGCCGCCCACTTCCGCGGTACGTCCGCTTGCCGAAGTGGTGCTCGCCGCCGAGCGAGATGCCCTGCACAACGCCTTGGCCGCCTGCGGTGGCAACAAGTCCCGTGCGGCGCGAATGCTGGGCGTTCCACGTTCGGTGCTGTACGACAAGCTCTCCCGCATGTCCGAAAAACCGGACGCCTGACCGGATTTTCGGACAAAACAACTTTCCACCAAGGTCTAATGTTGTCCGCATATTCGGACACACCATCTGCTCCACCTCCCCCTGGCAACGATTAACTCTTTGAAACGAAAAGATTTACTCGAAGTGGCATGAAGCGTGCAATGACGTGGTCACGCGTCATGTCTTGACGCGACGTCGCGGCCAGCCGCGACACATCGAGTCACATGGCTGCAACGACAGCGCCGACCAAAGGCGCTGCGACGACAACAAAGCACAAGGAGCCAACATGTCGTTCATTCCGTCTCTCGCCACTCGCCTTCGCCCGCTCACCCTCGGCATTGCCGCCGCCACCTTGATGGTAGGTGCCACCGCTGCCAGTACCGCCAACGCCCAGGAGCGCGTGCGCTGGCAGGTGCCCATCGCCTTTCCCTCGCACCTGGTGGGCCTGAGCACGCCGGTACGCTTCCTCAGCGAATCGCTCGATCAGGCATCCGGCGGCAACATCAACCTGCGCTACTACGAGCCGGGTGAGCTGATCCCGCCGTTCGAGATCCTCGATGCCGTTTCCGAAGGTCGCTACGACGCCGGCTTCACCTGGGTCGGCTACGACCAGGGCAGCATTCCCGCCCTGCCGCTGTTCGCCGGCGCACCGTTCGGCATGGAGCCGCCCGCCTACCTGGCCTGGCACTACTTCGGCGGCGGTGCCGAACTGCTCGAGGAGATCTACGAGGATTACAACGTCCAGCCGCTGCTGTGCAGCATGATCGGCCCCGAAGCAGCGGGCTGGTTCGCCGAGCCGCTGGAAGACCTCAATCAGATCGACGGTCTGCGCATCCGCTTCGCCGGTATCGGCGGGCGCGTGATGGAGCGCCTGGGCGCCTCCGTGACCATGATCCCCGGCGGCGAGCTGTATCAGGCCATGGAGCGCGGCACCATCGACGCCATGGAGTTCTCGGCACCTGCCGTGGACCGCATCCTGGGTATGCAGGAAATCGTGCAGAACTACGTGCTGCCGGGCTGGCACCAGACCTTCACCACCGCTCACCTGCTGATCAACAAGGACAGCTGGGAAGCGCTGGAGCCGCAGACCCGCGCCATGATCGACATGGGCTGCCGGGCCGCCACCCTCTTCGGCTACTCCGAGAGCGAGATGGAGAATCCCAAGGCGCTGCGTGACTTCGAGGAAGAGGGCGTCAATGCTCAGGTGCTCTCCGACGAGATCCTCGGCGAGCTGCGCCGGGTGACCAATGAGGTACAGGCCGAGATCGCCGCCGAGAACGAGATGTTCGGTCGCGTGCTCGAGAGCCAGCGCGAGTTCATGAAGGTGCATGGCAACTGGCACGTCAAGGGCCACCTGCCGCGCTCCTACTACGCGCCGGAAAACCTCGAAGACTGAGAGAACGCCGTCCGAACGGCCAGGCGAGCTAGTCGCTTGGCGCTTCGGCCGGCTTTTCAAGGTTCGTTCATTCCCCAGTAATGGCCGCCGTCGACAGGCGGTGGCCGACTGACCCGATTCCCCGGAGTTACCCATGAGCATCCATGACTCGGCGACCCCGGCGCCGGAGGGGCACTCCGCGCCGCCAGAGCTGCCCACCAACCGCCTGAGTTACCGCCTCGACATGACCATCCTGCTGTTCGGCCGGGCCATCTCCTGGCTGTGGCTGGCCACCCTGGCGGTGGTGCTGACCAACGTGGTCAATCGATTCATTCTCGGCCGCGGCTCCATCGCCGTGGAAGAGCTCTCCTGGCACCTGTTCGGCGCCACCATGATCCTGACCCTGGCCTATGCCGTCGTCAGCGACGACCACGTGCGGGTCGACGTGATTCGCGAGAAGTTCTCGCTGCGTACCCAGGCCTGGATCGAACTGCTGGCCATCGTGCTGCTGGCCCTGCCGATTCTCTATCTGATGGTGGAGCAGCTCTACCAGTACGGTTACCGCTCCTACCTGCGCGGCGAGCGCTCCCAGGCCCCCAGCGGCCTGCCCTATCGCTTCATCATCAAGACCCTGATTCCCATCGGCCTGACGCTGGTAGCGGTGGCGCTGTTCTCGCGGGTGCTGCGCTGCTGCACCCTGCTGTTCGGTTTCCCCAGGCGCATCCACAAGACGACCCCGCGGCAGTAGCCAACACGCGCTCGCTGGAAGACGCCTCGTTCACCTGAAGAGATCGACTATGGGACTGGAACAATTTCTCGTGCTGGCGATGTTCGCCAGCTTCATGAGCCTGCTGCTACTGGGCTTCCCGGTGGCCTGGTCGTTGGCCGGCGTGGGCTTTGCCTTCGCCGTGATCGGTCACGTGCTGGTGGAGTACATGGCTGCCGATCTGTGGTTCTCCTGGGGCGGTACCATCGGGGTGCTCGACCGGCGCATCTACGGTATCGTCGCCAACGAGCTGATGGTGGCCCTGCCGCTGTTCATCTTCATGGGCATCATGCTCGACCGCTCGGGCATCGCCGAGCGGCTGATGAACTCGCTGGTGCGGGTACTGGGCGGTCTGCGCGGTGGCTATGCGGTGACGGTGGTCATCGTCGGCGTGCTGCTGGCCGCCTCCACCGGCATCGTCGGCGCCTCGGTGGTACTCCTCGGCATGCTCTCGCTGGGCCCGATGATGCGCGCCCAGTACAACAAATCGCTGGCCGTGGGCACCGCCTGCTCGGTGGGCACCCTCGGTATCCTGGTGCCGCCCAGCATCATGCTGGTGCTGATGGCCGACCGCATGGGCACCTCCGACGCCTCCGTAGGGCGCCTGTTCATGGCCGCACTGGTGCCCGGCGTGATGTTGGGCGTGATGTACATCGCCTTCATCCTGATTGCCGCCTACCTGAAGAAGGACCTGGCCCCCGCGCCCAAGGATCGCCAGCCGCTCGATGCCCGGGCGTTCCTGCAGGTGTTCATCGCCGTGCTGCCGCCGCTGGGGCTGATACTTGCCGTGCTCGGCTCGATCTTCACCGGCTTCGCCACCACCACCGAGGCCTCGGCGGTGGGTGCACTGGGCGCCATGCTGCTGGCACTGTTCAACCGCCGGCTGACTCTGGCGACCCTGCGTCATGCGCTCTACCAGACCAGCCGCACCACCGCCTTCATCTTCGCCATCTTCATCGGCGCCACGGTGTTCGCCGCCGTGCTGCGGGGCCTGGGTGGCGACGATGTGGTACGTCTGGCACTCACCGGGCTGCCTTTCAGCGAAACCGGCATCGTCCTGACCATCCTGCTGGTGGTGTTCTTGCTGGGCTTCTTCCTCGACTGGGTGGAGATCACACTTATCATCCTACCGCTGGTCGCGCCGGTGGTGTTCAGCCTGGGGGTCGACCCGCTGTGGTTCGCCATGCTGTTCGCCATCTGTCTGCAGACCTCGTTCCTGACGCCGCCGGTGGGCTTCGCGCTGTTCTACATCAAGGGGGTCTGTCCGCCGGGCATCACCACCCGTGACATCTACCTGGGCGTCGCGCCTTTCGTGGCCATCCAACTGCTCGGGCTATTGCTGGTGTTCTTCTTCGCCCCGCTGGCGACCTGGCTGCCCAACGAGATCTATGGCGGTCGCTGACATTTCGACAAGGAGCAAGACATGCAACTGACCGACAAGACGGCCCTGATCACCGGGGCGGCAGGCGGCATCGGACGCGCCATTGCCGAGCGTTATGCCCGCGAAGGGGCAAGAGTGGCGGTGGCCGACCTCGATCTGGCCGCAGCCGAAGCCACGGTGGCAGAGATCCGCGCCAACGGCGGGCGGGCCATGGCACTGGCCATGGACGTGACAGACGAGGCAGTGGTCGACGCAGGCGTCGAGCGAATCGTCGCCGAATGGGATGGCCTGGACATCGCCATCGCCAATGCCGGCATTCAGCATATCGCCCCGCTGCACAGTCTGACCTTCGCCGACTGGCGCAAGGTGCTGGCGGTACATCTGGACGGTGCCTTCCTGGTCACCAGCGCAGCCCTGCGTCAGATGTACCGTCAGGAGCACGGCGGCTGCCTGATCTACATGGGCTCGGTGCACAGCAAGCTCGCCTCACCGCTGAAGGCGCCCTACGTGGCGGCCAAGCATGGCCTGCTGGGGCTTTGCCGAACCGTGGCCAAGGAGGGGGCGAAACATCGGGTGCGCGCCAACATGATCTGTCCCGGCTTCGTGCGCACGCCCTTGGTGGAGCGACAGATTCCCGAGCAGGCCGCAGCACTGGGCATCTCCGAAGAGGCGGTGATACGCGACGTGATGCTCAAAGATACCGTCGACGGCGAGTTCACCACCCTGGAGGACATTGCCGAGCTGGCGCTGCACCTGGCGGCCTTCCCCAGCGCGGCGCTGACCGGGCAGTCGGTGGTGGCCAGCCACGGCTGGTACATGCAATAGGGAAACACAGCACAAATACCTGCGCGAGCGAATCGCTGCGTTGCGCGGTGCTCGGAATCCTCACATATACCCCATATGCTCCGGTTCCTGTGCTCCGTGCGCCTTGCGCTTCATCTCGCTCGTCAATTTGTGCAGCATTTCCTCAAATACCGTGAGCATTAGGGAACGCTGTTCTGCAACGCAGCTTTCCCCTAGAATGGGGCATCGACCATCAACCGTGCCGATGCCCTCATGCCTCATACCGAACCGACCTTCGCGCCTGGCCGCATTCTCGTCTTCAACCTGTTGGGCGCCCTGCTGGTGTGGTCCTGGTTGTCCCCCGGCCTGATGTTCTGGACCGAGCTCGACGATGCGGTGTTCTTCGCCACCAACGCCTGGCTGACCGAGGACAACGAGACCTGGGTGCTGTTCGTGGCGGCGGTGAACAACCGCATGTTCGACGTGGTCAGCCTGATGATCCTGCTGGCAATTTACCTGTGGGCCATCAGCCGCGACCCCGACCCCACCCATCGTATGCTGCGCTGGGGCGGCATCGGCGTCACCATGCTGTTGACCGCGGTGTTCATCGCCCAGGGCTTCCGCATGGTGGTGCCCTACACGCACCCCAGCCCTACACTGGTGTACGACAACGTCAACCTGATCACGGAAATGGTCGACTTCTCGACCAAGGACAGCTCGGGCAGCAGCTTCCCCGGCGATCATGGCGTGAACCTGTTCCTCTTCACCGCCTTCATGTGGCGCTTCGCCGGCCTCAGGGTGATGCTGGTCAGCGCCGTTTTCGCCGTCCTGCTCAGCGCCCCGCGCATTCTCAGCGGCGCCCACTGGTTCAGCGATGTCTTCTTCGCGGCGCTGATGATCAACCTGATCGTCGCGCCCTGGATACTGCTGACGCCGGTAGGACCGGGGCTGGCGCGGGCGATCACTGCAGGACTGGTGAAGGCACGCAATGCCCTGCCAGGACGCTAACCAAATCACTTGCCTATTGCGCTCGATATCCTGGCTGCCGGCGGTACTCACATTCCTCATTGAGCCGCAAGTCAACTCCGGATGCTCCGTTCCGGCGGCAGCCAGCCTATCTTCGCTCATTACGGCAACTGAACTTGCTTAGTCTGTGTTCGACCAATGAAAAAGCGCGGCCTTGGCCGCGCTTTTTCATTTCCATTGCCTTAATTGGCTTTGCGCCAGCCGCCTAGTACCCGCTGATCGCGGCCGAAGAACACCAGCCGGTCGTGGTCGATGAGGAAGCGGTAGGCATCCTCCATCATCCCGGTGACGCGCTTGGCGTCGTCGAGCTGAGGGCAGCCGCGACGCGTGGTGCCCAGCTCACCGAACTGGATGCGGTTGCCCCCGTCGAGATTCACCCGCCCATTGATCTCGTTGCAGCCGTCGCTGCCGGTCACACGACCGTCGGGCGAAACGACGAAATAGGGCGTCTCGGGCATGGAGAGGCGTTCGTTGGTACCGACCAGCAGCAGGTTCCAGCGCTGCCCCACCACCGGATGGTCGCTAGAGACGCGGGGCTGATCTTGACGAGCGGGTTCGGTTGGCTTGCCGCCACATGCGGCCAGAGACATGGCCACGAGCGCCAGCAGCAGCGTTCGGCCAGGCATAGTCTTGATCATCGAGAGATTCGTTCCTTATTCTCGTCGCGGGTTCTTACCAAGATCCAGAATTCGGCATAGAGGCCCAGGGCTCTCTGGCCGGCAGCGCATCGCCCTTCTGCAGCAGCTCGATGGAGATACCGTCGGGGCTGCGTACGAACGCCATGTGGCCGTCGCGGGGCGGGCGGTTGATGGTCACGCCGGCATCCTGCAGCCGCTGGCACAGGGCGTAGATATCGTCGACCCGATAGGCCAGGTGACCGAAGTTGCGCCCGCCGCCGTACTCTTCCGGGTCCCAGTTGTAGGTCAGTTCCAGCTCCGGTGCCTTGAGCTCGGCGGAGCGAGACTCGTCCTCGGGTGCCGCCAGGAACACCAGCGTGAAGCGCCCCTTCTCGTTCTCCTTACGCCTCACCTCCTTCAACCCCAGCAGGTTGCAGTAGAACCGCAACGACGCATCCAGGTCGCTGACTCGAACCATGGTGTGCAGGTACTGCATGAGCCCTCCTACGCTTTGTCTGAAAACTGTCTGCGCTCGGTCATACGGCGTTAAAACTCGGCTCAAAGTACTCATTTACACCGCGTAAACTCCGTCTTTTCGCCGATTTTTGCCTTGCCTGACCGTCGCTCGACGACTTTTCGGACAAAGCTTAGCCAACGTTCAGCAAAGAAATCAGGAAATACTGAACGAGTCGGTATTTCCTGTTCAGTGAGTATACTCGCTGAAGATAGCCGGCGTCCGGTCCTCATGCTGCCAGGTCAGTACGGCATAGTCGTCGTAGCGGCCGGTTTCCATGCCGGGCGAACCGTGGGGCATGCCGGGCACCGTCAGCCCTACTACGTCAGGGCGCTCCTCGAGCAGACGCTTGATGTCGGCGGCCGGTACGTGACCTTCGATCACGTAGCCGTCGATCAGCGCCGTGTGACAGGAGGCCAACTCGGGCGTGACGCCATGCTCTATCTTGATCGAGCGCATGTCGCGGGTTTTGTGCTGACGTACCTCGAAGCCCGCCTCCCTGAGGTGATCGGCCCAGTCGGTGCAGCAGCCGCAGTTGGGATCCTGGTACATCTCCACCACCGAGCCGGCCTGGGTGCTGGTGCCGGGGGTGAAGGCCAGATAGAGGGCCAAGGCACCGCCGCCCAACAGGGAGAGCGCGGTCACCTTTTTCGTCTTGCGGTTCATGGGTAGGCTTTTCATGCTGGGTGGCTCCTGAAGCGTTGACGCCGGATAATCGAATCGTGACAAGCCCCCGATGGCTTGCCAATACCCACTAAGGGAAAGAGAGCGGAAATGTCACACTATTGTGATCTGGCACCGGGTCATCCATGGCATGGCCCCTACCACGAGCAGGAGTACGGCTTTCCCGTCAGGGACGACACGGCGCTGTTCGAACGCCTGATACTGGAGATCAACCAGGCCGGCCTGTCGTGGCTGACAGTACTCAAGAAGCGCGAAGCGTTTCGCCGTGCCTTCGACAACTTCGACATTGCCAAGGTTGCCGCCTACGGCAGCGGTGAACGCGAACGCCTGCTCGGCGACGCCGGTATCATCCGCAATCGACTCAAGGTAGAGGCGGCGATACACAACGCCAACGTCATCCTGGCACTGTGCGACACGCACGGCAGCTTTGCGGCATGGCTCGACCATCACCACCCGCTGACGAAAGAGGAATGGGTCAAGCTGTTCCGCCGCACCTTCCGCTTCACCGGCCCCGAGATCGTCGGCGAGTTCCTTATGAGCACCGGCTACCTACCGGGAGCCCATCATGACGAGTGCCCGGTGCATCGGCGCATCCTGGACTGTGGTCCGGCTTGGTACACGCGCTGAGGGCTAGGGCTACGCTAGATGCAGGGAAAGACTAGGAGTCCAAACGGATGGATACCCTGACGCACGCCGTCCTTGGGGCGGCGGTAGGCGGCACCGTGCTGGGACGCCGGCTGGGACGCAAGGCGGTGCTGATCGGCGCGGCGCTGGGCACCCTGCCCGACTTCGATGTGTTCCTGGATTATGGCGATGCCGTGCTCAACGTTACCGAGCACCGTGGCTTCACCCATTCGCTGTTCGTGCTGACCGGGTTCGGCACCCTGCTGGCACTGCTTGCCCGGCGCTTCGCTCCGGCCCGCGACATCACGCTGGGGCGCTGGTGGGCCTTCTTCGTACTGTGCCTGGTCACCCACCCGCTGCTCGACGTGCTGACCACCTACGGCACCCAGCTCTGGTGGCCGCTGAACGTTCGCCCCAGCGCCTGGCCGGTGGTCTTCATCATCGACCCCCTCTATACCCTGCCGCTGCTGGTAGGCATCGGCTTCGCCATGGCAACGGGCAACGGCTTTCGCGGCCCCGCCTGGGGGCTGGCGCTCTCCTGCGCCTACCTGACCTTTGCCATGCTCGCCAAGGGGGTCGTGGAGCACCGCCTCGAGCCGGTACTCGCGGAGCACGGGATCGAAGATGCGCCGCGGCTGGTGCAGCCCATCCCGTTCAACACCTTGCTGTGGCGGGCAACGATCATCGACGGCGACCGACACTACGAAACCCTGGTGGGGCTGTTCGACGGCGCCGAGACACCGCTATTGGAGATCTTTCGTCGTGGTGCCGAGCTGGAGGCGGACGCCCTGGCTCTGGAGAAGGGAGAGCGTCTGGACTGGTTCGCCGGCCCCTACCTGCGCTATGAGGTGCGCGAGCGCAATGGCCGGGAAACCCTGATCGCTACCGACGTGCGCCTGGGTTTCCCGGGGTTCTATGCCTTCAGCTACGCCCTGGCAACGCGCGAAGGAGAGACGTGGCAGCCGCTGGAGCCCACCGAGATGGTGACGCCTGACTCTCGGGCCGACAGGGAGGCGCTGGGCCAACTGGCCGCCCGCGTTTTCTCTCCCGAGGCCAGGCTGTGCACCAGCGACTTCGTCACCGACCGCTGGGTGGCGGACGTTCCCGAGGCGTGCTGAGCGTTACAGCCTCTCGACCAGCGAGTCGATGGCCTGGCGAGCCTCCTTGAGCGCGGCATTGCGCAGGCCGTCGCCCATGGCAAGTCCTTCGGCATAGATCGTCGAGACGTCGGTGATACCGATCATGCCCAGCATCGCCTTGAGATGCGGTGTCTGGGTATCGTTCTCGGTGCCGGCGTACTGCCCGCCGCGGGCGGCCAGGATCACGGCGCGCTTGCCTTTCACCAGGCCCACCGGCCCCTGCTCGGTATAGCGGAAGGTGGTGCCGGCGCGCATCACCCGGTCGAACCAGGCCTTGAGCTGGGACGGAATGCCGAAGTTGTACATCGGCACGGCCAGCACCAGCACGTCGTGGGCCTGCAGCTCATCGATCAGGTCGTCGGAACGCTGGGCCAGCACCTGCTGCTCGGCAGAGCGTTCTTCGGCCGCCACCTGCCAGCTGGAGAGCTCCTCGAGCCCCAGATGGGGCAGCGAGTCGACGGCCAGGTCGCGATGGGTGATGGCGAGTTCATCGCGGCCGGCGGCACGCTCACGAAGGTGGTTGGCCAGAACATTGGACTGGCCATGCTCGCCGAGGATGGAGGAGGTAACGAGAAGAATACGGGTAGCCATGACGATCTCCCAGATTGGGGTAGTGTTGATCATCATGTTACGTGCAATTAATGCCATTAAAAGCGCATAGTTTTGCGCTTATCATTCGATAAAAACGAAAGTCTATCGCAGCAAAAGGCCCTGCCTATCGGCAGGGCCATGCTCAACTCACACTCAGCCCAATGAATCGTCGAGCGGGAGATTATTTCGATTGCACGCTCAGGAGCTGAAGTTCTGGGCGACGAAGTCCCAATTCAGCACGTTCCACACGTTCTCGAGGTACTTCGGACGCGCGTTGCGGTAATCGATGTAGTAGGCATGCTCCCACACGTCGATGGTCATCAACGGGGTCTGGTCGTGGGCGATGGGGGTGTCGGCATTGCTGGTGTTGACGATGTCGACGCCGCCGTCGGCGGTCTTGATCAGCCAAGTCCAGCCGGCACCGAAGTTGGCCACGGCACTGGCATTGAAGGCGTCCTTGAACTTGTCGAAGGAGCCGAACTTGGCGTTGATTGCCTCAGCCAGGGCACCGCTGGGCTCGCCGCCCCCGTTGGGCGAGAGGCAGTGCCAGTAGAAAGTGTGGTTCCACACCTGGGCTGCCTGGTTGAACAGGCCACCGGTGGCGGATTGGATGATCTCCTCGAGGGACTTGTGGGCGTCCTCGCTGCCTTCGATCAATTCGTTGAGCTTGGTGACGTAAGCCTGGTGGTGCTTGCCGTAGTGATACTCCAGAGTCTCGGCGGAGATGTGCGGCTCGAGGGCATTCTTCTCGTAGGGCAGTGCCGGCAGTTCGAAAGTCATTGTGGTGGCTCCTTGCTTGTCACGGTGAGCGGCGGGCTCGTTCAAGACAACCGGATGGTTAGGGTGCGATGCCCTGGCCACAGCCCCGGTACGTTTCTCCTTCGAAGGTCAGCGTGACCCTGGCCGGGAACGGCTCGCCGCTCATGTCGTCGAAGCAGGCCCGCGCTTCCAGGCGCAGCTCGAAGGGCTGATCGGTCAGGCCGCTGGAGAGCAGCACCCTGCCGCCGCCGTTGTCCATGGCGATGACTCGATAGGGCAACGTCATCTCCCGTGTCCCGTAGTCCATCGTCAGCGTCAGTTCGGGGGTGTCGTGGGCCAGGTTGACGTGCCAGCCCGGCTCATTGCCGCGACCGTGGAACATCACCCCGGGGCGCTGCTCGCGGGTCAGCGCCGAACGCGCCATGGCGGCAGTGCAGTCGAGCCGTCCGTTGGCGCTCTCCACCACGGCCTCTCCGCCCTTGTTCCAGAAGCTGAGATCGCCCTGCTGATAGCGCGCTCCGCTGGCCACCACGGCCGGCACCAGGCGATAGCCGCCGTGGGCCGACCACAGCCGTAGCTCGCGCTCGCCGAAAGCGGTCACCAGATCCTGCTGCGGCGTGCAGCGCCAGGCTTCGAAGTGCTCGGCGCCGCCGGGAAACAGCAGCGTGGGCAGCAACGGTGCCGTGCTGGCCACCTTTGCGCCAGCGGAGCGCGGCCCGTCGACGGGAGCAGCGGCACAGCCGGCCAGCAGCAGCGAAGCGGCAGCCAGCAACGCGGGGCGGAAGGAGAGAGGTAAACGAGAGATCATGACGATTCCTTGGGCATAGCGAACCGGCACAGCATAACAGGCACCGGGCCGTGACGGCCCGATACCTGTTTCACGCACTGCGAACGCAGCGCAGCGGCGCCTTCAGCCGTGGCGGCGACGCAGCTCGCGAGCCGCCGCGACCATGTTGGCCAGGGCCGGCTCAACCTCGGCCCAGCCGCGGGTCTTGAGGCCGCAATCGGGGTTGACCCACAGCCGCTCGACGGGAATCCGCTCTGCCGCCTTCTCCATCAACTGCACCATCCACGCCACGTCAGGCACGTTGGGCGAGTGGATGTCGTAGACGCCCGGGCCGATCTCGTTGGGATAGGCGAAGTCCTGGAAGGCGTCGAGCAGCTCCATGTTCGAACGCGAGGTCTCGATGGTGATGACGTCGGCATCCAGTGCGGCAATGGCCGCGATGATGTCATTGAACTCCGAATAGCACATGTGAGTGTGGATCTGGGTGGTGTCGCGCACCACCGAGGCGGTCAGGCGAAAGCACTCCACGGCCCAGTCGAGGTAGGCCTGCCATTCACCCTGCCGCAGCGGCAATCCCTCGCGCAGCGCCGGTTCGTCGATCTGGATCGCCGGGATGCCGGCGGCCTCGAGGTCGGCCACCTCGTCGCGCAGGGCCAGGGCGATCTGGCGACAGGTCACCTCGCGCGGCTGGTCATCACGCACGAAAGCCCACTGCAGCATGGTCACAGGTCCCGTGAGCATGCCCTTCATCGGCCGCTGGGTGAGCGACTGGGCATAGCGGCTCCAGGCCACCGTCATCGCCGCCGGGCGGCTCACGTCGCCGACGATGACCGGCGGTTTGACGCAGCGCGAGCCATAGCTCTGCACCCAGCCGTTGCGGGTGAAGGCGTAGCCGTCGAGCTGCTCGCCGAAGTACTCGACCATGTCGTTGCGCTCGGCTTCGCCGTGCACCAGCATGTCGATTCCGTAGGCTTCCTGACGCCGTACGGCATCGGCGATCTCGTCGCGCATCTGCGCTTCGTAGGCGTCATGACCCAGCTCGCCGTTCTTGAAGGCGCGCCGGGCGGCGCGGATCTCTGCGGTCTGCGGAAAGGAGCCGATGGTGGTGGTGGGAAACAGCGGCAGGTCCAGCGCGCGCCGCTGGGCTCGGGCCCTGACCGGATAGGGGTTGTCGCGTGAGAGCTCGGCATCACCGACGCCGGCCAGACGCTGAGCGACCTCGGGCCGGTGCAGCCTTGGCGAGGCGCGCCGGGCATCCAGTGCCGCCGTGGCAGCGGTAACCCGGGCACGATCCTCGTCAGTGGCACGATTGCCGAGCAGGCGCGCCAGGGTCACGGTTTCGTCGAGCTTCTGGCGAGCGAAGGCGAGCCAGCTCTTGAGCTCCTCGTCGAGCGTCGTCTCCGCCGCCAGGTCCACCGGCACGTGCAGCAGCGAACAGGAGGGCGCCAGCCACAGCCGCTCGCCGAGGCGCATGCGGGCATTGGCCAGGCGCTCGTGCAGAACCGCCAGATCGGCGCGCCAGATGTTGCGGCCGTCGATGGCGCCCACCGACAGCACCTTGTAGCCCGGCAGATTGTCGAGCACCGCTGTGAGCTGCTCGGGAGCACGCACCGTATCGATGTGCAGGCCATCCACCGGCAGACTCGCGGCCAGGCGCAGGTTGTCGCCGAGGCCACCGAAGTAGGTGGCCACCAGCAGCTTGACCGGGGCGGCGCGCAGGCTGCTGTAGGCGAACTCATAGGCATTGCGCCATTCGATCGGCAGGTCCTGCACCAGCGCCGGCTCGTCCAGCTGCACCCACTCCACGCCCTGTTCGGCCAGCCGCGCGAGTATCTCGCCGTAGACCGGCAGCAGCGCTGGCAGCAGGCTCAGGCGGTCGAAGTCGGCCTCACGCCCCTTGCCCAGCCACAGCCAGGTCAGCGGACCGGTGAGTGCCACCTTGGCCGGGTGTCCCGCAGCATGCGCCTCAGCTACCTCGTCGAACAGCCGCGTGCCGGCGAGCTTGAACGTCTGCCCCGCATGTAGCTCCGGCACCAGGTAGTGATAGTTGGTATCGAAGTATTTGGTCATCTCGCAGGCGGCAGCCGGCGCCCCACTGGGCGCCCGCCCACGGGCCATACGGAACTGGGTGTCGAGCTCGACCTCGCCGCGTGCGACCTCCGCCTCGGCGGCAAAGCGCGCCGGTACGGCCCCCACCATGGCGCTGACGTTGAGTACCTGGTCGTAGAAGGCGAAGTCGCCCACCGTGACCAGATCGAGGCCGGCATCGCGCTGCGCCTGCCAGTGGCGTGCCCGTAGCTCTCGACCCACAGCCTCGAGAGCGTCCCGGCCCAGCTCGCCACGCCAGTAGGCCTCGACAGCCCGCTTGAGCTCGCGGTCGGCGCCGATTCGCGGATAGCCAAGCACATGAGCTAATGTCATGATGAAACCCTCTACGCATGAATGTTGCGGTAGAGTCTCGCTGGCACATGAAATTGAATCAAACTAAATAAATTAACCCAGAACATGAAAGAAGCTCATGATTGAACTTCGTCACCTGCGCACGCTGATCGCGCTGCGCGACGCCGGCTCCCTGGTCGAGGCGGCAGAGCGGGTTCACCTGACCCAATCCGCTCTCTCCCACCAGATCAAGGATCTCGAAGAGCGACTGGGTACCGCCCTGTTCGTGCGCAAGACGCGGCCCGTCGAGTTCACCCGCGCCGGGCAGCGGTTGCTGGTCCTGGCCGAGCAGGTGCTGCCGCTGGTGCGTATGGCCGAGCGCGACGTGGCGCGCTTGATCGGCCATGAACCGGGCCGCCTGCATATGGCCATCGAGTGCCACAGCTGTTTCCAGTGGCTGATGCCGACCATCGACCGCTTCCGCGACCACTGGCCGGAAGTGGAGATCGACATTCCCGGCGGGCACCACTTCGACCCGCTGCCGGCACTGGCCCGCGAGCAGCTCGATCTGGTGATCACCGCCGACCCGCAGCCGCTGACCGGCGTCTATTACGAGCCGCTGTTCCGCTACGAAGGACTGCTGGCCGTGGCCCGCCAGCACCGTCTCGCCGAACACTCCTTCGTGACCCCCTCAGACCTGGCCGAGGAGACGCTGATCACCTACCCGGTAGAGCATGCCCGGCTGGATGTCTTCACCCAATTCCTCGATCCTGCCGGCGTGCGCCCCCGGGAGATCCGTACCGCTGAGCTCACGGTCATGATGATGCAGCTGGTGGCCAGCGGTCGCGGCGTCTGTGCACTGCCCAACTGGGCGTTGACCGAGTATCTGGAGCGGGACTACGTGAAGGCAGTGGGTCTCGGCGAGGCTGGCATGTGGAGCACGCTTTACGCCGCCATCCGCGACGAGAGCCGCGATCAGCCGTGGATGGAAGACTTCCTGCGTACGGCCCGCGAAACCTCCTTCGCCGTGCTCGAAGGCATCAAACCGGCTTGACCGGCGGCAGCCTCTCCTTGCCCACCGGCACCCGCGGCAGCAGCAGCGAGAAGCGTGCGCCGCCCAGCTCCTGGCTGTCGTCGACCACCACGCTGCCACCATGCCAGGCCATGATCTTCTGCACGATGGAGAGCCCCAGCCCATAGCCGCCGCTGCGCCGGGTGCGGCTGTCGTCGAGGCGGGCGAAGGGTTTGAAGATCGACTGGCGCTCACCGGGCGGCACGCCGGGGCCGTCATCCTCGATGTCGAGCCGCACCAGACGCGACTCCAGCGAGAGCCGCACCAGCACCCGCGACTGCGCATGGCGACAGGCGTTGGCCACCAGGTTCTGCAGGGCCCGCTGCAAATAACGTGGATCGGCCTGGACCTCCACCTCGGCCCCCGGGGCCAGCTCGAGACGCAGATGGGCATGCAGCGGCGCCAGGGTCTCGATGACCCGCTCGGCGACGGCCCGGCAGTCGACCCGGGTACGCTCCAGTGCGGTGCCGTTGACCAGGCCGCTGTCGAGGCGGGCATAGGTGAGAATCTCGTCGATGAGCTGGTCGAGCTCCTCGATATCGCTGTCGATGCCGTGCAGCTGGCGGTGAACGGCCGGGTCGTCGGTCATGTCCTCGACCATCTGCATGGCGAAGCGGATCCGCGCCACCGGGGTACGCAGCTCATGGGAAACCGCCCGGATCATCTCCTGCTGCGAACGCAGCAGCGACTGTACCTGAGCCGCCATGGCGTTGAAGGCCATGCCGACCCGACCGATGAAGCCGCCGCCATCGACCTTGACCCGGGTATCGAGGCGGCCGCTGGCGATGCGCCCGGCGGCCAGCTCTAGCCGCGCCAGACGTGCCTCCACGCCACGCACGATCAGATAAATGATCGCCGCCAGCACGCCGAGCATGATCACCAGCACCAGCAGCAGCAGCGAAATGGGGGTGGGTTCCAGCGCCGAGACGGGGCCGATCGACAGCCACTGCCGCGAGCCGTCGGCGGCAGGCACCGCCAGATGCACCGTCAGCGCCCAGTGGCCGGGCAGCAGACGAATCACCAGTTCACCGTCGCGCAGTCGGGAAAGCTGGTGGCTATCGAGTCCTTCGGGGGCCAGGTCACGCAGGTGTACCGGCAGGGCATCGCTGGTCACGCCTTTGAGGCGCCGCTGGCGCGCCTCGCCGTCGACCTCGGCGAGCCAGTCGCCGAGCAGCTGCGCCAGGCCGCGCAGCTGACGCTCGTTGAGCCCCGACAGGCGCGCCTCGAGAATACGCTCCTCACGCGGCAGTTTCCGATAAAGACGCCAGCTGTCTTCGTCGTAGACCTTCACCAGCACGCGGCCCCGATCCAGCCGTCGCCGCTCGAACCAGCTCAGCTCGGTGTCGTCGGGCTCGCGCAGCGAGAGCCGCATGTTGAGCAGATCGGACTGCTGGGTCAGCCAGGTGCCGCGTTCATGAGCCGGCAGGGCCGCCACTCGCCAGGAGAGAAGCTGCAGCGGCGCTTCGGCCAGCTGTTCACGATACTGTTCGACTCGCACCCGGTCGACCAGGGCCAGGCCCATCAGGGCCAGGCCGAAGGTCAGCAGCAACGCCAGCGCCAAGGCCAGATAGACACGCAGAAAGGAGCCATCGGCCAGGAACCGCTGCATCGATCAGGCGTCCTTGACGAACAGGTAGCCCTTGCTGCGTACTGTCTTGATCCGGTGCGGATGGTTGGGGTCGTCGCCGATCTTGGGCCGTATCCGCGATACCCGCACGTCGATGGAACGATCCTGGCCATCGTATTTGATGCCGCGCAGATCGCTGAAGATCTCTTCCCGCGTGAGTACCCGCCCGGCGTTGCTGGCCAGCAGCCACAGCAGGTCGAACTCGGCGCTGGTGAGATCGATACGCTCGCCCTCGAGCCAGGCTTCGCGGGTGGCGCTGTCGACCTCGAGATTACCGAAGGTGAGCCGCGCATCGCCGGACTGGTCGGTATTCTCGGCGCGACGCAACAGCGCCCGCATACGCGCCAGCAGTACCCGTGGCTGAACCGGCTTGGGCACGTAATCGTCGGCCCCCATCTCCAGCCCAAGGACCTGATCCATGTCGTCGGTGCGCGCAGTCAACATCAGAATCGGCCCGGCATAGTTCGGCCTGGCCCGGCGACAGATCGACAATCCATCCTCTCCGGGCAGCATCAGATCGAGAATCACAAGATCCGGCTGCAACGCCTGGATCTGTTCAACGCCTCGCGAGCCCTCGGCCTCCACCGTTACCTTGAAGCCATTCGACTCCAGATAGTCCCGGGTGAGCTCCGCCAGGCGCACGTCATCCTCGATAATCAGCACGTGTTCCATGTCGCTGCTTTCCAGGTTGTCATCCATCCTAGTCATCCCCGTGCTGGGCCTCGTTGTCATTGGGACACCCTGTCCCGCCAATCACTCATCAAGGATACCCGAAATAGGCGCTTTCGCCTGCCTTTGGCGACATTTCGCGTCCTTGCAGCTTGCCAGCGAAGCATAGCCCGGACTGGACGATATCCCAAAGGATGCCCCCTGAACAGTCACAGCTCACCCACAGGTTATCCACTTGAAGACGGCGACAAAGCACACTATCTTGTGCTCTCAAGATGGAACAACACAAGATGATGTGCATTTAGCAAGTCCACCCCTGACTGTCAATGCCTTCATCGCCCCCTGTCTCATCCCCACGAAAAAGGGATCATCGGCTCATGGAACTTCAGACCCCCGACCCGACCGACCTGTCGCTCACGGCCCCGCACACCCTGCGCGTGATCAAGCGCAACGGCGACGTGGTGCCCTTCGATGCCGGCAAGATCGCCGTGGCCATGCGCAAGGCCTTCATCGCCGTGGAGGGCGACAACGTCAGCGCCTCCTCGCGGGTTCGCGACTTCGTCGACCAGGCCAGCCAGGGCATTGCCAGCGCCTTCCTGCGCCGCATGCCCGACGGCGGCACGGTGCACATCGAGGACATTCAGGATCAGGTCGAGCTGGCACTGATGCGGGCCGGTGAGCAAAAGGTGGCCCGCGCCTACGTGCTCTATCGCGAGGAGCACGCCCGCGCCCGCGCCGCCGCCGGCGGCGACATCGAAAAGCCGCATCCCACGCTCAACGTCACCCTCGACGACGGCAGCCGGCGGCCGCTCGACCTCGGCCGCATCGAGACGCTGGTATTCGATGCCTGCGCCGAGCTCGAGAACGTCGACCCCAACCGCATCGTCGAGGCATCGCTGAAGAACCTCTACGACGGCGTTTCGGTGGACGGCGTGTCCCAGGCGCTGATGATGACCGCGCGCACCCTGGTGGAGAAAGAGCCCAACTATACCTACGTCACCGCGCGGCTGCTGCAGGACAGCCTGCGCCGCGAGGCGCTCTCCTTCCTCGGCGTGGCCGAAGAGGCGACCTTCGGCGAGATGGCCGAGCTCTACAAGCCGGCATTCCTGGCGTATGTCGCCCGCGGCATCGAGTACGAACAGCTCGACCCCAGGCTTGCCGAGTTCGATCTCGAGCGGCTCGGCGACGCGCTGGACCACACCCGCGACAACGCCTTCACCTATCTCGGCCTGCAGACCCTCTACGACCGCTACTTCATCCATCGGGACGACGTGCGCTACGAGCTGCCCCAGGTGATGTTCATGCGCGTGGCCATGGGCCTGGCGCTGAACGAGGACGACCGCGAAGCGCGCGCCATCGAATTCTACGAGCTGCTCTCCAGCTTCGACTACATGGCCTCGACGCCGACCCTGTTCAACTCGGGCACCGTGCGCAGCCAGCTCTCCAGCTGCTACCTCACCACCGTTCCCGACGATCTCGACGGCATCTACAGCGCCATCCGCGACAACGCCCTGCTCTCCAAGTGGGCCGGCGGCCTGGGCAACGACTGGACCCCGGTACGCGCGCTGGGCTCCTACATCAAGGGCACCAACGGCAGGAGCCAGGGCGTGGTGCCGTTCCTCAAGGTGGTCAACGACACCGCGGTGGCGGTGAACCAGGGCGGCAAGCGCAAGGGCGCGGTGTGCGCCTATCTGGAGACCTGGCACCTGGACGTGGAGGAGTTCCTCGAGCTGCGCAAGAACACCGGCGACGACCGCCGCCGCACCCATGACATGAACACCGCCAACTGGGTGCCCGACCTGTTCATGAAGCGGGTGTTCGACGACAAGGAGTGGACGCTGTTCTCGCCCGCCACCTGTCCCGACCTGCACGACCTCTACGGCGCCGCCTTCGAGCAGCGCTACGAGGAGTACGAGGCGATGACCCGCTCGGGCCAGCTCAAGCTGTTCAAGCGCGTGCGCGCCAAGGACCTGTGGCGCAAGATGCTCTCGATGCTGTTCGAGACCGGCCACCCGTGGATCACCTTCAAGGACCCGTGCAACCTGCGCAGCCCGCAGCAGCACGCCGGCGTGGTGCACTCCTCCAACCTGTGCACCGAGATCACCCTGAACACCAGCGTCGACGAGATCGCGGTGTGCAACCTGGGCTCGATCAACCTGGCGCAGCACGTGGTCGACGGCAAGCTCGACGACGCCAAGCTCAAAAAGACCGTGCGTACCGCCGTGCGCATGCTCGACAACGTCATCGACATCAACTACTACGCGGTGCCCCAGGCGCGGAACTCCAACCTCAAGCATCGCCCGGTGGGGCTCGGCATCATGGGCTTCCAGGATGCCCTCTACGCCCAGGACATCGCCTACGCCTCCGAGGCGGCAGTGGAGTTCGCCGACCGCTCCATGGAGCTGGTCAGCTATCACGCCATCGAGGCGTCCAGCGACCTGGCCGCCGAGCGTGGCCGCTACGAGAGCTTCGAGGGCTCGCTGTGGAGCCAGGGCATTCTGCCCATCGACTCCATCGACAAGCTGGTGACGGAGCGCGGCGAGAAGTACATCGAGGTGGACACCAGCGCCACCCAGGACTGGGACCGCATCCGCAAGAAGATCGCCGAGCAGGGCATGCGCAACTCCAACGTGATGGCCATCGCCCCTACCGCGACGATCTCCAACATCTGCGGCGTGTCGCAGTCGATCGAGCCCACGTACCAGAACCTCTACGTGAAGTCGAACCTCTCCGGCGAGTTCACCGTGGTCAACGCCTACCTGGTGCACGACCTCAAGGCGCGCGGTCTGTGGGACGAGGTGATGATCAACGACCTCAAGTACTACGACGGCTCGGCCCAGCCCATCGAGCGCATCCCGGACGACCTCAAGGCCAAGTACGCCACCGCCTTCGAGGTGGAACCGAAGTGGCTGGTGGAAGCCGCCTCACGGCGCCAGAAGTGGATCGACCAGGCCCAGTCGCTGAACCTCTACATCAAGGGCGTTTCCGGCAAGAAGCTCGACGTGACCTACCGCATGGCGTGGTTCCGCGGCCTCAAGACCACCTACTACCTGCGCGCCCTGGGCGCCACCTCGGTGGAGAAGTCCACCGTGGACCGCGGCAACCTCAACGCGGTGAGCAACCAGGCGCCCCCGGTGGCCCCGGCAGCTTCCGCGACACCGGCCAGCGAGCCGCGCGGGGTGGAGGACTTCCTCACCGGCAAGGCGGGCAGCGGCTCGCGAGCGCCCAGTGCTGCGGAAATAGACGACCTGGGCTGCGAAGCCTGCCAGTAGGTTAACAAGCTGGCTGCGCTCGGCCATACGGCGTTGGAAATTGGTTCGGAATGCTCATTTACAAACACGTAAACTCCGCTTCCTTACCAATTTCCGCCTTGTCTGGCCATCGCTCGCTCAGCTTCATCCGCAACGAGATTACTCCTGATCCGAACGATATCGGATCCAGCCAAATAAAGGTGAAGCCATGCTGAACTGGGACGAGTTCCACGAGGACGAAACCACCGTCGCCGAGCAGCCGGCCAAGGCCGCGCCGGCGCCTGCCGCCAAGCCACAGCCCGCACCGGCCGACGAGGTCAAGGAGTCCGGCGGCAATTACCGGGTGGCCGACAGCGACCGCCTGGCGCGGGCACGCAAGTCCTTGGAAGAGCTCGACGTAGCCGCCGGTCTCGAGGAGCTGGAGATGGGCGCGGCACGCATTCAGGTCGACGACAAGCAGATGATCAACGCTCGCGCCGACCTCAACCAGCTCGTCCCCTTCAAGTACGAGTGGGCGTGGCAGAAATACCTGGACGGCAGCGCCAACCACTGGATGCCCCAGGAAGTGAACATGAACGCCGACATCGCCCTGTGGAAGAGCCAGGACGGCCTGACACCGGACGAGCGGCGCATCGTCGAGCGCAGCCTGGGCTACTTCTCCACCGCCGACTCGCTGGTGGCCAACAACCTGGTGCTGGCACTCTATCGCCTGATCACCAACCCCGAGTGCCGTCAGTACCTGCTGCGCCAGGCCTTCGAGGAGGCGATCCACACCCACGCCTACCAGTACTGCGTGGAGTCGCTGGGCATGGATGAAGGCGAGGTCTTCAACATGTACCGCGAGGTGCCGTCGGTGGCCGCCAAGTCGGCCTGGAGCCTCAAGCACACCCAGTCGCTGGCGCGCCCGGACTTCAATACCGGCACCCCGGAAACCGACCAGGAGCTGCTGCGTAACCTGGTGGCCTTCTACTGCGTGACCGAAGGCATCTTCTTCTACTGCGGCTTCAGCCAGATCCTCTCCATGGGTCGGCGCAACAAGATGACCGGCGTTGCCGAGCAGTTCCAGTACATCCTGCGCGACGAGTCGATGCACCTGAACTTCGGGGTCGACATGATCAACCAGATCAAGATCGAGAACCCGCACCTGTGGGCGCCCGAGTTCCAGGACGAAGTGACCCAGATGATCCTCGAGGGCACCGAGCTCGAGATCGCCTACGCCCGCGACACCATGCCCCGCGGCGTGCTGGGCATGAACGCGGCGATCATGGAGGAGTACCTGCACTTCATCTGCAACCGCCGTCTGGCCCAGATCGGCCTGAAGGAGCAATTCCCAGGGGCGCAGAACCCCTTCCCGTGGATGAGCGAAATCATCGACCTGCGCAAGGAGAAGAACTTCTTCGAGACCCGCGTCACCGAGTATCAGGTGGGCGGTGCGCTGAGCTGGGATTGAGCCCCACTCGTTCTCACGCCCCACTCGCTGACGAGTGGGGCGCTTAACCAAGCAGGACCCAGGAGCCACCGGCCTTTATGTAGCCAACCAAGACCCACTATCGATTCCAAGTGAGGTAAATGTCATGGCAAGTCACTCTCTGCAAGACCATGCACTGCCCACCGCAGCTCAGCTCCCGCTCGACGCCAGGGCCTGGCAATCGGCCCTCGACCAGGCACTGACCGCCCACGGCGGCCCCAACGCCCTGGCCCTCTACCCCCACGTGGCCTTCGCCTTTCCCTCGTCATCGCCCAACCCCTATACCCGCGAGTATCCGCTGCTCGACTACCACGAGCTCAAGGAGTGGGCGAATTCCCGCGGTTGGCGGGTGCGCCCGGCGCCAGAGCGAGCTCCCGAGGGGGAGAAGTACAGCCCGCCGGTGCGCTTCACGCGCCTGCCCAGTCGCTATCATTGAGGCGCCGCGCTCAATGGGTCAGGCCGGCGGTCCGGTCTGGCCCGGCTGCCAGACTCTTCTGCCGTTGTGGCGATCGCCGTATCCCCCTACCCTCTGGGCAAGGAGATTGGCAACGGCAAGGAGAGCCGCATGGAACCCAGCTGGAAGCACGGCAACCTCATCACCCTGATACCCGACAGCGAGCGCTTCATCCCCGAGCTGCTGGAGGCCATCGACAAGGCCGAGGAGTCGGTTTGGTTCGAGCAGTACCTGATCGAGTCCGGCCGAGTGACGCGTCGTTTCTTCGATGCCATGGAGCGCGCCGCGCAGCGTGGCGTCGCGGTGCATGTGGTGCTCGACAGTTTCGGCGCGGTGAGCCTCGGGCAGCGTGACCGTGAGCGGCTCTCCTCGGCAGGCGTGGCCCTGCGCCACTACAACCCCTTCATGATGCGGCGCCTGCGGCGCAATCTGAATCGCAACCATCGCAAGCTGCTGCTGGTCGATCGCCGTGTCGCCTATACCGGCGGTTACTGCCTCACCGACGACTACCTGGGCGACTGGTTCGACGTGGTGGTACGTGCCGAAGGTCCGGTGGTAGAGGATTGGATCACTCTGTTTGCCGATCTCTGGGAGTCCTCACGCACACGTGGCGACAAGGCCGGCGTCGACCGGGAGCGTCCCGCCGCTTCCGCTTTCGCTCGGGAATGGGAGATGCCGGCCCGCCTGGTGCACAACGAGGGGCCGAGCGACATGTCGATTCGGCATTCACTGCATCGGCACATAACCATGGCCAAGCAGCGACTGTGGATGTACACGCCTTACTTCCTGCCGTCACGGCAGCTGCGCAAGCTGATCGGCGACATCGCCCGGCGCGGCGTGGACGTGCGTCTGCTGGTGGCCGGCAAGGGTCACGACCACCCCAGCGTGCGCTATGCCGGCCAGCGCCACTTCGGCGAGCTACTGGACGCCGGCATTCATATCTACGAGTATCAACCTCGCTTCACCCACGCCAAGTTCTGCATCGTCGACGACTGGGTTACCGTGGGTTCGTGCAATTTCGATCACTGGAGTCTGCATTGGAATCTCGAAGCCAACGTGGAAGTGGAGCATCCCGGCTTCGCCGCCGAGCTGACCGAACTGTTCGAAAGCCATATGGGCGACAGCAAGCCGGTACGCCTGGCAGAGTGGTCCCAGCGTTCCAGTGCGCAGCGCTATCGCGAGCGCTTCGCCGCCCTCATCAGCACCTGGCTGGCAGGGTTGCGTTAAGATTTGCCCATTTTTCTCAATAGATGATGCCCATGCACCCGAGAATCCGCAGCGCTCTCAGGCACTTTTCCACGGCCGGCCTTCTGCTCGGCACGCTGCTGTTCGCCTTTTCGCTCACTCCCAGCCTGCTGCCACGGCCCACCTACGCCCAGGGCATCGTCTCGGGGCTCTCCTTTTCGGCTGGCTATGCGCTGGGCTTCATCGCCCACTGGCTGTGGGACTACCTGCAGCTGCCGCGCCCCCGCTCGCGTATCGAGCGGGTCATCAAGTTGACGGCGGCCGGCCTCTGTACGCTCATCGCCGTGGCCTTCCTGTGGCAGGCCTCGGCCTGGCAGAACCGCATCCGCGACCTGATGGGACTGGAGGAGGTCAGCGGCATCCGCCCGATCAGCATCGCCGTGATCGCCCTGCTGCTCTTCGTGCTGCTGTGGCTACTGGTCAAGCTGTTCCGGCTGACCTTTCGCTTTCTCGCCCGCAAGATGCGCCGCTTCGTGCCGCATCGGATCTCGAACCTGCTGGGCGTGATCGCCGCCGCGGCGCTGTTCTGGTCGGTCATCGACGGGGTCATCTTCACCCTGGCCCTGCGCGCCGCCGACAACTCCTTTCAGCAGATCGACGAGCTGATATTGGATGACCTGCCACCGCCCACCGATCCGATGAAGACCGGCAGCGAGCACTCCTTGATCAGTTGGGAAGCGCTCGGCGGACGCGGCAGGCGTTTCGTGACCCAGGGCCCTTCTGCCGACGACATCGGTGCCTTCCTGGACGCAGAGGCCGTGGCCATGGATCCGGTGCGGGTCTATGTGGGCCTGAGTGCAGCGGATACGCCCGCGGAGCGCGCCCAGCTGGCACTGCAGGAACTCCAGCGGGTCGGCGCCTTCGAGCGCTCAGTGATGGTGCTGGCCACCCCCACCGGAAGAGGCTGGGTCGATCCGGCGGCACTGAACACGGTGGAGTATCTACACCGCGGCGACATCGCCACGGCCACCATGCAGTACTCCTACCTGCCCAGCCATCTGGCGCTGCTGGTCGAAGGGGATTACGGCGCCGAAAACGCCCGCGCCCTGTTCACCACCGTCTACGCATACTGGAGCGGACTGCCCGAAGACGAGCGCCCCCGGCTCTATCTGCACGGCCTCAGCCTCGGCTCGCTCAACTCGGATCTGTCGTTCGACTTCTACGACATCATCGACGACCCCTTCCACGGTGCCTTGTGGAGCGGGCCACCCTTCCGCAGCGACACCTGGCGCACGGTCACCCGGGAACGCGATGGCGGCTCGCCCTCGTGGCTGCCCACCTTCCGCGACGGTGCCGTGGTGCGCTTCATGAACCAGTACCAGGGACTGGACGCCGCGAATGGCGACTGGGGCGATTTCCGCATCGCCTACCTGCAGTACGGCAGCGACCCGATCACCTTCTTCGAGCCGCGCATTCTCTATCGCGAGCCGGAGTGGCTGCGCGAACCACGAGCCCCCGACGTGCTGCCCGAACTGCGCTGGTACCCGGTGGTGACCATGCTGCAGCTGCTCGGCGATCTGGCCGTGGGTCGCGCACCGCCCGGCTACGGGCACACCATCGCCGCCGAGCACTACTTCGATGCCTGGGTGGCACTCACCGAGCCGAACGGGTGGGGCGAAGCAGAGCTGGAGCGGCTGAGAGAACACTTCCGCGAAGTGCGTTAACCCTTGCCACGCCGCCAGCGCCCATAGCGATAGGCCAGCGGCGCCGCGGTCATGCCGTGGGCGAGCATGGACGCCACCACGATCAGGGTGCCCACCGTCCATGCCAGATCGTAGCCGGTTCGACTCGATATGAAGGTGGCGTAGTAGAGCGCCGATACCCCGATGGGGCCGAACCAGCCCATGATCAGGGTGATCGGCAGGTCGCGCATCGCAGGCAGCCAGGGTTTGAGCAGTAGAATCGCCGGCAGACGACGCAGCAGCAGTATCAGCAGTGCCAACAACACCCCCTGCGGGCCCAGCGCCCACCACTCGGCCCATGGAGCGATCAAGCCGAACAGCACGAAGATCGGCATGGTCAGCAGAATGTTGACCGCTTCCTGCACGTTGTCCTCTTCACTGCGCTCCTTGCCCCCCACTTCCTGATCGAAGGCCAGACCCGCCGCAAAGACCCCGAGAATGCTGTTGGTGCCCAGCAGCTCACCCAAGCCCAGCACCAGCAGCGTCAAGGCCAGGGTGATCGAAAGAAAGGAGGGCTGATCGAGATAGCCGCGCTCCTCCGACCACTGCAGTGCCCGTCCTGTCACCCAACCGAGAGCCACCCCGATCAATATCCCACCGCCGACCTCCCACAGCCAGATAGTGACGAACCAGTCGAACCAGGCATCGCCTGCGGGCAGGGTCAGCAGCAGCACCGGCAGCAGCACCAGCGGATATGCCAAGCCATCGTTGGCGCCGGATTCGCTGGAAAGCAGATGGCGGAAGCTCTCGGGTAGGTTCTCCTTGGCCACACCGCCGGTCACGATCGAAGAGGCCACCACCGGATCCGTGGCGCAGATGGCCCCGCCCACCAGCAGCGCCATGAGCAGCGGCCAGCCCATGACCCAATGGGTGAGCAGCGAGCTGATCAAAAACATGGCCGGCATGCCCGCGGCCAGAAGCACCAGCAGCGAACGCCAGTGTACGAAGGGATAGCTGGGCGGCAGGCGCAGCGCGATGCCCATCAGGCTGATGCCCAGCGTCAGGCGGGCCGTCTGCTCGAGCATCTGCTTACCATCGCCCCAAGCCATCGGATTGAGCACGTTCAATCCGTGGGGGCCCAGCGCCACACCGAACAGGAAGGCGGACAGCGGGGCGGAAAGCCAGGAGCGATCCAGCGGGCTCGACAGCAGGCCCACGACCAGTACCAGCCCTCCCACGACGGCGAGAGCGACGTTCAGCTGCTCCATGCCAACTCCTTCGGCTCCTTGCCCGGCTACTCATAACCTAGGCAAACGTGCCCCAGACGTAAACCGAGCAGCCGACCACGGCCGCTATTGCGCGACACGCCCGACCTGCCCTAAAGTAGTTTCATCATCAACTAAACGGGAGGCAGCAGGATGGACGACAAGTCACGCAAGAGCGTCATCAGACGCATCTACGTTCCCACTCACGTGCGTCGTCTTCCCGATGGCGAAAAGGTGACCGTGCCGGGTCACTACCGCAAGCCCAACGGGCAATGATCTCCAGGGCCTCTCGACGAGGCCCTCTCACTGCCAGGCAACGATACGCGGCTCCGCCTCGATATACGCATCGCGGTTGGTCACGTTGTTGATGCTGGTGAAGTTGATGCCACCTGTGCTGTGGATGAAGCTACCGCTTACGATGGAGCCATACAGTCTTGAGGTTCCACTCTGGCTGACATGGCCGCCGGCCCAAAAGATCCCGTAGTTGTCAGTACTACCCGAGAACTGAATATTGCGACCCGCCACGACGAACAGTCCAATTTCGGTATTTGCTGGACTGGTAGTTGTCGTCGCGCCCCTCATGGCGACGCTCTGCGTCGCTACTAGGGTAATCTGACGACCTTCCACACTACCGCTGCCCACCGACATATTACCGTCGCAGAAGACCGTAGCTCCATGAGCCAGCGTACTGAGATTGACGTCGCAACTGTAGATGATGCCCGGCCGGTTGCGGTACTCTTCAAAGACGGCCGGGTGATAGCGCTTATAGCAGTGAGGTGGCGGCGTGGCCCGGGTGCACTGCGACATATCCTCCTCACCAGGACGCTGGCCGGGTAGCGGCACCTCCACCATGCGGTCGCCCCCCGATGTGATGAAGCCACTCTGGTCATCGCCGACCCTCATGCTGACGATGCTGTTGGAATGTACGACGTTAGGCTTTGTCTGAAAAGTCCGCACGCAGGCAACGGTCTATGCACGCCAGGCATACCATGGCCTTGAAGCTGCTGGCCAACTTGTCAAAGCGGGTGCAGATTCGCCGTAGTTCTTTCATCCAGCCAAAGTGGCGCTCGATGATATTCCGCTGCCGGTACTTCGGCTTATCGAACCCTCTGGGCAGCCCTGGCCGTGGTTTCCGGTGTATCTTTCGGTTGCCGATGATAGGTTTCATTCGGTGACGGTCGCAGTAACGACGCAATTCATCACTGTCGTAGCCTTTATCTGCCACCACATAGCGACAGCGCTTGCGAGGCCGGCCTGCCGGGCCAGGGACACTCACGTGCTCCATGGTTGGCATGAAGTGACGCGTATCCGAGTCCTGCCCAGGTGACAGCGTGAACGCCAGAGGCAAGCCGTGGGCATCGCAGACCATGTGGATTTTGGTGGTCAAGCCACCACGGCTGCGGCCCAGCGCATGGTTTACCGGTTCGTCAGGTCCCCCTTTTTACCGCCTCCCGAAGCGGCCCGTGTTGCCCGGATTGTCGTCGAGTCGATCATCCATGTGTCCAGATCCATCAGGCCATCCTCACGCAGCCGCAGCTGTAGCCGGGTCAGGATGGCCTCGAAAGTGCCATCATCGCGCCACTGTCGGAAGCGATCGTAGACCGTCTTCCAAGGACCATAGCGCTCGGGCAGATCACGCCATTTGGCCCCTGAGCACAGGATCCAGAAGATCCCGTTCAACACCTGCCGGTCATCACGGCGCGGGCGGCCCATGGTTTGAGGCGGTGAAACGATATCTTCGATCAGGGACCACCCGTGGTCGGAGATCTCGTAGCGTCCTGCCATATGTCACCTATGCAGCTGCGGCATAGGAAAAATTAGCACATTCGACTTTTCGGACAAAGCCTAGGGTCGATGCTGCCGTCCTCCCTTTGGGCAGGCGTCAAGGTGGAAGTGCCAGTGACTGTAATATCACCGGCACTTAGCAGCCCGCGGGTAAAAGCCGGGGCGGGAATTTCTCTGAACTCCACTCGCGCCACCACGGGCATGCTGCTGGCCACGGTGTGGTCACCCTCACGTATTGCCCCCATGGCGACGATGTAATACTGACCGCCGACTCGCACGTAGCGAAAGGGGCAGCGCAGGTTGCCGCGGCAAGGCCCGGCGCGGCTGCCGGGATAGAACGACGCCCAGCCCTGGGCCGTCAATGCTTCCAGAGCGGCGATGGTGACGAAATCGCCCGCAGTGAGGTGTTCGCCGCCCTCGCCCCAGGCGTAGGAAACGGCCTCCTCGGCGCCCATTTGAGCCAGACTGGCAGCACGATGGTTGCCGGCAAGGCGCTCGTTCACGAGAGCGGACTGGTAGCCCGACAGGCCCAGCATCAAGGTAATGGAGAGTAGCGACAGAACGATGATGAGCGCGGCACCGTGCTGCTGGTGCATGCATGCCTCCCTGGCAAGGACATCGGACATAGCCTCCGGGTGCCTATCCTGGCTTCCGGACTGTCAACTTTCCTAGCTGTAGGGTCCCGGATGATCAAATGAGTCTTAGGAGTTATCCTCTGCTAGCGGCCAGAGGGCTTCTTCAGCAATTCATCCGGGAGCAGGTTCATGGACATCAAGCTTCATAAACAAGCCACCACGACACCGAAGATCCGAGCGGAGATCCAGGCGGCTCCCTCCAGCATCACGGATAGCGAGCTGGCCCGCCAGTATGGCGTTGCCACCGCGACCATCCGGCGCTGGCGTTACCGTGACGACGTCTATGACCGACCGCATACTCGTCACAACCTGTTGGCCACGCTCACTCCCGATCAGGAGGAAGTGCTGATTGCGGCTCGTGAATTCCTTCGCCTCGGCCTGGATGACCTCCTCGTTGTGGCGCGTGAATTCCTGAACCCCAGCTTGTCACGCTCCGGCCTGCACCGCATGCTCAAGCGGCGCGAGGTGCCGACACTGGCAGAACTGGCTCGACAGGACGCCGGCGGTGACGAGAAGCCCCGGCATAAGCCCTTCAAGGACTACGAGCCGGGCTACGTGCATATCGACATCAAGCACCTGCCTCAGATGCCCGACGAGAAGCAGAAACGCTACCTGTACGTCGCCATCGACCGTGCCACGCGCTGGGTCTACCTGGAGGTCAGGTCCAGCCAGTCCGCGAAGGATGCGCGGGCGTTCATGAAGCGGGTGAAGGAGAAAGCACCTTTCAAGGTCCAGACAGTGCTGACCGACAATGGCAAATCCTTCACTGATCGCTTCACGCGGGCGGGTGAGCGCAAACCCAGCGGTCGCCACCCGTTCGATCAGGAGTGCCAGGCCCATGGTATTGAGCATCGTTTGATCAAGCCGGGGAGGCCGCAAACGAATGGCATGGTAGAGCGCTTCAATGGCCGTATCAGCGACGTGCTGGCGACTCGGCGCTATGTCTCAGGCGAAGATCTGGAGCAGACGCTAAAACGCTACTGTTGGCTGTACAATCACCATATTCCGCAGAAGGCGCTGCACCATCAATCCCCGATCGCGGCGATGAAAGAATGGCAGGCCAAGCGGCCTGAATTATTTTCCAAACGGGTAGTCAATCACACGGGACCCGACACCTAGCCCTTGTCAGGGTAGATGGAATTCAGCATATCGACAAATTAACCAGTCCCGCATAAAACCACACTCGAAACCTTCACAATATCAATCGACATCCCCCTTTGGCATAGTTAAAAACCACCGCCCCACGAGAGAACTTTAATCTCAGAAACAACTCCCTGAGCTTCATTGAAAAAATCGCAAGCGCCCCCCATCACCAAACAAGCATTATCAATTGACCTAAAATCGTAGTTATAGAGCGCATTGCCGCCACCAGAAAAAGAAATATTAGCACCTGGTTGAGAAAAAGAATACTCCCCCTCACCGACTTCAAATGCCCCATTAACATTGCTTATATTATCGTAAAACACCTCTCCATTAGAGGAGTTTACTTTTGAATAAGGAGAGATCAATATCGAACCATTAAACTCCCCTTGACCTCCCCCACCACCACTAACCTTATAGTCCCCCAACACAATAATAATCCCATCAAAGGAAGGAGTGCCCGAAAAATCAACATCACCGTTAACAACAAGAACACCGCTTCCAGAGAAGTTTCCAGAAGATGTAAAATCTCCATTAACGAAAGTTAACCTGGCATCCTCAACCTCTCCGGTCTTAGCTCCAAAGTCTATTGTATCGCCAGGAGAAAAAACTCGACTCTCTTTAACGGCCACCCCCCACAAAGCACTCATAAACCGATGAAATTCATTAGCGTCTTTAAGAAGATCCACTCCAATCTCATCAGATATACCACCTTTGTAATTAGATATTCTATTCTTGCTAATATTATCTTCTATAAAACCTTTGTAACCTGCTGTGGAAATGGCAGGGCTGGTGACACCTAAAACCGTTTCCCCTTCTACTCCAAAGGAATTTGAATTAGGTGAATCGAAAGAATTTATATGCCCTGGCAAAGTAATCGGTGACAAGCTTAGCAAGCCGCCCAACTTATGGTAAAAAACTTCAACATTTCTTTCTGAAATGATATCTTGACCAGCCAGCGTATAACCATCACTTACAAGGCGAAAAAGATTACCAGACCCCATTTGACATATTGTATATTGGTATTGGACATGAGCACTTAGCGTGGCAGTTACCACTGACTCAACGCCGCAAACTGGCGCGCTGAAACGATTCTCACTTTGCAAAGCCGTTGATGCACCATACTCCGCAGCCATCATCGCCAGAGAGCTTGACCGATAGTTACCAGCAAGGCGCTCATCGATCTGCGACGACTGCATGCCGGAAATTCCCAGCATGAGCGACATCGCCAGCAGCGAGAGAACCACCACCAGTGCTGCACCTCGTTGCTTTTTCATACTTCCCCCGCGCCCGTGCAGGCATTTTTTATTCTATGGCCTGGTTTCGATTGACGGCGTTGAACGTGAACGAATCCGTCTCGCCATTCCGCCCCGCCATCAGTTGGAAGCTGATCTCCCAGACGCCATCATCGATCTCTTCGGCAAAGAAGCCGTCTTCGTTGAAGGCGGTCACCAACGGCTCGAATGCAGCATTGGACGGGGCGCTCTCGCACTCCTGCCCCATATTGAGAGACCAGCCTTCGTTGGCACTGATTGCCGCCTGACTGAGGCGGTAGACGCGAACCACCGTTCCACTACAGCTTGCCATATCGCCGTTGTTAGGAAACCAGATCGTCAGTTCGTTGCTGTTTGGGTCATAAAGAATGTCATCCGCTCTGCGGATATCACGAATCAGCGTTTCCGTGGCAAAGGTCAGCGCTGCCTGCTTGTTGCTCAGTAGCTCGATCTGGCGAAAGGTCTGGAAACCCATGAGAAACAGCTGCCCGGCTCCCAGGATGATGATCAGACCGATCACCAGCGCCACCATCAGCTCGACCAGGGTGAAACCTGCCTGGCTCGATGCATTTGTGGGAGCGGCTGGCCGAAGCATGGGGCAAGGATCTCTCATAGCTCTGGCAGCCGGAACTGGTAAACGAAGGCATCACCACTCTCGCCATCCGAGTAGCGATCTTCCTGCCAGGAGATGGATACGATGTATTCACAATCGGAAGCGCCGGAGCCGACATTGCTCGCGTCATTGGTCAACACCCTTCCCGTACCGAACCATTGCCCCAACCAACCCCCCTGGATGTCGCCGGCTGCCGGACAGGCGCCGTTGCTTGCCAGCCCTGCCCATGCCCTTTCCTGGGCGTCGATGGCGGCCAGACTCACCACCGCACGCTGATAGCCCATATGGGCACTCTGCAACGCCCTGAGCTGCATGGCTGCCACGCCCAGCAGGCCGATGGAGAGCACCAGAACGGCAATCAGTGCCTCCAGCAGAGTGAAACCCGATTGAGCATGGCGTTGCATGGCGCTCCTCAACTCGTCGGCTTACCGATGCGGCCGGCGGTGCTGACCTGCAGATCCAGGCTGCCGGCGCCGGAGTGGTTTATCGTGATGTCGCAGCCCGACGTGCAGTTCGCACGTCGTCCCAGGGCGTTGAAGGTAATGTTCGTGCTCGTGAGACTGACCTGTCCGCCCCGCGCGGAGCGGATTGCGAGGTCACTGTTGTCAGCGGTCGTGATCCGGTACTCCCAGGGACTCGTCTGGGTCACACGAAAGGTTACCTCTTCCCTGCGCTTGATGGCCTCGCTGCGGGCCTGATTGAGACCGGTCAGAATCACGTTGTAGTCACCCGCCAGCTGATTTCTGGCCATCATGCCCTGGAAGCCCGGCACCGCAATCGTCGCAATGATTGCCATCACCGCAATCGTCACCAGCAGTTCGATCAATGTGAAGCCGGAGTTCTTCATGGCATTCACCAGCAGCCTGCAGGGCTTCTCACCCCTTGGTGGTTCAGGGTCAAGGCGCCGGTGCAGCCATCGGGGCCGCGGCCACTGTTAAGCGCTGCCGTGAGGGTATAGGTCGAGGCCGTACTCGCCAGGCTGATGCCGTAATTTCCGTCGGGGGAGTTCGTGATGACGTTGCAATTGGCGTAGGAGTTGTTGACCGTGTAGCAGCGTTCCAGCTGCCCTGCCGCCTCCATCAACCCGGCATGGGCATCCGTGCGCGTTGCGCGCTCCACATAGCCCCGGTAACTAGGCACCGCAATCGACGCCAGGATGGCGATCACGGCCACCGCAATCATCAGCTCGATCAGGGTGAAGCCGCCCTGCGCGCTGACCGGGGCGTGCCGGGGATGTCGTCGAGCGTGGCTGGCGTAGCGGGTCACTCGGCGCTCCTCCGCGTTCGGTTACACTTGGTTTCAGTATGTATCATGACAACGCCGCCTGCTAGGAGCGTCATGAAAAAAGCCGGGGCAGGCCCGGCTTGGTCGTCTCGTAAAGCATGAGTCAGCTCATGCGTCGGGAATGAGATCCTTGCTTCGCGCCTGCTCAGGATAGCGAATCGCTGGCGATCACGCGCTCACGCAGCTCCCGCGGCATCGAGAAAGTGATGGTTTCCTCACGGCCGGCGAGCTCTTCCGGCGCTTGTGCCCCCATCCCCTGCAGCCGCTCGATCACGCCCTTGACCAGCACTTCCGGCGCGCTGGCCCCGGCGGTGATACCGATGGCGTTGACGCCCTGCAGCCAGGCCGGGTCGATCTGGCTGGCGTCGTCGATCAAATAGGCCGGCGTGCCGACCCGCTCGGCCAGCTCGCGCAGGCGGTTTGAGTTGGAGCTGTTGGGGCTGCCCACCACCAGCAGCAGCTCGCAGCCGGCGGCAAGCTCGCGCACCGCATCCTGACGGTTCTGGGTGGCGTAGCAGATGTCGTCCTTGCGCGGCCCCTGAATCTCGGGAAACTTGGCGCGCAGGGCGTCGATCACCCGCGCGGTGTCGTCCATGGAGAGCGTGGTCTGGGTGACGAAGGCGAGCCGCGCGGGGTCCTTCACCTCGAGGCGCGCGACGTCTTCCTCGTCCTCGACCAGGTAGATGGCACCGCCGTGGGCGGTATCGTAGCGCCCCATGGTGCCTTCGACTTCGGGATGCCCGGCATGACCGATCAGAATGCACTCCTGGCCCCGCTTGGCGTAGCGCAGCACCTCCATGTGCACCTTGGTGACCAGCGGGCAGGTGGCGTCGAACACCTTGAGACCGCGCCGCTCGGCATCCTCCTGCACCGCCCGGGAAACGCCGTGGGCGGAGAAGATCACGATGACGTCGTCGGGCACCTCGTCGAGCTCCTCGACGAAGACGGCGCCGCGTTCGCGCAGAGTGTCGACCACGAAGCGGTTGTGCACCACCTCGTGGCGCACATAGATCGGCGGGCCGAACACGTCCAGTGCGCGGTTGACGATCTCGATGGCGCGATCGACACCGGCACAGAAGCCGCGGGGATTGGCCAGTCGGATTCGCACGGGATTAGCTTGCATGGTTACGTCGCCTTGATGCGTCGGAGCATCGGTAGAAACAGATAAAACGTAGAAAGCGCTGAGTCTCGTCGTTAACAAACTCAGTGTGTCTGCGCGGGCCTGACATCCAACACTTCGACCTCGAAGGTCAGGGTACGTCCGGCCAGCGGATGGTTGAAGTCCACTTCCACGTTGCGCTCGTCGGCAGCGATGATCACGCCGGGCAGTTCACCGCCGGCGGGGTCGGCAAACGACATCACCGTGCCCACCTCGGGCTCGATCTCCTCGAAGTCGTCGCGGCTGAGCATCTGCACGTTCTGCGGATTGCGCTGACCGAAACCATGCTCGGGAGCAATCTCGAAGCTGCCGCTCTCGCCCCCTACCAATCCTTTCAGCGGGCGTTCGAACCCTGGCGGCAGGTTGCCGTCGCCCACCTGGAAGGTGGCCGGCTGCTTGTCACGGGTGGAGTCGACCACGGTGCCGTCCTCCAGCTTGAGGGTGAAGTGCAGCGTCACTTCCATGCCCTCGTCGATGCGAAATTCGCTCATCGTTGCTCTCGCTCAGTCGGTCGTACGCGTTCGCTCATGCACGTTTGGTCGGGGCTTGCCAAGCAGCATAGCAGTTGGGCTCAGCCGCGCCGCCGGGCCTGCTTGCGGCCCTCGAAGACGGATTCCCAGATCAGGCCGATGGCCCCAAGGGTGATGCCGATGTCCGCCACGTTGAAGGCCGGGTAGTACCAGCCGGCCACGTGGAAGGAGAGAAAATCGACCACGTAGCCGTGCACCAGGCGATCGTAGAGGTTGCCCAGGGCACCGCCGATGATCAGCGCCAGCGAGGCGCCGAGCAGCTTCTCGTCGGCCTTGAGCCGGCTCATCCAGATCGTCAGGCCCACCGTGGCGCCCACCGCGATGATGGCGAAGAACCAGCGCTGCCAGCCGGGATGGCCGGCCAGGAAGCTGAACGCCGCCCCGGTGTTGTGCAGCAGCGTGAGGTTGAAGAACGGCAGCACCTCCACCGGCTGGCCGTAGCTCAGCACGCTGGACATCAGTGCCTTGGTGCCGAGGTCCAGCACGACCACGGCGGCGGCCAGCCACAGCCAGCGCAGCGGCTTGCTCATCGGCGGCACCGAAGTGCCGCTGTCATCCTGCTTGTTACGCATAGTGGCGAGTCTCACCCGGCCCCTCCGGTAAATTGCTGATACAGCGGCCGCACAGGTCTGCGTACTCGACGTGGCTGCCCACGTCCTCGCGATGGTGCCAGCAGCGCTCGCACTTCTGGTGCGGGCTGGCGGCCACCGCCACCTTCAGGCCCGCCAGTTCGGTGGCCTCGGCATCTTCCACATTCTGGCCCTCGGCCAGCGGCGCCAGCCGCACTTCGCTGGTGAGCATCACGAAGCGCAGCTCCTCGCCCAGCTTGGCCAGGGTCGAGCCGAGCGTCTCGTCGACGAACAGGGTCACCTCGGCGGCCAGACTGCCCTTGATCACCTTGGCGTTACGCGCATCCTCCAGGCACTTGTTGACTGCCTGCTTGACCTCGAGCACCTGCTCCCAGAATTCGCGCCCCATCTCGGCATCCGGCGCCAGCGTGGAGAGGCCGTCGTAGTAGGTCTCCAGCAGCACGCTGTCGCCCTTGGCGCCGGGGATGTTCTCGTAGATCTCCTCGGCGGTGAAGCTGAGAATCGGCGCCACCCAGCGCGACAACGCCTGGACCACGTGGTAAAGCGCGGTCTGACAGCTGCGCCGGGCCAGTGAGTCGGCCTGGGTGGTGTACTGGCGGTCCTTGATCACGTCGAGGTAGAAGCCACCTAGCTCCCGCGAACAGAAGGTATGAACCTGCTGGTAGACGTCGAGGAAGCGATACTCCTCATAGGCCTTCTCGATGCGCGCCTGGAGCTGGGCGGCACGGTCCACCACCCACTGGTCCAGTGCCAGCATGTCGCCGAAGGCCACACTGTCGCGGGCCGGATCGAAGCCGTTGAGGTTGGCCAGCAGGAAGCGCGCGGTGTTGCGGATGCGCCGGTAGACGTCGGCGGTGCGCTTGAGGATCTCGTCGGAGACCGCCATCTCGCCCGAATAGTCGGTGGAGGCGACCCACAGGCGCAGGATATCGGCGCCCAGCTTGTCCATCACCTCCTGCGGCGCCACCACGTTGCCCATCGACTTGGACATCTTGCGGCCCTGGGCGTCCACGGTGAAGCCATGAGTCAGCAGGCCGCGGTACGGCGGGTGGCCGTCGATGGCGCAGCCGGTCAGCAGCGAGGAGTGGAACCAGCCGCGGTGCTGGTCGGAGCCCTCCAGGTAGAGGTCGGCGCGGGGGCCGGCCTCATGGCCGTGGGGATGCGAGCCGCGCAGCACGTGGCGGTGGGTGGTGCCGGAGTCGAACCACACGTCGAGAGTGTCGGTGACTTTCTCGTACTGTGCCGCCTCGTCGCCCAGCAGCTCGACCGGGTCGAGACGGAACCAGGCGTCGATGCCCTCGCGCTCGACGCGCTTGGCGGCCTCTTCCATCAGCTCGACGGTGCGCGGGTGCAGCTCGCCGGTGGCCTTGTGCAGGAAGAACGGGATCGGCACGCCCCAGTTGCGCTGGCGCGAGATGCACCAGTCGGGACGGTTGGCGATCATGGCGTGCAGCCGCGCCTGGCCCCAGGCCGGGGTGAACTGGGTCGCCTCGATGCCCTCCAGCGCCCGCTCGCGCAGGGTGCGCCCATCTTTCCCTTGGAGGTCCATGCCCACGAACCACTGCGCCGTGGCGCGATAGATCACCGGGGTCTTGTGGCGCCAGCAGTGCATGTAGCTGTGGGTGATGACCTTGTGCGCCAGCAGGGCGCCGACCTCACGCAGCTTGTCGACGATCTGCGGATTGGCCTTCCAGATCAGCTGGCCGCCGAAGAACGGCAGGTCGTCGGCATAGACGCCGTTGCCCTGTACCGGGCTCTTGATCTCCTCGAACGCCATGCCATGGGCACGACAGGTGACGAAGTCGTCGACGCCGTAAGCCGGTGCTGAGTGGACGATACCGGTGCTGCCCACCTCGGACTCGACGTAGTCGGCCAGATAGACCGGCGAGAGACGATCGTAGAACGGGTGGCGGAATTCGATCAGGTCGAGCGCCTGGCCCTTGGCGGTAGCGATCACTTCGCCCTGGAGCTCGTAGCGCTCCAGGCAGCTCTCGACCAGCTCCTCGGCCAGCACCAGCAGGCGTTCGCCGGTATCGACCAGAGCGTAGGTGAACTCGGGATGCACGTTGAGCGCCTGGTTGGCCGGCACGGTCCAGGGCGTGGTGGTCCAGATCACGATGGCGGCGGGCTTGGGCAGCGACGCCAGACCGAAGGCGGCAGCCAGCTTGGCCTCGTCGGCGGCCGGGAAGGCCACGTCGATGGCATCGGACTTCTTGTCCTGGTACTCCACCTCGGCCTCGGCCAGGGCCGAGCCACAGTCGAAGCACCAGTTGACCGGCTTGAGGCCCTTGAACACATAGCCGGCTTCGACCATATCGGCCAGAGCACGGATCTCGCCGGCCTCGTTGGCGTAGTCCATGGTGCGGTAGGGGTGGTCCCAGTCGCCGATCACGCCCAGACGCACGAAGTCGGCGAGCTGGGTCTGGATCTGCGAGGCGGCATACTCGCGGCACAGGGCCCGCGCCTGCTCGGGCTCGAGGTGCTTGCCGTGGGTGGTCTCCACCTTGTGCTCGATGGGCAGACCGTGGCAGTCCCAACCGGGCACGTAAGGGGCGTCGAAGCCGGCCAGATTCTTCGACTTGACGATGATGTCCTTGAGGATCTTGTTGACGGCGTGACCGATGTGGATGCTGCCGTTGGCGTAGGGAGGGCCGTCGTGCAGCACGAAGGCCTCGCGGCCGCGACGCTCTTCACGCAGGCGCTGGTAGAGCTTCATGTCCTGCCACTGCGACACCCGACCGGGCTCGCGCTGAGGCAGGTTGCCGCGCATGGGGAAGTCGGTTTCGGGCAGGTTCAGTGTGTGCTTGTAGTCGCTCATATCCTGGGAGTCAGCCGTCGTCGTGGTCGGCGGAACGTCCCGCCGAGGATTCGAAATTAACGGTCTCGCGCGCCAGCGGCGCCGAAGCCAATGGAAGTGAGTCGTCTGTCAGGCCAAGCTCCCTGGCCCCCTGGCACTCATCGGTAAACTGGCACTCATCGGCAAAATAGCGCCGGGCGCGCGCCTGGTCGGCGGCGATCTGCTGCCTGAGAGCAGCGAAGTCATTAAACTTCACCTCGCCGCGCAGCCTGGCGCAGGGAAACACCGTGAGCCGCTGTCCGTAGAGATCGCCGTCGAAGTCGAACAGGTGCACCTCCAGCACCGGCCGGTCACTGCCCACCGTGGGACGCCAGCCGATATTGGCCACGCCGGGGCAGCGGCGCCCGTCGGGCAGTTCGGTCACCACTGCGTAGACGCCACGCAGCGCCAGGGGCAGTCGCGGCAGCGGCAGGTTGGCCGTGGGCACGCCGATGGTACGCCCCAACTGCTTGTCGGCGACCACGCGGCCGCCGAGCCGATAGGGCCGGCCCAGCATACGTGCCGCCTGGGCGAAGTTGCCGCTGGCCAGCAGGGTGCGCACCCGGGTACTGGAGACACGCTCGTCGTCCAGAGCGAAGGTGCGGGTGTGCTCGACGCCGTAGCCTTCACGCCCGCGCCGCTCCCCCTCTTCCGCCAGCAGGCTGAAATCGCCGCTGCGGTCGCAGCCGAAGCGGAAGTCGTCACCCACCACCAGGTGGCGTACTCCCAACCCTTCGACCAGCACGCGGTCGATGAATTCCACCGCGGTGAGGCTGCGCAGGCGCTCGTTGAACGGCAGGCAGAGCACGTAATCGACCCCGCTCTCGCCCAGCAGGCGCACCTTCTCGCGCAGGCGGGTCAGCCGCGGCGGCGCCTGATCACCGGCGAAGAACTCTCGCGGCTGGGGCTCGAACACCACCACCGTGACCGGCAGGCGCAGCTTCGAGGCCTGCTCGCGGCACTGGTCGAGAATCGCCTGGTGGCCGCGGTGTACGCCATCGAAATTGCCGATGGTGGCCACGCAGCCGCGATGCTCCTCGCGCAGATTGTGCAGTCCTCGAATGACTTCCATTCAGTCTTCACTAAGCCTTCTGGTTGAAAAACGTACAAAGGGGAAGATTATAGCGAACCCCAGTTCCCTTGACAGCCGGCTACCCAATATCACGATATCGAACGAGCGGGCTGTCCCGGAGGCAGGCCTTAGCCTGCTACCTACTATCCTTTCATCCGAAAATGTCGCGGCCTGACCCCCAGCGCCGCCAGCCAGGCGAAGTAGATCGCCGCACCGACCACTACCAACAAGGCCAGCCACTGTACCCGCGTCGCAACGCCCCACTCGAGCCACTGCTGCCACTCCGGCGCCAGCCAGGCCAGGCCCACACTCATCACCACGCAGCCGCCCACCAGTTGCACGGCATAGCGCCCCCAGCCCGACTGGAACACCAGCACACCCTGCTTGTGCAGCAGCCAGCCCAGCAGGCCGGCGTTGAGGAAGGCCGACAGCGCCGTGGCCAGGGCCAGGCCGGCGTGGGCCAGCGGCCAGATCAGGATCAGGTTGAAGACCATGTTGGCGACCATGGCGATGATGCCGACCTTGACCGGCGTCTTGGTGTTCTGGCGGGCGAAGAAGCCCGGTGCCAGCACCTTGATCAGCATGAAGGCGACCAAGCCGAAGGCGTAGGCGCGCAGACTCATGGCCGCCATGACGATGTCGTGCTCGGTCATGGCACCGTAGTGAAACAGCGAGATCAGCAGCGGCTCGGCAAGGATCGCCAGGGCCAGCGCCGCCGGCAGACCCAGCAGCAGAACGGCACGCACCGCCCAGTCGAGCATGGCGGCGAAGTGCTCGCCCGATTGCTCGGCGTGTCGCTTGGAGAGCGCCGGCAGAATCACCGTACCGATGGCGATGCCGAACACCCCCAGCGGCAGCTCCACCAGGCGGTCGGAGTAGTAGAGCCACGACACGCTGCCCGGAGTGAGCAGCGAGGCCAGCACGGTATCCAGCAGCAGGTTGATCTGCGACACCGAGACACCGAACAGCGCCGGCGCCATCAATATCAGGATGCGCTTCACGCCACTGTGGGCGAAGTTGGGCCAGGGTCGCGGCATCAGCCCCAGGCGCGCCAAAAACGGCACCTGGAAAGCGAGCTGGGCAAAGCCGGCAATCAGCACGCCCCAGGCCAGTGCCATGGCCGGCTCGCTCATCAAGGGCGTGAGCAGCACGGCGGCACCGATCAACGAGAGGTTGAGCAGCACCGGCGTGAAGGCCGGCACGGCGAAGCGGTTCCAGGTGTTGAGCACGCTGCCGGCAAAGGCAGTGAGCGAGACCAGCAGCAGATAGGGAAAGGTCAGCCGCAGCATGTCGGCGGTGAGCGCCAGCTTGGCCGGGTCGCGACCGAAGCCCGGGGCAAAGACCCACACCAGCCAGGGTGCGGCGAGCATGGCCAGGGCGGTGATCAGCGCCAGCACCGCGGTGAGGCTGCCGGCCACGGCGTCGAGCAGCTCGCGCACTTCGCGCTTGCTGCCGCGAGTGGCGTACTCGGAGAGCACCGGCACGAAGGCCTGGTTGAAGGCCCCTTCGGCGAACAGGCGGCGCATGAAGTTGGGAATCTTGAACGCCACGAAGAAGGCGTCGGCACCGTTACCGGCACCGAACAGGGTCGCCACCACCACGTCACGCACCAGCCCCATGACCCGCGACACCATGGTCATGACACCCACTACCAGGCCGGAACGCATCAGCCCGCCGGCCTTGGGCGCCACGGCACGGTCGTCATCGGCCACCAGGGGCACGCTCGACTTCGCTGAATCGGGCAACTTCTCGGGTTCCGTCACCGCTCCCATCCTCGACCATCAAGCCTTGGCTGGCATGCAGACACAAAAAAACCGGCCGCAGCCGGTTTTTCACGAGCGTTGCGAACGTGGCCCAAGGGCCGGGTTCGCGACGTCTCCAGGCGACCGGCTTTACGCAGCCAGCGCCTTAATTCGCTTGTTCAGGCGGCTCTTCAGGCGTGCAGCCTTCTTCTTGGAGAGCACGTCCTTGTCGGCGATGCGGTCGATGATCGGCTGCGCCTTCTGGAACTCGGTCATGGCGGTGGCGTGGTCGCCGCCGTTGATGGCCTTGATGACGCGCTTCACATAGGTACGCACCATGGCGCGCTGGCTCGCCTTCAGAACACGACGGCCTTCCGCCTGACGGGCACGCTTGCGGGCTTGCTTGCTGTTTGCCACTGACTATCTCCTGGAAAACTTTGACGCCGCCCGGTCTGGGGCGGCATCGATAACGATTTGTCCGGCTTGGAAATTTCGCTTTCCTGCCGGCCTGGCCATCTCGCCAACGCGAAGGTTGTCGACGGGCCGTGTCTGAGAGGATGGCGCATACTACCACAGGTGCACGGCGTCATGCTACAGGCCGCGCAAACACTGCCTCAAAGCACCACCAGGTTGTCGCGGTGGATCAGCTCCGGCGCCTCCATGTAACCGAGGATCGCCTCGATCTGATGGCTAGGCTGGCCGAGAATTCGACGCGCCTCGTCGGCGCCGTAGTTCACCAGTCCCTTGGCGATGCGCTGTCCCTGCTCATCGACACACAGCACCATGTCGCCACGCACGAAGTCGCCCGACAGCGCCTTGACCCCCACCGCCAGCAGGCTCGAGCCGCTGCCGCGCAGCACCTTCACCGCACCGGCATCCAGCGTGAGGCTGCCACGCACCTGCAGCTGGCCGGCCAGCCAGCGCTTGCGAGCCGCCATGGGGGCCTCTTCAGGACGCAGCAGGGTGCCCAGCGATTCACCGGCGGCCAGCCGGGTCAACACCTCGGGCTGACGCCCGCTGGCAATCACCGTGACGGCACCGGAGCGGGCTGCCAGCCGGGCTGCCTGAATCTTGGTGGTCATGCCGCCGCGGCCGAGCGCACCGCCGCCGCCGGCCATGGCGGCCAGCACCGGGTCGTCGGCACGCCCTTCGCTGATCAAGGTAGCCGCAGGATTGTGGCGCGGGTCGGCGTCGAACAGTCCCTCCTGGTCGGTGAGGATCACCAGCGCCTCGGCCTCGAGCAGGTTGGCCACCAGCGCACCCAGGGTGTCGTTGTCGCCGAAACGGATCTCGTCGGTGACAACGGTGTCGTTCTCGTTGATCACCGGGATTACGCGCAGGTCGACCAGGGTGCGCAGCGCCGAGCGCGCATTGAGGTAGCGCTTGCGGTTGGAGAGATCGTCATGGGTCAGCAGCACCTGGGCAGTGAGCAACCCATGGCGGGCAAAATGGTGCTCGTAGCACTGGGTCAGGCCGTTCTGGCCCACCGCGGCGGCGGCCTGCAGCTCGTGCACCGCCGAAGGTCGGGCCTGCCAGCCCAGCCGCACCATGCCGGCCGCCACCGCGCCCGACGACACCAACACCACTTCGAGCCCCTGACGATGCAGCGCGGCGATCTGGTCCACCCAGCCGCCAATGGCCGCCTCGTCGAGCCCACGCCCATCGTTGGTCAACAGCGCACTGCCAATCTTCACCACTACCCGGCGAGCGCCACGCAGCGCATCGCGACCCGGAACCCGCTCGTTGCTCACCTGTTCACTCTCCAACAAGGCTGCTGCGATTCCCCAACCTTGAGACACTGCGCGAGCGATGGCCAGACTAGGCAAACCTTGGCGAAAGAGCGGAGTTTGCTGTTGCAAATGAGCATCTTGAGCCAAGGTTTAACGACGTATGGCCGAGCGCAGCCAGTGTTCCACCTAGGGGGCGTATTCGACCTCGACATCGTAATCATCATCGTCGAAGTCATCGTCATCGTCGTCCTGATCGCGACGCTTGCGCCGGCGACCCAGCCTCGCTTCGGTGCGCGCCACCGCCTCGGCCTCCATGCGCTCGCGCATCTCGCGCTCGTGCTCGGCGACCTCCTCGTCCTCGTGCTCCAGTCGGCGCTGGTCGGTGAGCCAACGATGGGCTGCCTGCACCAGGGCATCGGTGCCCTCGCCGCTAATGGCCGAGATGCGGAACACGGGGCCCGTCCAGCCCAGCCCCTCGACGATGGCGGCTACTCGCGCTTCGCGCTCCTCTTCAGGCACGAGGTCGAGCTTGTTGAGCACCAGCCAGCGCGGGCGCTCGGCCAGGGTCGGCGAGAACTGCTCGAGCTCGTGGGCGATGGCCCGGGCCACCTCGACCGGATCGGATTCGTCGAAGGGCGCCACGTCGACCACGTGAAAGAGCAGGCGGGTGCGCGTCAGGTGCTTGAGGAAGCGCAGCCCCAGCCCGGCGCCGTCCGACGCCCCCTCGATCAGCCCCGGCACGTCGGCCATCACGAAGTGCTCGTGCATGCCTAGCTTCACCACACCGAGGTTGGGCACCAAGGTGGTGAAGGGGTAGTCGGCCACCTTGGGCTTGGCCGCGGACACCGAGCGGATCAGGGTCGACTTGCCGGCATTGGGCATGCCCAGCAGGCCGACGTCGGCCATCACCTTCATCTCCAGGCGCAGGTTGCGCCGCTCGCCGTCGGTGCCGGGCGTGGTCTTGCGCGGCGCCCGGTTGGTCGACGACTTGAAGTGAATGTTGCCGAGCCCACGGCGACCGCCCTGGGCTACCAGCACCTGCTGTCCGAGTTCGGTGATGTCGGCAATCACCTCGAGGGTGTCTTCGTCGATCACCGTGGTGCCTACCGGCACCTTGACCACCAGGTCGCTACCGGCGCGGCCGCTCATCTGGCGCCCCTGGCCGGGGCGACCGCTCTCGGCCTGATAGAAGCGCTGGAACCTGAAGTCGATCAGCGTGTTGAGGGCATCGTCGCCCACCAGGTAGACGCTGCCGCCATGCCCGCCGTCGCCGCCATCGGGACCACCCTTGGGCACGTATTTCTCGCGGCGGAAGCTCAGGCAGCCATTACCGCCCCTGCCCGCTTCCACGATGATCGAGGCTTCGTCGACGAACTGCATTGTGACTCTCCCGGCGGATACTACCGCCATGATACAAGAAGGCCCCGCCTGAGCGGGGCCTTCCAGTTACCAGTTCGTGCGTTCTCAGGCAGAGACGACGCTGACGAACTTGCGGTTCTTCGGACCCTTGGTCTCGAACTTGATCACACCGTCGCTCAGGGCGAACAGGGTGTGGTCGCGACCGATGCCGACGCCGGTACCGGCGTGGAAGCGGGTGCCGCGCTGACGCACGATGATGTTGCCAGCGGTGACGACCTGGCCGCCGAACAGCTTGACACCAAGGCGTTTGGATTCTGAATCGCGGCCGTTACGGGTAGAGCCGGCTGCCTTCTTATGAGCCATTGCAAAGTCCTCGCTCGTTAAGGGGAAGCCGCTTAGGCGGAAATCCCAGTGATCTTGACTTCAGTGAACCACTGACGGTGGCCCTGACGCTTCATGTGGTGCTTGCGACGACGGAACTTGATGATGCGGATCTTCTCGCCACGGCCGTGGGAAACGATCTCGGCAGCCACCTTGGCACCGTCGACCAGCGGAGCGCCGACGGTCACGTCGTCGCCGTTGGCAACCAGCAGCACCTCATCGAACTCGATGGTTTCGCCGGTGGGGATTTCCAGCTTCTCGAGCTTGAGGGTCTGGCCTTCCTGAACGCGGTACTGCTTGCCACCGCTCTTGATAACAGCGTACATGTATCTCTCTCCAGAACTCATCGGGGTTGGCTCTTCATCGGCCTGCTTCGAGTGGCGCCCCTTTCGGCAGCCATCTGACAGGGAGCGTGATGAGTGGGCCGCGCATTATAACCGCGCCCCGCGGGCCGTTCAAGCACTGAGCACGCTCGCCGAGACAATGCCGCAACCACCCACCGCGGCGCAGCTTGACGCCCACATGGGGGGGCCATAGCATGAGCCGCAGCCCAAGGCCACTGCCATGTCCGGCATGCCGGCCCAACAGCCCGATGACACTGTCTCATGCCAGCCAACGCCTCTTCCCGTTCGACTGACAGCAACACCACCGCCTCTTCGTCGCTGCACGCGGCGGTCGCCGACGATTTTGCCGCGGTCAACCGTACCATCAAGGAGCAGCTGGCATCTCGGGTGCCGCTGGTCGAGACAATCGGTCAGTACATCATCGCCAGCGGCGGCAAGCGGCTGCGTCCGTTGCTGGTACTGCTCGCCGCCCGCGCCCTGGGCTATCAGGGTGACAAGCACATCTCGCTGGCCACGCTGATCGAGTTCATGCATACCTCGACCCTGCTGCACGACGACGTGGTCGACGAATCTCACATGCGCCGCGGCCGCGCCACCGCCAACGACGCCTGGGGCAACGCCCCCTCCGTGCTGGTAGGCGACTACCTCTATTCGCGCTCCTTCCAGATGATGGTGGAGATCGGCTCGCTCAAGATCATGGGCATTCTCTCCGGTGCCACCTGCGTCATCGCCGAGGGCGAGGTGCAGCAGTTGACCAACGTGGGCAACCCCGATGTCGACGAGGCCACCTACTTCGAGACCATCCAGGGCAAGACCGCCATGCTGTTCGAGGCCGCCACCCACAGCGGCGCGGTGCTGGCCGAGGCCGACCCGCAGCAGGAAGCAGCGCTGCAACTCTACGGTCGCTACCTGGGGCTGGCGTTCCAGCTCGTCGACGACCTGCTCGACTACCAAGGCGACGCCAAGGCCATGGGCAAGAACGTGGGCGACGATCTGGCCGAGGGCAAGCCGACCCTGCCGCTGATCCAGGCCATGGCCGCCGGCACCCCGGACCAGGCCCGGACGATCCGTCAGGCCATTCGCCAGGGCGGGCTCGAACGGCTCGACGAGGTGCTGGCCATCGTGCGCGATACCGGCGCGCTGGACTACACCCGGGCACGGGCCGAAGAGATGTCGGCCAAGGCGCTGGAGCAGCTCGACTTTCTGTCTCCCAGCCGCTACCGCGACAGCATGGCCGACCTGGCCCGACTCGCGGTGGAACGCCAAAACTGAAGGTGGAACAGCACCGCCGCGGGGGGCTTGCAAGGCCATGGCTTTTGCGTATAATGCCCATCCGTCGGCTCCTGGAGCCGACACCGAGCATCGCCCAAAAGCGGCTCGAAAAGGAAATAACAGAGTAAGGAAGTAACGGAGTATAGCTCAGCTTGGTAGAGCGCTGCCTTCGGGAGGCAGAGGTCGTAGGTTCGAATCCTGCTACTCCGACCAAAGAATTCATAAGGGCCTTGCAAGCGATTGCGAGGCCTTTTTCGTTGCTTCGCCCACCGTTTTGCCATCCAGCTCCCATCGAGAGCCGACATCTACGTGAACACACCGTAAAAAGGCGCTATGCTGCGCGGCCGGGTCGCCAGACTCCGGCTGGATAAACGCTACAAGCCAAGGAATACAAGCAAAACCATAAGAGACTTGTGCTAGAACAAGTCCTACTCGTACGGAGGTGCTCGTGAAGAACGGCGAGCATGAAGCAGCGCATGGCGGCAGCGAAAGCGAGCACGCCATGTTCCACCCTTACTGGCCCGACGCCGATCTCGAGACGCTGCGTGCCAAGTTCTATCAGCTCTACATCGCCGTGGAGCAGAGCCCGGCGGCCACGGCAATCACCGATACCGAAGGGCGCATCGAGTACGTCAACCGGCGCTTTCTCGAAGTGACCGGCTATTCCCGCGAAGAGTTGATCGGCAAGACTCCGGCCATGATCCAGTCGGGCATGACCCCAGATCACGTCTACCGTGAGCTGTGGCAGACCCTGCGCAGCGGCCGGGTGTGGCGCGGTGAATTGCAGAACCGCAAGAAGAACGGCGAGCTCTATTGGGAAGCCGAAACCATCACTCCGGTACGCGACGACAGCGGCCGGATCGTGCGTTTCGTGGCGGTGAAGGAGGACATCACCGAGCGCAAGCGTCAGGAGGAGGAGCTGCGGCTGCTCGCCAGCGTGTTCCAGACCGGCCAGGCCACGCTGATCACCGATCCCGACATGCGCATCGAACGGGTCAATCAGGCCTTCACCGACATTACCGGCTACCTGCCGGAAGAGGTGATCGGCGAGACCCCTCGACTGTTCAAGTCGGGCCGTCACGACAAGCACTTCTACGCTCAGCTGTGGCAGGCGGTACTGGAAACCGGCCACTGGCAGGGCGAGATCTGGAATCGCAACAAGTACGGCGACATCTATCCGCTGTGGCAGGCGATCACGGCCGTGTACGACGACAACGGCAGGATCCGCCACTTCATTGCCGTCTTCCACAACATCGCCGAGCGCAAGCGCCTGGAAGAGGAGCTGGAGCAACAGGCCACCCGCGACCACCTGACCGGCACTCAAAACCGCCGCGCCTTCGATGTGGCCATGCGCAAGGCAGTACGCCAGGCCGAGCGCAGCGACAACACCTTCTCACTGCTGCTGTTCGACATCGACCACTTCAAGTCGATCAACGATCAGCACGGTCACGACACGGGCGACCTCATCCTCAAGCGTCTGGCCACCCTGGTCGGCCAGACCCTGCGCAGCACCGACCTGCTGGCACGCTGGGGCGGCGAGGAGTTCGCCATCCTGCTGCAGGACACCACGGCGCAAGGAGCCTCGATCTTCGCCGAGCGGCTGCGCCAGCAGGTGGCAGAGACCCTTCTGCACGGCCTGGCCGTGACTATCAGCCTGGGGATCGCGGAATACCGCCGGGGCGACGGCCCAGAGGCGATACTGGCACGCGCCGATAGCGCCCTGTATCGTGCCAAACGCTCGGGGCGCAACCGGGTGGGAATCGCCGACGCCCAGGAGTGATGCCACCGCGCGTCACAGCAGCGGTTCGAGCCGCAACAGCCGACTCACCCCGGCTCCACCATGCCGCCACAGACTGCCGGGCTCGCGCATCAGCTCGACCGGTTCTCCCTGCACGAGGGCCTGCCAGTAGAGCCGCCCCGACGGCGTACGCCCGACCCGATAGCTGAGCGCCGGCGACTTGCCGATCTCGGTCAGGCGCTGGAACTCGTTGGCCAGACCCTGACTGGTCACCAGTACGCCCACCTCGGTATTCCACCACACCGAGCGCGGGTCGGCGTTGGGCGACCCAATGAAGACACGGTCGGCGTCGATTCCCAGCGCCTTGATGTGCAGGGCAGAGGCCGAAGACCCCACACTGAAGCCGATATCGGCATCCGGCTCGTGCTCGGCACGCATCTCGTAGAGTGCGACCCCGCTATCGAGCAACGCCTCCCGCCTGGCCTGGTAGGCACCGTGCACCACCGGCACATCGGTCGCCTCCAGGGCGTTGGTGAATATCTCGACCGCCACGCCGGCCTCGGCCAGCTCCGTCAACAGGCGGGTACCCGGCCTGCCGGGCACGAAATAGGCAGATACGAGGGTCAGCCGCTCGCTCGGCTCTCCCACCTGGTCGTACAGGGCGCCGGCCATGGTACGTTGGAATGCCGGCCGCCCCCGCCAGGCAGGCTTGCCCGGCGGGTCCCACAGCGCAATGCCTTCCCCCCAGTGCAGCTTGCCCACCAGCGGCCCCTGCTCGATGTCGGCATAGCGCTGGCGCAGGTCGGCGAAATAGGGCGAGTCGACACTGCTCTCGAACCACTCGGCGAGCGACGCCAGCAGTTCTTGCCAGGCGTCCTCGTCGACACGGTGATAGCGACCGATGGGCTGAGCTAGGCCGTGGTTCCAGTAGAGGTGGAAACTCTGTGCCAGAGGCTCCACCACCGGCCCCAGCGCCAGCAGGTCGAGATCGGTGAAGTTGCGTGGTTCGCTGGCGCTGTAGTACTCATCGCCCAGGTTGCGCCCGCCGACGATGGCCAGGGAATCGTCGGCGATCCACAGCTTGTTGTGCATGCGCCGGTGCTGACGCGCCGCCTGAGGCGCCGAGGCCAGCACACGGCCTGTCAGCGTGCCCCGACCGACACTCAGGGCGTTGTAGACGCGCACCTGAACGTTGGGGTGGCTGTCGAGCGCGGCCAGCTGCCGACCCTGGCCTACTGCACCGATATCGTCGATCAGCAGGCGCACCTCGACGCCGCGCTCGGCGGCCCCCAGCAGCCGATGCAGCAGTGCCCGGGTGGTCTGCCCATCGCCCATCAGGTAGGTCTGGATATCGAGCCTGCGGTCGGCCTGCTCGCTCAGCAGCACGCGCAGACTGAAAGCATCCTGGCCGCTGGAAAGCAGCGCAAAGCCGCTCTTGCCCGGATGCGCGGAGCCACTCAGGCGCGCCCACTGGCCGAGCCAGGTGGCCTCGCGCTCGGCTGGGGTGAGCGGAGCGGTATGTTCACGGACCGCGGCGCTGCCGGCACAGCCTTGCATTAGCAGGAGCAGTACGCCGCAAAGCGTCAGCAGCCAACTTCGGGCGCGACGTGTGCCGTCAGGATCAGGATTCGTCATCGTGCTCTGCCAGACGGCGAGCCATGGCCTTGCGCGCCCTGTTGCGGCGATAGAGCCGCGCCACGGCCAGCGCCAGGGCAAAGGCCACCATGGCGCCCAGTGTCACTCCCTGCCAGGGCCGGGCGGCCTCGCCCCCCATGACCGTTTCCAGCGTGATGATCAGGATGAAGCCCAGCGCCTGGCTACCGATGGCCAGGGCGCGCAGGGTATCGAAGGTCTTGTGTGCCATGTAGGCTCCCGCCGGTGACAGCGCCGTCCTGGGGCAGTAGGCTTGCTCTGCCTGACGCGTTACTTTATGCAAGTAAGTGATTTTACCCGGTCACGGCGCTTGCGCCGACCCTAAATGCTGGAGCCGAGCCAATGGACGCCTTTGCCCTGGGCCCCGTGCTGATATCCGTACCGCGCCTCTATGCCATTGGCTGTGCCCTGCTGTTGCTGCTCGCCGCCTGGCTGCTGCTGGGGCTCTCGCCCTCGGCGCGGGCGCGCTGGTTCAACGGCCTGCTGCTGGCCTGGCTGGTGGGCGCCCGCCTGGGGCACGTGGCGCTGAACTTCGACGCCTATGCCGCTGCCCCGTTGGACATACTGCGGCTCTGGCAACCCGGCTATCACGGCCTGTGGGGGCTGCTCGCCGCGCTGATCTGGACCGGCTGGGCACTGCGCGACCGGCTACTGTCGATGATCGGCGCCATGGGAGTCACCGTCGGCGCCTCGGCGCTGTGGCTGGTGCTGGTCACCCTGGCCCCCTTCGGCGGCGACATGCCGCTGCGCGAGCTGCCCGACATCACCCTGGAAGACCTCGACGGCGAGCCGGTCAACCTGCAGCAGCTTCAGGGCGAGCTGGTGGTGGTCAACCTGTGGGCCACCTGGTGCCCGCCCTGCCTGCGCGAGATGCCGTTATTAGCCGAGGCCGACACCCGCGACGGCGTTACCGCGGTGGTGATCAATCAAGGTGAGGAGCTACTCCAGGTGGCACGCTACCTGGACGAGCAGGAGCTCGCGTTCCGTTACCCGCTGCTCGATCCGAACCAGCAGATGATCCGCACGATGGAGTCGCCGGGACTCCCCACCACGGTGCTGTTCGACCGTGAAGGCCGCGCAGTGGAGCGCCATGTGGGCGAACTGTCGCGAGCGCAGCTCGACACTTGGCTGGGACGCCACTGATTACCACCCGTAACAGCCGCCCCTACCATTTCCCGCCCTTCTCCACCAGCCTTAAGCCAGCGCGGGCTTTGCGTTAGAATCGCCCGCCCTGCCCGCCGAAGCCATGCTTCGGCGGCAGCGTGCGCACCGTGTTCAGCATCGACCGAGGCATCATGAGCGACTTTTCACCCGGCCAGCGCTGGATCAGCGATGGCGAGGCCGACCTGGGCCTGGGCACCATCCTGAGTTGCGACCACCGTAGCGTTACCGTGCTGTTCGGCGCCAGCCAGGAAACCCGTACCTACAGCAGCCGTCAGGCACCGCTGACCCGCGTCGCTTTCGGCAGCGGCGACCGTGTCCAGTCCGCCGAGGGCTGGAACCTGACCGTCGACGACAGCAAGGAAGTCGACGGCCTGATCGTCTATATCGGCGAGGACGACCAGGGCGAGCTGCGCGAGCTGCCTGAGGCACGCCTGGCCGACAGCATGCAGTTCGACCAAGCCCGCGACCGCCTGCTCACTGGCCAGGTCGACCGCAACGACTGGTTCGATCTGCGCTTCCGCACCCTGCACCACCATCATCGCATCGAGCAGAATCCGGCATTGGGCCTTGCCGGCCCGCGCATCGACCTGATTCCCCATCAGCTCTACATCGCCGACGAAGTGGCCCGACGCCACGCGCCGCGCGTGCTGCTGGCCGACGAGGTGGGGCTGGGCAAGACCATCGAGGCCGGCCTGATCCTGCACCGCATGCTGCTCACCGGCCGTGCCGAACGCGCCCTGATCCTGGTGCCGCCGAGTCTCATGCACCAATGGCTGGTGGAGCTGCTGCGCCGCTTCGCCCTCGAGGTGACCCTGCTCGACGAGCAGCAGAGCCTGGCCCAGGCCGAAGCCAACCCCTTCGAGTCCGGCCAGCTCATCCTGGCCAGCCAGGAGTGGCTGTTCGCCAACCCCCAGCGCCAGGAGCAGGCGGCCGCCTGCAACTGGGACCTGCTGATCGTCGACGAAGCGCACCATCTCGACTGGAGCGCCGAGCAGGTCGGCGCCGGCTACGCCTGCGTCGAGCGCCTGGCCAAGCATGTACCGGGTGTGCTGCTGCTCACCGCCACTCCGGAGCAGATGGGCCTGGAGAGCCACTTCGCCCGCCTGCGCCTGCTCGACCCGGACCGCTACCACAGCCTGGAGGCGTTTCGCGAAGAGGAGCTGCATTACGTGGAGGTGGCCCAGGCCATCGACGCCCTGGAACGCCTGCCGGCCGGCGGCGAGAGTGATCGCGCCAGCGTGGCCGCGGTGATCGGGGAGCATGACAGCCTGGCTCTGCTCGACACCCTGGCCAACCCCGAGAGCGGCCAGCAGCAGCAGGAAAGCGCCCGCGAACAGCTGCGTGAGCAACTGCTCGATCGCCACGGCACCGGCCGGGTGATGTTCCGCAACAGCCGCCGCCATGTGGGCGGCTTCCCCGAGCGTTACCTGCACCTGACCGAACTGCCTCTGCCCTCGGCCTACCGCCGGGTACTGCGCAAGCTCGAGCGCGACGAAGACCATCTCGACGAACTGCTGATCGAGACCGGGCTCGATCATCCCGACGTGCTGATCTACCCCGACGCCACCTATCGCGCGCTCTCGGACGATCCGCTCAATGCCGAGCCGTGGTGGCAGATCGACCCGCGAGTGAATTGGCTGCTGGAGCGCCTGGCTGACGACGGCGAGCAGGGCTTCGCCAACGACAAGGTGCTGGTGATCGCGCACAGCCGCGAGACCGCTCAGGGCCTGGCCGAAGCGCTGCGGGTACTGGGCGGCATTCATGCGCCGGTATTCCACGAGGGGCTGACGCTGGTAGAACGCGACCGTGCGGCGGCCGCCTTCGCCGACGAGGAGGAGGGCAGCCAGGTGCTGGTCTGCTCCGAGATCGGCTCGGAGGGGCGCAACTTCCAGTTCTGCCGCCACCTGGTGATGTTCGACCTGCCCCAGCATCCCGACCAGCTCGAGCAGCGCATCGGCCGGCTTGACCGCATCGGTCAGCGCCATGCCATCGAGATCCACGTGCCGCTGTTCGAAGCCAGCCCCGGGGCGCGTCTGCTGCGCTGGTTTAGCGAGGGGATGGATGCGTTCGACGCTCCCCACGGGGTCGGCAGTGAACTGTTCGACGCCTTCGGCGATGCCCTGGCCGAGGCGCTGCTCGACGACGAGGCCCTCGCCGACGTCATCGCCGAGACCCGCGCCCTGTTCGAGAACCGCCTGACCCAGCGCGATGCCGGGCGCAACCGTCTGCTGGAACTCAACGCCTGCCGCCCGGCGCGGGCCGAAGCGGTCGCCACGGCGATCCGCGAGCTCGACCACGACCCGGCCTTGTCGCGCTACCTCGACCAGGCGCTGGACATCTTCGGCGTCGACAGCCAGGAGCTCGGCGGCGGCCTGCTGCACCTACAGCCCAGCCCGCAGATGCTCGACGGCCTGCCCGGCCTGGCCAAGGGTGAGGAGGGCTTCACCGCCACCCTGTCGCGTGAGCGCGCGCTGGCCCGCGACGACGTGCAGCGGCTCTCCTGGGAGCACCCGCTGCTGCGCGAAATGATGGCGCGCATCCTCGACGGCAACATGGGCAACACCGCGCTCGCCCTGCTCAAGCACCCGGCGATTCCCGCCGGCCGGCTGATGGCGGAACTGGTGTTCCGCACCTACTGCCCGGCGCCGAAGCGGCTGCACGTCAATCGTTTCCTGCCGCCTACCGCGGTACGTGTACTTCTCGACGAGTCCGGCGCCGTGCTCAGCGACAAGGTCTCCTTCACCGGGCTTTCCAAGAACCTGCAGAAGGTCAAGAAGGCCATGGCCCGGGACCTGATTCGCAGCCGCCACGACCAGCTGCGCGAGCTGCTCACCCAGGGCGAGCAGGAGGCTGATCGCGAGCTGCCGAGCATCGTCGAAGCGGCTCAGGTACGCATGCGCCGGGAACTGGACGGAGAGCTGGCCCGCCTGGAGGCACTGGCGCGACTCAACCCGGCGGTGCGCGAGGCGGAACTCGAGGCGCTGCGCCGGGAGCGTGGCGAACTCGACGGCGCCATCGAAGGCACACGGCTACGACTGGACGCCGTGCGGGTGATCGTCACGGTGGGTGACGAGAACCGCTGAGCCCTACGGCGGTAGCCATCAAGACTTGCCGAGGATGTCGGCCAACGCCTGCTCAAGAGTCGGGAAGTGGAACGTGAACCCGGCCTCGAGCAGGCGTGCCGGACGCATGTCGGCGCCGGTCAGCAGCAGCCGCGCCATCTCGCCGAAGGCGGTCTCCAGCACGATGGCCGGCACCGGCATGACGGCCGGCCGATGCAACTGCCTGGCCAGGGTGCGCGCGAACTCGGCGTTGGTGACGGGGTGCGGCGCGCTGCCGTTGAACGGCCCGTCGAGATCGTCACGCTCGAGCAAGAACAGGATGCTGCGCACCAGGTCTTCACGATGGATCCAGGGCATGAACTGGTGTCCGCTGCCGAAGCGCCCCCCGAAGCCCAGCTTGAAGGGTGTCAGCATCTTCTCCAGGCTGCCTCCGCCCGTATCCAGTACCAGCCCGGTACGCAGCAGCGCGACCCGCGTACCGAAATCTGCCGCCTCTCGGGCGGTGTCCTCCCAGCGCTTGCACAGGCGATGCGCGAACTCGTCGTGAGGCGGGGTCTGTTCGGTGACCTCGATCTTGCCCTGATCGCCGTAGAAGCCCATGGCCGATCCCGAGACCATGACGCCGGGGGCTGTGCCGTTGGCCTGCTTGAGCTGCTCGCAGAGGATAACCAGATCGCGGGTGACGTTGACCCGTGAGTCGATCAGCCGGTTCTTCTGCTCGTCGCTCCAGCGCCGGGCGGCGATCGGCTCGCCCGCCAGGTTGACGATGGCATCCGGGGGCGACTCGACGAAGTCGAGCACCGAGCGTCTTATGTCGGCACCTTGGGGCAGTTTGCTCCTGGCCGCGTCCGGATCACGCGACACCACCTGCAGGCGATGCCCGGCCTGCTTCAAGCGCAGGCACAGGCGCTGCCCGACGAAACCGCTGCCACCCGTGATCAATACCCGCATCGCAATCCCTCCCCAGCGCTGCCTTTCGTTATACAGTCGTTGTACACCTCTGCTATGCTGGCGACAATGCAAGAGCCCTGGTAGCGCCAGGGCGCCGATCTGCCAGCACCCTGCCTGTTTTCCGGGAGACAGCCATGTCCTACAGCCTGATCCTTCTCGCCCACGGCTCTAGCGACGCCAAGTGGCGGGCCCCGTTCGAGCACCTTCACCAGGCGCTGACCGCCCGCATGGAGGCGGATCTCAAGCTCGCCTACATGGAGCTTAGCGAACCCTCACTGGAAAGTACCGTGGCTGAACTTGCCGCCTCGGGCACTCGGCGAGCCGAGATCCTGCCACTATTCTTCGCCGCCGGGCGTCATCTGCGCAAGGACGTGCCGGCTCAGGTCGAGGCGCTACGCGCTGCGCACCCCAGTGTCGACCTGCAGCTCCTGCCCCCGGTGGGCGAACATCCCGCCTTCGTCGAGGCCCTGGCCGCCGTGATCGCCGAGCAGGCGGGAGAAGCTGTGCCGACTTGACCCTGATCTCCATCAGTTGTACACCGTTCGAGTAGTGTACAATATTCTCTGCTGCCACCCGCAACGGCGGCCAGGCAGGCAGACGAATCCAGGTGATGGCAAGGCCCACACAACGAACGAGCAGAGGCGCGCATGACCGCAAAGGGGGGCCACCCGGCCGACACACCGCTCTATCCGATTCGCGAGGTGTCCCGAATCACCGGCGTCAACTCGGTGACCCTGCGCGCCTGGGAGCGCCGCTACGGTCTGATTCGCCCTCAGCGCACCCCCAAGGGACACCGGCTCTACGCTCGCGAGGACATCGAAAGGGTCGAGCGTATCCTGCAGTGGCTGAGCCGTGGTGTGCCGGTCAGTCAGGTCAAGGAGCTCATCGACCAGCCTGCCTCCGCACCGCCCCCCGAGCCGGCCTCCGGCGACTGGCCCAGCCAGCAGCGCCAGTTGGTCGCCGCCGTAGAAGCGCTCGACCGCAGCCAGATGGAGACCCTGTTCACACAGAGCCTGGCGCTCTATCCCGTGAACACCTGTTTGTCCGAGCTGTGGCAACCGGTGACACGCGAGCTCGAGGAGCGCTGGCGCGATCAGCTCGGCGCCACCCTGCAGCGACGTTGCCTGGAGTCCTTTCTGCGCACACGCATCGGCATACGCCTCTACCATGCCAACCAGCTCGCCCGGGGCCCGCTGCTGCTGCTCGTACCGCTGCCCGACGACCCGGGCACGCTGTGGCTGCTGCTGGCCGCTCTGGCCGCCAGCGATGCCGGCTATCGCATCCAGCTGCTAGACAGCGCCTTGCCTTTCAGCGAACTTCCCCTGGCCGTCGAGCGCTTGCAGGCGGGGGCAGTGCTGCTGGTCAGCGGCCGGGCCGAGCGTGCCGACGTGATCCGGCGCCAACTGCCACGACTGGCCGAGCAGCTCGACGCCCCGCTGGGGCTGTGCGGCCCTGTGGCACGCATCCGTGACGGCGACCTGGCAGACAGCCTGGTGGAGCTGTTGGGCGACGACCTGCCCCAGGCCATGGCGCGCCTGCGGTCGTTGATTCAGGAAGCCTGAGCCAGGCAAGGTAATGCCATGACCCGCTCACTGGTGTGGTTTCGCAGCGACCTGCGTATTCATGACAACACGGCGCTTGCAGCCGCGGCGCGCCGCGGCCCGGTGGTAGCCGTCTTTCTGCGCAGCCTGCCGCACTGGCAGCGTCATGGACACGGCGCCAACAAGCTCGACTTCTGGCATCGTGGCGTCATCGCCCTGAAGGAGGCGCTGGCTGGCCTCGGTATCCCGCTGCTGCATCGGGACATCGCCGATTTCGGCGAAGCCCCCGCCGCGCTGCTGCAGATCGCCCGTGAGATCGACGCCACCGAGCTGCACTTCAACCGTGAGTACCCGCTGGACGAGCAGCGCCGCGACCAGGCCGTGACGAAGGCCTTTGCCGACGCCGGCCTCACGGCCACAGGCCATCACGATAGCGTGGCCTTCGCCCCAGGCGAACTGCTCACCGGCAAGGGCGACTTCTATGGCGTATTCACCCCCTTCGCGCGGGCCTGGCAGCGCCAGCTGACGCCCGAGCGCCTGGCGCTGCGGGAGACACCGGCGCCGCAGCCATCCCCGGATATCGCCGCCGAGCGGGTCGAACCGCCCACGCTGCCCGCGCCCCCCGTCGATGCCGAGCGCTGGCCCGCGGGCGAGGCCGCGGCGGCCGACCGCCTGGAGCGCTTCCTGCGCTTTCGCGCGCGCCACTACGCCGGACAGCGCGACTTTCCGGCTCTCGCCGGCACCAGCGAACTCTCGCCCTATCTGGCCTTGGGCATGATCTCCCATCGCCAATGCCTGCAGGCGGCCCTGAGTGAAAACGACGGCAGCCTGGCGGAGGGCGATGCCGGCATCGCCAGTTGGGTCAACGAGCTGGTGTGGCGCGAGTTCTATCACCACGTGGCGGTGGGCTTTCCCCGAGTCTGTCGCCATCGCCCGTTCCAGCGCCACACCGAAGCGCTGGCCTGGCGTGACGACGAAGCCGGCTTTCATGCCTGGTGCGAGGGACGCACCGGCTACCCCATCGTCGACGCCGCCATGCGCCAGCTGGTGCGCACCGGCTGGATGCACAACCGGCTGCGCATGATCGCGGCGATGTTCCTGAGCAAGCATCTGTTGATCGACTGGCGGCGGGGTGAAGCGTTCTTCCTGCGCCACTTGGTGGACGGCGAGTTCTGCGCCAACAACGGTGGCTGGCAGTGGGCCGCCTCTACCGGTACCGATGCGGCGCCCTACTTCCGCATTTTCAATCCCACCACTCAGTCGCACCGCTTCGATGCGGACGCTCGCTTCATCGCCGAATACGTGTCCGAACTGGCAGCACTGGCGCCGCGGGATCGCCACGCCCCCAGCGCCGCGCAGTGCAACCAGGTGGGATACCCCCGCCCCGTCGTCGACCACAAGGCGGCCCGCGCCCGCGCGCTTGACGCCTTCAAGTCACTGCCACCGAACGCCTGACCTCAGGCCGCCCCTTCCCAACAGGAGAGATCAGCATGCACCAGGACGACACCCTGGCGACCTTTTGCGCCGCCTTCAATAAGCTAGACAAAAACTGTACAGAATTATTGTACGAGTTATATACTCGCGATGTGACGTTCATCGACCCTTTCCATCGGATCGAGGGGCTAGAGGCGCTCGAAGCCCACTTCCTCAAACTGTACGAAAACGTGACGGAGTGCCGTTTCGTCTTTCACGACAGCTTGAGAGTAGAGCGGCAGGCCTACGTCACCTGGACGATGCAAATGAGGCACCCACGCCTGGCAGGCGGCAACTCCATCGCAGTGGAAGGCTGCTCACAGCTGACCTTCTCGCCCGCTGAGCCGCAGCGGGTCTGTCGGCATCGCGACTACTTCGACGCCGGCGCAATGCTCTACGAGCAGCTACCCGCCATTGGCGGCATGGTGCGCTGGCTGAAGCGACGGGTGGCAGGCTAGGCGCAGGTTCAAACATCAAGGAGCAGGCATGGCCCTTCTGAGTGGAAATCGGCGAATCTGGCTGACCGGCGCCAGCTCGGGCATCGGACGTGCCCTGGCGACTCGCCTGCTCGACGAAGGCCACCTGGTAGCGCTGAGCGGGCGCAGCGAGCCGGCGCTGAAGGCGCTGAGCGAAGGCCGGAGCAACGCTCTGCCGCTGCCGCTCGACGTGACCGACCGCAACGCCGTGGAAACGGCCGGCCGCCACCTCGGCGACCTGTTCGGCCAGTTGGACATGGCGATTCTCAATGCCGGCACCTGCGAGTACCTCGATCCACCACACCTGGACAGCGCCCTGGTCGAGCGCGTGTTTGCGGTCAACTTCTTCGGCGCGGTGTACTGCACCACTGCCGCTCTGCCGCTGTTGCGCCAAGCTCGGCAGGCGGGGAAACGCCCCCTGTTGGCCGCCACTTCTAGCGCTGCGGCCTACCTGGCGCTGCCACGGGCCGAGGCCTACGGCGCTTCGAAGGCCGCCTTGAGCCACTATCTCGAGTCGCTGCGTCTGGATCTGGCCCATGAGGGCATCGACGTCAGCCTGATACATCCCGGCTTCGTCGCCACCCCGTTGACCGAGCGCAACGACTTCGCCATGCCCATGCGGATCTCGGCGGAAGCGGCGGCCAAGGCCATCGTGGCCGGCCTGGAGAAGCGCCGCCTCGACATTCACTTTCCGCGCCGCTTCACCTATGGCATCCGCCTGCTCGGCTTGCTGCCGCCGTCGCTGCGCTTTCGGCTGGGCAAGTGTCTGGTCCGCCACCCCGCCATGGAGACCTGACGCCATGACCGCCAGCCTTTCTTCGCCTCTTGATCGTGCGGTTCCCGCTCAGCGCATCGCCGTGGTGGGCAGCGGCATCAGCGGCATGGCGGCCGCCTGGTACCTCAGCGCCCGCCACCAGGTCACGCTGTTCGAAGCGGCTGAGCGGCTGGGTGGGCATACCGCCACCGTGGACGTCGAACTCGACGCTCGCCGCTACGCCATCGACACCGGCTTCATCGTTTTCAACGATCGCACCTACCCGCATTTCCAGCGCCTGCTCACACAGCTCGGCGTCGCCGTGCAGCCCACCGAGATGAGCTTCTCCGTGCACGAGACGCAGCGTGACTTCGAGTACAACGGCCACACCCTAGGCTCGCTGTTCGCTCAGCGTCGCAACCTCCTCAGCCCGCGCTTCCATCGTCTGTTGGCCGACATCCTGCGCTTCAATCGACAGGCCAGCGACGATCTCAGGTACGAGCGGCTGTCGGCGGCGTTCACCCTGGCCGAGTATCTCGACACTTGGGGCTTCGGCGTCGACTTCCAGCGCCGCTACTTGCTGCCCATGGGCGCGGCCATCTGGTCGGCTAGCCTGGGCGACATACGCCGCATGCCGGCGCTGTTCTTCGTCCGCTTCTTCCATCATCACGGCCTGCTGTCGCTACGTCACCGCCCCCAGTGGTACACCCTGGTCGGCGGCTCGCGGGCCTACATTCCCGACCTGACGGCCCCCTACGCCGAGCGGATCCGGCTGGCCACCCCGGTCCGGGGCATCCGGCGCAGCGCCAACGGCGTCGTGCTGACCACTTCGCGAGGACAGGAAATGTTCGATCAGGTAGTGCTGGCCTGCCACGCCGACGAGGCGCTGCGGCTGCTCGAGGATGCCAGCCAGGCCGAGCGTGAGGTGCTGGGCTCGCTGCCCTACGCCGGCAACGAGGTGGTGCTGCATACCGACACCCGCCTGCTGCCGCGGCGCCGACGCGCCTGGGCCAGCTGGAACTATCGTCTGGACGGGCGCGGCGACGATGCCCGGGCCTCGGTGACCTACAACATGAACATCCTGCAGCGTCTCGAGGCGCCGCACACCTTCTGCGTCACCCTCAACGACGCCGACGCCATCGACCCCTGCCGGGTACTGGGACGCTTTCGCTACTCCCACCCTCAGTTCAGTCTTGCCGGCCAGCACGCTCAGGCCAGACATGGCGAGATCTCGGGCGGCACCCAGCGCACCCACTATTGCGGTGCCTACTGGCGCAACGGATTTCATGAAGACGGGGTATGGAGCGCGCTGCGGGTGGCTCATGCGCTGGGCTGCGACGAAAGCGGCACTCATGCCGTCGGCACGCCGGCCAGGGCGACGGTCAGCGCATGACCACATCGCCGCGCTCACGTGTCTGCCATGGCACGCTGCTGCATCGACGCCACCTGCCCCGCTGCCATCGGTTCGAATATGGGATATGGATGCTGTGGCTCGACCTCGACGAGCTGCCCGAGCTGTTCGACGGGGTGCCGGGCTTCAGCATCCGGCGCCCGGCCCTGGCGCGCTTTCGCCGCGAGGATTATCTGGCACCTTACTCATCCTCCTTGGCCGACGCGGCCCGCGACGAAGTCGCCCGCCAGCTCGGCCGGGCGCCCCAGGGGAGGGTCTGCCTGCTCACCCAGTTACGCACCCTGGGCTCGGGCTTCAACCCCATCTCGCTCTACTACCTCTATCAGCGTGAGGAAGAGGGCGGCGCCCTGGGCGCCGTGCTGGGCGAGGTGACCAACACGCCATGGCGGGAGCGAACTCGCTATGCCTGTGCCGTGGCGCCAGGGCGCTACACCCACGCCGCCGAATTCGCCAAGACCCTGCATGTCTCGCCCTTTCTGCCGCTGGACATGACCTACCGCTGGCGCTTCAACACCCCGGGCGAAACGTTGGCCCTGCACATGGAAACCTGGCGCCAGGGTGAGCGCCACTTCGATGCCAGCCTGACCCTGGCGATGCAACCCGCAACACGCCGGGCGCTGCTTGCAGCCCTGGCGCGCCAGCCCTGGATGAACCTCAAGACCCTCGCCGCCATTCACTACGAGGCACTCAGGCTCTGGGCCAAGGGGGTTCCCGTCCACGACCACCCTCAGCGCAAGGAGACCACGCCGTGAACATGCTCCGCACTCACCCCGAGCGGCCGCTACCCGAACCCGAGTCGGCCCTGATACGCTGGCTGCGGCCGCGTATGCTGGCTCAGCTCGGCAGCCTCGCGGGCGGTACCATCACGTTGATCGAAGGCAGCCAATGCCACCGGCTCGGACAGGGTGGCCCACTGCAGGTCACCCTGGTGGTGCGTCGGGCGAGAGCGTGGCGCCGGCTGGCTCTGGGTGGCAGCCTCGGCGCGGCCGAAGCCTATGTCGATGGCGACTGGGACGTCGACGACCTGGTCGGTCTGATTCGGCTGTGCGCCATCAACATGGAGCGGCTCGACGGTGATGTGGGATCCCGAGTGGCGCGGGCAGGCATCTGGCTGGGCAGCCTGGGGCAGCGCCTGCTGGGTAATACGCTCAGCCGCGCCCGGCGCAACATAGCCGCGCATTACGACATCGGCAACGAGCTCTTTGCTCTCTTCCTCGATCAGCGTCACCGGATGTATTCGAGCGCCGTCTTTCCACATCCGGAAGCCAACCTGGAGGAGGCCTCGACTCACAAGCTCGACCTGCTGCTGACCCAGCTCGACGTGCAGCCGCAGCATCACTTGCTGGAGATCGGTACCGGCTGGGGCGGCCTGGCCATCCATGCCGCCGTCACCCGCGGCTGTCGGGTCACCACCACGACCATTTCCAGCGAACAGTATCGGCATACGCGGCAGCGTGTGCGCGAGGCGGGGCTGGAAGGGCAGATCACGGTGCTGCAGCGGGACTACCGCGAACTCGAAGGCCGCTTTGACCGGCTGGTCTCGGTGGAAATGATCGAGGCCGTCGGCCACCAGTACCTCGACACCTACCTGGCCACGCTCGACCGTCTGCTGAAGGTGGATGGATTAGCCATGCTGCAGGCCATCACCATCCGCGACCAGCGCTACGAGGCGGCCAGACGCGAGGTGGATTTCATCAAGCGCCACGTCTTCCCCGGCGGCTTCCTGCCTTCGCACCGCGCCATACTCGATGGCCTGACCCGGTGCACTTCGCTCAACCTGGGGGCCTTGCAGGAGATTGGCCCACACTACGCCCGCACGCTTCGCGAGTGGCGCCACCGCTTCGAAGCCAACCTGGAGACCGTGCAGCGGCTGGGCTATGACGAACGCTTCATTCGCCTGTGGCGCTACTACCTGTGCTACTGCGAAGCGGGGTTCACCGAGCGCTCCATCGGCACCAGCCAGCTGCTGCTTGCCAAACCCGGAGCCCGACCTGTACCCCGGCTCTAATGGTGCTATGCAGTAGGTTCGGCACGTAGCATCAGCCCCGCCGAGTCGGTCTTGAGCGCCTGCCATTGGGCCTCGATCACCTCTGCCGGCCCCGGGCGGGAGTAGAGGTACCCCTGTACCAGACGGCAGCCGGCCTGCTGCAGAAAGCCGAGCTGACCGTGGGTTTCAACGCCTTCGGCCACCACGTCGAGCCCCAGTCCGCGTGCCATGGCCAGCACCGCGCTGACGATGGCGGCATCGGCGGGGTCGTCGGGCAACGAGCGGATGAAGGCGCGGTCGAGCTTGAGCTTGTCCAGCGGCAGGTTCTTCAGATAGCTCAGTGACGAATAACCCATGCCGAAGTCGTCGATGGCGATGCGGTGCCCCTTGGCGCGCAGCGCTTCCAGGCGCGGCACGATATCGCCGGCGCGCTCGTCGAGCAGTACCGACTCCGTGAGTTCCAGCCCCAACTGAGAGGGCTCGATACCATGCCGGGCCAGGCCGGCGGCGAGCGCCGCTTCCAGTTCACCCTGAAACATCTGGATCGCCGAGATATTGATCCATACCGGCAATTGCGGGAGCCCCATCTCGCGCCAGCGCGCCATTTGCGCCAGTGCCTCGTCGATCACCCAATTGCCCAGCGGCCCCATCAGCCCGTGCCGCTCGGCCAACGGGATGAAGTCGCCGGGCGAGACCATGCCGTGCTCCGGGTGCCGCCAGCGCAGCAACGCCTCCATGCCGACCACGGCGCCGTCCATCACGCGATGCTGGGTCTGGTAGTGGAGTTCGAGCTGTTCACCGTTGGCCAGCGCGTCACGCAGGCCGTAGACCAGCGCCATCTGCGGTGAGTCCTGCACGTCGAGGGCCGGACGAAAACGCCGACTGACGTTGCGCCCATGGCGCTTGGCAGAATAGAGCGCCGACTCCAGACGCTGGAACAGCACGCTGGACTCCTTGCCATCCTCCGGTGCCCGACAGCTGCCGATGGAGAGCCCCAGGCGCAGCGTCTTGCTGCCGACCTCGAACGGCTCGCCCAGATGGTCGCGCAGGCCGGCAACCCACTTGTCATGATCATCGAAGGTAGTGGTACGAATGGCCAGGAATTCGTCACCGCCCAGGCGCCCCACCACACCGCCCGCCATATGATGCGCCAGCCGCTGGCCGAAGCGGGCTAAGAGACGGTCGCCCTGCTCCACCCCCAGGCTGTCGTTGACCGACTTGAAGCCGTCGATGTCGATGATGGCCATGTCGAGGCTTTCGCCAGCGCGCAGATGGCGCAGACGTGAGGTCATCAGATCGTGCAAACGCCGACGGTTGGGCAGCCCGGTGAGCGGATCCTCGAAGCCGATGCGCCGCAGGTCCTGCTCGCGCGCCTTGTGCACCGAGATGTCGGTGAAAGTGCCCACATAGTGAGTGATGCGACCACGGCCATCGGTCACCGCCTTGACCCGCAGCCACTCCGGGAATTCATCCCCCTGCTTGCGCCGATTCCAGATTTCGCCCTCCCAGCGCCCCTTGCTGTGCAGGGTCTGCCAGAAGCGCTTGAAGAAGGCCGAATCATGACGCGACGCCGCCAGGCTGGCGGCGCTAAGCCCACGCACCTCGTCTTCGGTGAAACCGGTGATGCGGGTAAAGGCGGGATTGACGGCCAGAATGCGATTGTCGGCATCGGTGATCTGCACGCCCTCTTCGGAAAGCATCAGCGCCTGCTGCATCAGGTCGGCGTGCTGACGATCGCGCTTGATCTGACGCCAGGCCACCCAGAGCCCGATTGCCACGATGCCGACCGCCACCGTCCGCAAACCGGGATCGGGCAGCCAGATGCAGGCCGGCAGCGCTACCATGGCAGCCCAAAGCAGCGGTCGATTGAAGGCGGAGGATGGCCGCATGTGAGATCCCGCAATGACGGTGGAGAGAGTAAATTGCGCCCATGCAATGCATCGACCCTTCATTGAGTATCGACACTTGACGCCGACACTTTAATCCGTGGTGAAGGTCGCGTCATGCCTGACGTGCAATCGAAGGCCACGGCCAGTAGACTAGGCAGGGCCGCCCGGGCGGGTCGGCTCTGCGCCACGCCGCCGCTGCACTGCATGCGGAAAGGCCCATTACAACTGTGACTCGGAACGACTCAGTGACCAAGCAACACTCTTTCGAACGCGAAGAACTGCTGGCATGTAGCCGCGGCGAGCTTTTCGGCCCCGGCAACGCTCAGCTGCCGGCACCCAACATGTTGATGCTCGATCGTATCACCCGCATCTACGAAGATGGGGGCGACTTTGGCAAGGGCGAACTGATCGCCGAGCTGGATATCCATCCCGACCTGTGGTTCTTCGACTGCCACTTCCCCGGCGATCCGGTCATGCCCGGCTGCCTGGGGCTCGATGCCATGTGGCAACTGGTGGGCTTCTACCTGGGCTGGCTCGGCCACCCCGGCCGCGGCCGCGCCCTGGGCTGTGGCGAGGTGAAGTTCACCGGCCAGATCCTGCCCGACGCCAACAAGGTCACCTACAAGATCGACATCAAGCGCATCATTACCCGGCGCCTGATTCTCGGTATCGCCGACGGCACCGTGTCGGTCGATGGCCGCGACATCTACCAGGCCACCGATCTGCGTGTCGGCCTGTTCACCTCTACCGCGAATTTCTGATACAGGAGGCTTCCATGCGACGAGTGGTAGTCACCGGCCTGGGCATCGTATCCTGCCTGGGCAACGACCCGCAGGCGGTCGTCGAGGCGCTCCGGAATGGGCGCTCGGGCATTCGCTTCAAGGAGGAGTACGCTGAACTTGGCTTTCGTAGCCATGTCGCCGGGGTCGTGGATATCGATCTCGACGCCCTGATCGACCGCAAGCTGCGCCGTTTCATGGGCGATGCCGCGGCCTACGCCTATGTCAGCATGGCGCAGGCCATAGAGGACGCAGGGCTCACTCCCGAGCAGGTGTCCAGCGAGCGCACCGGGCTCATCGCCGGCTCAGGCGGCGCCTCGAGTGCCAACCAGGTCGAAGCGGCCGATGTCATGCGCGAGAAGGGCCTGCGCCGGGTCGGTCCCTACCGGGTCACCCGTACCATGGGCAGCACCGTCTCGGCGTGTCTCGCCACGCCGTTCAAGATCAAGGGGGTCAACTACTCCATCTCCTCCGCCTGCGCCACCTCGGCCCACTGCATCGGCAACGCCATGGAGCAGATCCAACTGGGCAAGCAGGACATCGTCTTCGCCGGCGGCGGCGAAGAGGAGCACTGGACCCTGTCGTGCCTGTTCGATGCCATGGGCGCGCTCTCCACCCAGTACAACGAGACGCCCGAGAAGGCCTCGCGCCCCTATGACAAGGCCCGCGACGGCTTCGTCATCGCCGGCGGCGGCGGCATGCTGGTGCTCGAGGAGCTCGAACACGCCAAGGCACGCGGGGCCAAGATCTACGCCGAGCTGGTCGGCTACGGCGCCACCTCCGACGGCCACGACATGGTCGCCCCTTCCGGCGAGGGCGCAGTGCGCTGCATGCGTCAGGCCATGGCCGGCGTCGACGGCTCCATCGACTACATCAACACCCACGGCACCTCCACGCCGGTGGGCGATGTGGCCGAGCTCAAGGCCATCCGTGAGGTCTTCGGCGACTCCACGCCGCCCATGAGTTCCACCAAGTCGTTGACCGGCCACTCGCTGGGCGCCACCGGCGTGCAGGAGACCATCTACTCCCTGCTGATGATGGAGCATGGCTTCATCGCTGCCTCGGCCAACGTGGAGGAGCTCGACGACCAGGCGGCCGGCTTCGATATCGTGACCAGTCTGCGCGACGGTGTCAGCGTGGATCGCGTGCTCTCCAACAGCTTCGGCTTCGGCGGCACCAATGCCTGCCTGGTGCTGCAGCGCTACCGCGACTGATCCAGGCAGGCGGCTCACGCCCACGGCCAACGCAAAAGGCGCCCTCCTCAGGGCGCCTTTTGCGTAAGCCAGGCGACAGCGCTCAGTCGACGCTGGCCCCCACGGCGGGCTTGGCATCGGCCGGGCGCGGCACTTCGGAAATCTCGGCCAGGCGCGCCTCGATCCAGGCTTCGACCTCTTTCAGCACTTCCTCGGGCGTACGCCCTTCGGTCATAATGGGTTCGCCCACCACCACGTTGAGCACTCCCGGATTCTTCACCCACTGACGCCCCGGCCAGCGCTCGCCGGCATTGTGCGCCACCGGCACCACCGGGACACCGGCGCGACAGGCGATGACGGCACCGCTCTTGTTGTAACGCCGCCGCTGGCCCGGATCCACCCGAGTGCCCTCGGGAAAGATCAATACCGACAGTCCCTCCTGCAGTCGCGCCACCCCCTGGCTCAGCACCTGGCGCATGGCCCGCGCCGGCTTCGATCGGTCGAGCCCGATGGGGTGTAGCAGCCTGAGCCCCCAACCGAACAGCGGAATACGCAACAACTCCTGCTTGAGTACCGTGCACACCGGTGGCTTGAGAATCTGCAGGAAGATGGTCTCCCACTCGCACTGGTGATTGGCCAATATCACGCAGGGCCCATCAGGTAGATGCTCTCGGCCACGGACCCGATAGGTCACACCACAGGTCCAGCGAAACCAGGCGGTCAGGAAATGATTGTAGAGATTGAGCAGCCGATAGCGCGCCGGCAACGCCAGCAGCGGCGCCACAGGCAGCAACAGCGCACCGAAAACCAGAATGGCAAGAAAGTAACCAACATAGAACAGCAGACTGCGCAACACATTCATGGGGTCGTGCCGCCCTCTTCATCGAGTCGGCTGGCGCGGCGCGCCTGGCACCACTCATCGAGCAGACGTCCCACTTCCAGGCGCCAGGGTTTCTGATGCACGCCGAACGCCTCCAGCACCCGTCGACAGTTGAGCACTCGTCGCAGCGGCTGGTCATGATGATGCTTGAGCGCCTTCACCTCGCCCAGCTCGATCTGCTCCCCCAGCCCCTCGAGCCGGGTCGACAGCTGGGTGCGCACCATGGTGGTGAAGGTGTAAGCGCTGACCGGCTCCGTGCCTGCCAAGTGGTAGGCGCCCCAGGCGCTCGAGCCACAGGTCAGCTGGTGCAGCATGCCGACCAGCGCCATGGCCACGGCGTCGGCGGCAGTGGGACAAAAGATCACGTCCTGCGCCGCCCGCACCTCTTCCCCGCTAACCAGGCTGTCGATCACACCGCTGAGCCAGGCATGCCCGCCCTCCAGGGCGAACAACGGCCCCAGCCGCACGATCAGATGGCGCGGATGGCCAGCACGGATGCGATCGCCGATGGCGATCAGGCGACGCAAGCTCTCGTCGCGGGGTGCCGGAATCACATGCTCGTCGATGGGCGTTTCGAAGCCGTCCTGGTAGAGCTGGTCGGATACGCACCAGACCAGCGGCGTATCGGTCTCGCGGCACGCTGCCAGGCAGGCATCCACTCCCTCCCCATGCGCCACGACGGCGGCCGGCTCGATCTCCATCGGCGCCGAGAGCGGCGGAATGATCACCGCCGCCGGAGCCACCTCGCGCAGCAGCGCGGCATCGATGTTCAAACCGGGCTCGATGACGAGCTCGGTGTCGCTACGCCGATGCGCCAGCCTGGCCAACGCCAGGTTGAGGCAGTGGCCGGCATCCAGTACCAACAGCTTCACGATAGCCTCCGGCAGCCTGGGACGGGCAGCGTCAGAACGGGATCTCGTCGTCGAAATCGTCGAAGCTGCCCGGGTCGGGGGCACCGTAGTTGTTCTGCTTCTGACCGCCCTGCTGAGGCTGGCCGCCCTGCTGAGGCTGACCGCCCTGCTGAGGCTGACCGCCCTGTGCCGGCGGGCGCTGCTGGGGCTGGCCGCCGCCATAGCCGCCCTGCTGCGGCGCATTGTTGCCGAAGCCGCCGCCCTGAGCCGGCGGGGCGCCATAGCCGCCCTGTTGCGGCATGGGCGCGCCCTGAGGTGCTCCGTAGCCGCCGCCCTGCTGCTGCATACCGGCGCCCTGACCGCCGAACTCGCCGCCACGGGTATCGAGCATCTGCATGTCGTTGCAGACGATCTCGGTGGTATAGCGGTCCTGACCGTCCTGCCCCTGCCACTTGCGCGTCTGCAGGCGCCCTTCGAGATAGACCCGAGAGCCCTTCTTCAGATACTGCTGAGCGATCTCGGCCAGGCGGTTGAACAGTACCACCGAGTGCCACTCGGTACGCTCCTGGCGCTGCCCGCTCTGCTTGTCGGTCCAGGTGTCGGTAGTGGCGACGCGCAGGTTGGCGACGGGACTGCCGGACGGCATGAATCGCACCTCGGGATCCTGCCCCAGGTTGCCGATGAGTATGACCTTGTTGACGCCACGGGCCATGCTGGACTCCCTTTATCAAATGAACATGTGCATTGTAATGGAACGGCCGATCGGAGCTGCGCCCGAGCGACAGACTAGCCGCCCCGGTTACGACTCGAGCGGATCAGACGCGCCAGGGCATCCTCATCGAGGCGCTGCCGATCCACCTTAAGATACGCCACTCGCTCCTCGGGAACGACCATCACGTCCTCAACGCCGGCCACGTCGGCAAAGCTCGTCATCAGCGTGTCGAGAGCATCCCCGTGCTGGTCGTCGTCGAGCGCCACCACCTCGCTGGACAGATGCGGTACGGTGGGCATGCCCAGCATCAGCAGCCACCAGATGCCGACCAGCGTGGCGCTGCCGGCGAACACCGCCGCCAGCCCCCACTGCTGAGCCAGAAAGCCCCCCAGCACGCCACCGAAGAAGGCGCCCAGGAACTGACTGGTGGAGTAGACGCCCATTGCCGTGCCCTTGGCCCCGGCCGGTGCCAGCTTGCTCAACATCGAAGGCAGCATCGCCTCCAGCAGGTTGAACGCCACGAAGAACAGCAGCAGCCAGGCGAACAGCGCCCAGCCACCACCGAAGACGGCCAGCCCGACCAGGCTTGCGCCGATCGCCGCGATCGCCGTCAGGCTCATGCCGCGCATGCGCTGACGCTTCTCGGCGATGACCACCAACGGCACCATGCCGACGAAAGCCAGCGCCATGATGCCGAGATAGGTCAGACCATGACGCTCGGCCTCGATGCCCGCCTCGACCAGGCGAAACGGCACGGCAACGAAAATCGCCATCAGCACCAAGTGCAGGGCGAAGATCGACAGGTCCAGCCGCCACAGGTCGGCGCGGGTGAGAATGGCGTTCAGCTGCCGGCGGTCGATGCCCACGTCGCGATGACGCAGCCGACGCGGCGCCGGCGGCACCAGCTTCCACAATACCACCAACCCCAGCGCGGCGAGCATGGCGGTGAACCAGAACACCGATGAGAGACCGAACGTCGCGGCCAGCCAGGGGCCCAGCACCATGGCCACGGCAAAGGCCACGCCGATGGAGAGACCGATGGTGGCCATGGCCGCGGTGCGCACCTGCTCGCGGGTCTGATCGGCCAGCAGTGCCATGATCGCCGCCGCCACCGCCCCGCTGCCCTGCAGGCAGCGCCCCAGGATCACCCCGCCGATGGAATCGGCATTGGCCGCCACCACGCTGCCGATCACGAACAGCAGCAGCCCGGCAGCGATCACCGGCTTGCGTCCCAGACGGTCGGAGAGCAGGCCGAAGGGGATCTGCAGCACCGCCTGGGTCAAGCCGTACACGCCCAGTGCCACCCCCACCAGCAGCGGCGTGGCGCCGACCAGCTCGTCGGCATACAACGCCAGTACCGGCAGCACCATGAACAGCCCCAGCATGCGCGTGGCATACAGGCCGGCCAGGCCGGTGATGGCTCGCCGTTCGGAGGCTAGCAGCAGTCCAGAGAGCTTGCGCATAGGGAGTCAGACGATTCCATGGGTAGGCGGGCCGAGGCCCTCGAGATGAGCCGACTATTCTAACGATTCCGGCCCCTACAGGAAACGTTCCGACCAGCGGCGCTTTGGCGCGCATTGCGTCGCAGGCGTATAATCGAGGTTTTGCCAGCGCGCCATGAGGTGGGAATGGACAGGATCGTGGTCAGGGGTGCACGCACCCACAACCTCAAGCAGATCGACGTCGAGCTGCCCCGCGACAGTCTGATCGTGGTGACCGGGCTCTCCGGTTCGGGCAAGTCGTCGCTGGCCTTCGACACGCTCTACGCCGAGGGCCAACGGCGCTACGTGGAATCGCTCTCCACCTATGCCCGCCAGTTCCTGTCGATGATGGAGAAACCCGACGTCGACCACATCGAGGGGCTGTCGCCGGCGATCTCCATCGAGCAGAAATCGACCTCTCACAACCCGCGCTCCACGGTCGGCACCATCACCGAGATCTACGACTACCTGCGCCTGCTGTTCGCCCGCGCCGGCACGCCGCGCTGCCCCGAACACGGCGAGGATCTCGAGGCCAGCACCATTTCGCAAATGGTCGATCAGGTGCTGGCCCTACCCGAGGGCAGCAAACTGATGCTGCTGGCGCCGGTGGTCAAGGGCCGCAAGGGCGAGCACCTGCAGCTGCTCGCCGAGCTGCGCGCCCAGGGCTTCGTGCGGGTGATGGTCGACGGTCAGGCGCTGGAGCTCGACGACATCGCACCGCTGGACAAGAACAAGAAGCACGATATCAGCGTGGTGGTGGATCGCATCAAGGTGCGCGAGGGGCTCCAGCAGCGCCTGGCGGAATCGTTCGAGACTGCGCTCAATCTGGCCGACGGCATCGCCGTGGTGCACTTCATGGATGGCGAGGCCGAGGACATCACCTTCTCGGCGCGCTTCGCCTGCCCGGTGTGCGGCTACGCCATTGCCGAACTCGAGCCGCGCATGTTCTCGTTCAACAACCCGGCCGGCGCCTGCCCCACCTGCGACGGCCTGGGCGTACAACAGGTATTCGACCCCGACAAGCTGATCAGCCACCCGGAGCTGTCCCTGGCCGAAGGCGTGATCAAGGGCTGGGACCGGCGCAGCGTCTACTACTTCAGCCAGCTGCAGGCAGTGGCAGATCACTACCGCTTCACCCTCGAGACACCGTGGCAGGACCTGGCCCGCCACGAGAAGGAGCTGATTCTCTACGGCAGCGGCGACGACGAGATCGCCTTCAGCTACGTCAACGACCGCGGCCGCCGCGTGACCCGCGAGCACCCCTTCGAGGGCGTGCTGCCCAACATGCAGCGACGCTACCGCGAAACCGAATCGAGCATGGTGCGCGAGGAGCTGGCGCGCTACATCGCTGACCGCCCCTGCCCCAGCTGTCACGGCTCGCGCCTGCGCAAGGAGTCCCGCCACGTCTTCGTCGACGAACATACCCTGCCGCAGATCGTGCAGCTGCCCATCGGCGAAGCATGGGACTACTTCCAGCGGCTGACCCTACCGGGGCGCAAGGGCGAGATCGCCCAGAAGGTGATCAACGAGATCCACGCCCGGCTGGAGTTCCTGGTCAACGTCGGCCTCGACTATCTCAACCTGGAGCGCAGCGCCGAGACCCTCTCCGGCGGCGAGGCCCAGCGCATTCGCCTGGCCAGCCAGATCGGCGCCGGCCTGGTGGGCGTGATGTACATCCTCGACGAGCCCTCCATCGGCCTGCATCAGCGTGACAACGACCGCCTGCTCAAGACCCTGATCCACCTGCGCGACCTGGGCAACACCGTGATCGTGGTCGAGCATGACGAGGACGCCATCCGCGCCGCCGACCACGTACTCGACATCGGCCCCGGCGCCGGCGTACACGGCGGACGTATCGTTGCCCAGGGCACGCCGGAAGCGGTGATGGCCAGCGACCACTCGCTCACCGGCCAGTACCTATCGGGCAAGCGCCGCATCGAGGTGCCCAAGTGGCGCATCCCCGGCAACCCGGAGAAGCAGCTGCGGCTGACCGGCGCCCACGGCAACAACCTGCGCAATGTCAGCCTGACCCTGCCGCTGGGGCTGTTCATCTGCGTCACGGGTGTCTCCGGTTCGGGCAAGTCGACGCTGATCAACTCGACCCTGATGCCGATTGCCGCCCGTGAGCTCAATCACGCTACCACCCTGACCCCGGCGCCCTATGAGCACATCGAAGGGCTCGACCAGCTCGACAAGGTGATCGACATCGATCAGAGCCCCATCGGGCGTACGCCGCGCTCCAACCCGGCCACCTATACCGGCATCTTCACGCCGATCCGCGAGCTCTTCGCCGGTACCCAGGAGGCCCGCTCGCGCGGCTACAAGCCGGGGCGCTTCTCGTTCAACGTCAAGGGCGGCCGCTGCGAGGCGTGCCAGGGCGAGGGCATGATCAAGGTCGAGATGCACTTCCTGCCCGACATCTACGTGCCCTGCGACGTGTGCAAGGGCAAGCGCTACAACCGCGAGACGCTGGAGATCGAGTACAAGGGCAAGAGCATCGACGAGGTGCTCGAGATGACCGTGGAGGAAGCGCTGGAGTTCTTCAGTCCGGTGCCGGCCATCGCCCGTCGCCTGCAGACCCTGCTCGATGTTGGACTTTCCTACATCCGTCTGGGCCAGAGCGCCACCACGCTCTCCGGCGGTGAAGCCCAGCGGGTCAAGCTGGCCCGCGAGCTGGCCAAGCGCGACACCGGCAAGACGCTCTACATCCTCGACGAGCCCACCACCGGGCTGCACTTCGAGGACATTCGGCAGCTGCTCGCCGTGCTTCACCGTCTGCGCGACCACGGCAACACCATCGTGGTGATCGAGCACAACCTCGACGTGATCAAGACCGCCGACTGGATCGTCGATCTCGGCCCCGAGGGCGGCTCCGGCGGCGGGCGCATCATCGCCGAGGGCACACCGGAGCAGGTCGCCGAGATGGAAGTCTCCCACACCGGGCGCTTCCTCAAGCCATTGCTGGAGCGGGCCAGGAGCCAGCAGGCCGAGCTGGCAACGTCCAAATAGCACCGCCACAGCGCTACAGCAAAAAAACCCGGCTTCGTGAGAAGCCGGGTTTTTCGTATCTACCGCTACAGCATTGCCGGGCCGGGCCCGCCGCCGGGGATCACTCCTCGGCTGCGGCTTCCTCGACCTCCTCGACGACCGGGCGGTCAACGAGTTCGACGAAGGCCATGGGGGCGTTGTCGCCGGTGCGGAAACCGCACTTGAGGATACGGACGTAACCGCCCGGACGCTCGGCGTAACGCGGACCCAGCTCGTTGAAGAGCTTGCCGACCGCTTCTTTGGAGCGGGTGCGGCTGAAGGCCAGACGACGATTGGCGACGCTGTCCTGCTTGGCCAGGGTGATCAGCGGCTCGATGACGCGACGCAGCTCCTTGGCCTTGGGCAGGGTTGTCTTGATCACTTCATGCTCGATCAGCGACACGCTCATGTTCTTGAACATGGCCTGGCGATGCGAGCTGGTGCGATTCAGATGACGACCACTCTTACGATGACGCATGGTTGCAATTCCTTACCAAACTGGGACTCGAGTCGACGCTCACGCAGAGGCCTTGTCGTCCTTCAGGCTCGCCGGCGGCCAGTTCTCCAGCCGCATGCCGAGGGAAAGACCGCGAGCAGCCAACACGTCCTTGATTTCGTTCAAAGACTTCTTGCCGAGGTTCGGCGTCTTGAGCAGCTCGACTTCGGTGCGCTGAATCAAGTCGCCGATGTAGTAGATGTTCTCGGCCTTCAGGCAGTTGGCACTGCGGACGGTCAACTCGAGATCGTCTACGGGGCGCAGCAGGATCGGATCGACGTGATCCTCTTCCTCCTCGATCTCCTGCTCCTTGTCGGCTTCCAGGTCGACGAACGCTGCCAGCTGCTCCTGCAGGATGGTGGCGCTGCGACGGATGGCCTCTTCCGGATCCAGGGTGCCGTCGGTTTCCAGGTCGATGATCAGCTTGTCCAGGTCGGTACGCTGCTCGACACGGGCGGCATCGACGGCATACGAGACGCGACGCACGGGGCTGAAGGTGGCATCCAGCTGCAGGCGACCGATGGCACGCGACTCATCGTCGGCACCAACACGAGCATCAGCCGGCTCATAGCCACGGCCACGAGCGATCTTGAGCTGCATCTTGAGCTCGGCACCCTCGTTGACGTGAGCGATGACATGCTCCGGGTTGACGATCTCGACGTCGTGATCGAGGACGATGTCGCCCGCGGTCACCACGGCCGGGCCCTGCTTGTTCAGCGAGAGCACTGCCTCGTCGCGACTGTGCATGCGGATGGCCACGTCCTTGAGGTTCAGGAGAATCTCGATGACGTCTTCCTGAACACCCTCGATCGCGCTGTACTCATGCTCGACACCTGCGATCTCGACTTCCACCACGGCGCAGCCGGGCATGGACGAGAGCAGAATGCGACGCAGCGCATTGCCCAGGGTATGGCCAAAGCCACGCTCGAACGGCTCGAGCACGATCTTCGCGTGATGCGCGCTGATCTCTTCGACCTTGATATCGCGCGGACGGAGAAACTCTGTCACTGAACGCTGCATAACTACACCTTTGAGGCTGCCTAACGGTTACTCGGTACTCGCTGCCGGCCCCGAGGGGCCGGCGCGACGCGGTCAGCGACGCTTACTTCGAGTACAGCTCGACGATCAGGTTTTCGTTGATGTCGGCCGACAGATCGCCGCGCTCCGGGATAGCCTTGAAGGTGCCTTCCATCTTCTTCGCGTCGACCTCGATCCAGGCGACGTCGCCACGGTTGGCAGCGATGGAGAGAGCACTCTGGATGCGCGCCTGGTTCTTCGCCTTCTCGCGAACGGAAACCACGTCACCGGGCTTGACCTGATAGGAAGCCACGTTGACGGTGCGGCCGTTGACCGCGATCGCCTTGTGGCTCACCAGCTGGCGTGCCTCGGAACGAGTGGAGCCGAAGCCCATGCGGTAGACGACGTTGTCCAGTCGGGATTCGAGCAGCTGCAGCAGGACTTCGCCGGTGGCGCCGGAGCGACGGGCGGCCTCCTTGTAGTAGCTGCGGAACTGCTTTTCGAGTACGCCGTAGATACGACGCACTTTTTGCTTCTCGCGAAGCTGCAAGCCGTAGTCGGAAAGACGCTGACGGCGCTGGCCGTGCACACCCGGAATCTGCTCGGATTTGCACTTCTTCTCGAAGGGAGTCACACCACTCTTGAGGAAGAGGTCGGTGCCTTCACGACGAGACAGTTTGCACTTCGGTCCAATATAACGAGCCATGAATCTGTCTCCTTAAACGCGGCGTTTCTTCGGCGGACGGCAGCCATTGTGGGGAATGGGCGTCGCGTCAGTGATGCTCTGCACGCGGAAGCCGGCGGCGCTCAGAGCGCGCACGGCGGATTCACGGCCAGGACCGGGGCCCTTGACCAGCACGTCGACGTTTTTCACACCATACTCGGCTGCAGCGGTCGCTGCACGTTCGCTTGCCACTTGAGCAGCGAACGGGGTGCTCTTGCGAGAACCACGAAAACCCGAACCACCGGCAGTTGCCCAAGAGAGAGCATTGCCCTGGCGGTCTGTGATCGTCACGATCGTGTTGTTAAAAGAGGCGTGGATGTGCGCAACGGCGTCCACTACCTGCTTTTTAACCTTTTTACGGTTGCTACGCGGGTTAGCCATGTTGATGTCTATTCCTGTCTTTACGCCAGAACGTGCGTGTTACTTGCGGATCGGCTTACGCGGGCCCTTACGGGTGCGCGCGTTAGTCTTGGTCCGCTGACCACGCAGCGGAAGACTACGACGATGACGCAGACCACGATAGCAACCCAGGTCCATGAGACGCTTGATGTTCAGCGTCACATCACGACGAAGGTCACCTTCCACGGTGTACTTGCCGACCTCTGCACGCAGGGCATCTACTTCTTCAGAAGAGAGCTCCTGGATCTTGGTGGTCGGCGCGATGCCGGTAGCGGCACAGATTTCCTGTGCACGCGTGCGGCCAATCCCGAAGATATAGGTCAGCGAGATCGCCGCATGCTTGTTGTCCGGGATATTGACGCCTGCAATACGGGCCATCAGCTTTCTCCGAAATTTGAGCGGCTTGCTCGATTAGTTACTACAAAAGGCGCAACAGCATACCCCTTTACCCATCTCAGGGCAAGGGGTATGCCGGCACCACTTATTCACAAACGCCAGAATCAACCCTGGCGCTGCTTGTGCCGCGGCTCGATGCAGATGACGCGAACCGCGCCATTGCGCCGAATGATCTTGCAGTTACGGCACATCTTCTTGACGGAAGCTCGAACTTTCATCGTTCCTTCTCCAAAATCGGCGCGGCGCGCCTTGTCACCGGCAGCGCCACTCAGCGCATGATGCCGCCGCTGCCATAGCCTTTCAGGTTGGACTTCTTCATCACCGACTCGTACTGGTGCGACATGAGATGCGACTGCACCTGGGCCATGAAGTCCATGATGACCACCACGATGATCAGCAGCGCGGTACCGCCGAAGAAGAACGGCACGTTCCACGCCACGATCAGGAACTGGGGCATCAAGGAAACCGCAGTGATGTACAGGGCGCCGCACAGGGTCAGACGGGTCATGACCTTGTCGACATAGCGAGCGGTCTGCTCACCAGGACGAATACCCGGGAGGAAGGCCCCTGACTTCTTGAGGTTGTCAGCGACATCCTTGGGATTGAAGACCAGTGCTGTGTAAAAGAAGCAGAAGAATATCACCGCCGCGCCGAAAAGCAAGATGTAGAGCGGCTGTCCCGGGCCCAGGGCCTGGGAGGCACGCTGCAACCACTCCATGCCGTCGCCCGCTCCGACCCACTGGCCAATGGAGGCAGGGAACAGCAGGATGCTGGAAGCGAAGATCGGCGGAATCACACCCGCCATGTTCACCTTCAGCGGCAGATAACTGCTCTGCCCGGCATACATCTTGTTGCCGACCTGACGCCGCGGATAGTTCACCGTGATACGGCGCTGGCCGCGTTCGATGAAGACCACGAAGGCCACGGTCGCCACGCCCAGCACGGAGAGAGCCAGCAGCGGCAGCACGTTCCACGCGCCTTCGTTGCGGGCCAGCTCGAACGCCTGTCCCACCGCACCCGGCAGGCCTGCGACGATACCGGCGAAGATCAGCAGCGAGATACCGTTGCCGATACCCTTTTCGGTGATCTGCTCGCCCAGCCACATCAGGAACACTGCACCCGACACGAAGGTGACGATGGCAGTGAAATAGAAGCTGAAGTCAGCGCTATAGGCGATGCCCTGGCTGGCCAGACCCACCGACATGCCGGTGGCCTGGACGAAGGCCAGCAGCACGGTACCGTAGCGGGTGTACTGGCTGATCTTGCGGCGACCGGCCTCGCCCTCCTTCTTCAACTGCTCGAGGTGGGGCGAGACTGCGGTCAGCAGCTGCATGATGATCGACGCGGAGATGTAGGGCATGATGCCCAGCGCCATGATACTCATGCGCTCCAGGGCGCCACCCGAGAACATGTTGAACATGCCCAGGATGGTGCCCTGCTGCTCCCTGAACAAGGCAGCAAGCTGGTCAGGATTGATACCGGGAACGGGAATATGGGCACCGATACGGTACACCACGATGGCGAGGAGCACGAAGCGCAGACGCGCCCACAGTTCACTCAGACCGCTGCCCATCGCCGGCATGTTTCCTGACTTGGCCATTTAGTCCTCTACCTTGCCGCCGGCAGCTTCGATCGCGGCACGGGCACCCTTGGTGACCTTGACGCCGCGAACGGTGACCGCCTTGTTGACGTCGCCGGAAAGAATGATCTTCGCGTGCAGAGTAGCGTCCTTGAGCACGTTGGCCTGCTTCAGGGTCTCCAGAGTGACTTCGTCACCCTCGACCTTGGCCAGCTCGCTCAGGCGCACCTCTTCGGAGACCAGCGACTTCATGGAAGTGAAGCCGAACTTGGGCAGGCGCCGCTGCAGCGGCATCTGACCACCCTCGAAACCGGGCTTCACGGTGCCGCCGCTACGCGACTTCTGACCCTTGTGGCCACGGCCACCGGTCTTACCCAGACCGGAACCGATGCCACGGCCGACGCGCTTCTCGGCGTGCTTGGAACCCGGTGCCGGGCTCAGCGTGTTGAGTTTCATGGATTACTCTCCCTCTACCCGCACAAGGTAGTTGACCTTGTGGATCATGCCGCGCACGGCAGGGGTGTCTTCCAGCTCGACCGTATGACCGATGCGGCGCAGGCCCAGGCCCTTCATAGTAGCCTTGTGCTTGGGCAGAGTGCCGATGGTGCTACGGATCTGGGTTACCTTGAGTGTGGCTGCCATGGTAGTTACCCCGTGATCGCTTCGACAGACAGACCGCGCTTGGCGGCGATGTCTTCCGGCGACTGCATGGAGGCGAGACCCTTGACGGTCGCGCGCACCACGTTGACCGGATTGGTGGAGCCGTAGCACTTGGCCAGGACGTCATGGACGCCGGCCAGCTCGAGCACGGAGCGCATGGCGCCGCCGGCGATGATCCCGGTACCTTCGGAGGCCGGCTGCATGTACACCTTGGAGGCACCGTGACGGGCCTTGACCGGGTACTGCAGGGTGTGACCCTTGAGGCTCACCTTGACCATGTTGCGGCGCGCCTGGTCCATGGCCTTCTGAATCGCGACCGGCACTTCACGCGCCTTGCCACGACCGAAGCCGACACGACCATTGCCGTCGCCAACGACGGTCAGCGCGGTGAAGCCGAAAATACGACCACCTTTGACCACCTTGGCGACACGGTTGACCTGCACGAGCTTTTCCTGCAGGTCGCCGGTGTTCTGTTCGTTCTTCGCCATCGTAAAACCCTTTAGAATTCCAGGCCGCCTTCACGTGCGGCGTCGGCCAGGGCCTTGACGCGGCCGTGGTACTTGTAACCGGCACGATCGAAGGCCACCTGGGTGATGCCAGCCTGCTTGGCACGTTCGGCAATCAGCGCACCCACCTTGGCGGCGGCGTCAGCGTTACCGGTCGCACCCGCACGCAGGTCCTTGTCCAGCGTGGAAGCGCTGGCCAGCACCTTGCCACCATCCGGCGAGATGATCTGCGCATAGATGTGACGCGGGGTACGGTTGACGCACAGGCGAAACACGCCCAGCTCGCGCATCTTGGCACGAGCGCGGCGGGCACGACGGAGACGAGATTCTTTCTTCGCGTTCATAACCCTGCCTTACTTCTTCTTGGCTTCTTTGCGACGCACCTGCTCGTCGGCGTAGCGCACACCCTTGCCCTTGTAGGGCTCGGGCGGACGGAAGGCGCGGATCTCCGCAGCCACCTGACCGAGCATCTGCTTGTCCGCGCTCTTCAGCACGATGACGGTGTTCTTCGGCGTTTCCGCCGTAACACCCTTGGGCAGGGAGTACTCGACCGGGTGAGAGAAGCCCAGTGACAGATTCAGCGTCTGGCCACTTGCCTGGGCACGATAGCCGACGCCAACGATTTCGAGGGTCTTGGTAAAGCCCTCAGAGACGCCGGTGACCAGGTTCTGGACCAGAGCTCGTGTGGTACCGACCATGGCCCAGGACTTGGCGCTCTCGCTCGGCTTGAAGGTCAGCTGACCCTCTTCCTGAGCGATGACCACGTCCGGGTGAACGGTCAGCGACAGCGTGCCCTGACCGCCCTTGGCGGTCAGCTGGTCGCCGTCGAGTTTGACGTCGACGCCGGCGGGCACTTTAACCGGATATTTGGCTACGCGGGACATTCCAGACTCCTAGAATACGGTGCAGATGACTTCGCCACCGACGCCCGCCTGACGAGCGGCACGGTCGGTCATCACGCCCTTGGAGGTGGTGACGATCGCCACACCCATGCCATCCGCCACCTTGGGCAGTTCACTCTTGCCCTTGTACTGGCGCAGGGACGGCTTGGACACCCGCTGCAGGTGCTCGATGACCGGCTTGCCCTCGAAGTACTTGAGGGTCACGGTCAGCTCGGGCTTGGTACCTTCAGCGACCGCGAAGTCGTTGATGTAACCCTCTTCCTTCAATACGCGGGCCACCTCGACCTTGAGCTTGGAGGACGGCATGGTAACCGTCTCCTTGGTGGCCATCTGCGCATTGCGGATACGGGTGAACATATCCGCCAGAGTATCTTGCATGCTCATTTACGTTGCGCTCCTGATGTTTCCGTGGCGGCTTACCAGCTGGACTTCTTCAGTCCAGGGACCTCGCCACGCATGGCGGCTTCACGCAGCTTGTTACGGCCGAGGCCGAACTTGTTGTAGTAGCCGTGCGGGCGACCAGTGATGCGGCAGCGGTTACGCTGACGCACCGGGCTGGAGTCGCGCGGCAACTGCTGCAGTTTCAGCGTCGCCTCGAAGCGCTCTTCGTCGGAAGAATTCACGCTCTGGATGATCGCCTTGAGCTCGGCACGGCGGGCCGCATACTTCTCGACCAGCTTGGTGCGCTTGAGCTCGCGTTCAATCATGCTCTTCTTTGCCATGATCCCACCCTTATTTCTTGAACGGGAAGTTCAGCGCGCTCAGCAGCGCACGACCTTCCTCGTCGGTGTTGGCAGTAGTGGTGATGGTGACATCCAGACCACGAATCCGGTCGATCTTATCATATTCGATCTCCGGGAAGATGATCTGCTCACGCACACCCATGGAGTAGTTGCCGCGACCGTCGAAGGACTTCGGGTTGAGACCACGGAAGTCACGTACGCGGGGGATCGCGATGTTGACCAGACGATCGAGGAATTCCCACATGCGCTCGGAGCGCAGGGTCACCTTGATGCCGATCGGCCAACCTTCGCGCACCTTGAAGCCCGCGATGGACTTGCGTGCCTTGGTCACCAGCGGCTTCTGACCGGAGAGCTTCTCCAGGTCGCCGATGGCATTCTCGATCAGCTTCTTGTCGCTGGTCGCGTCACCGATGCCCATGTTGAGGGTCACCTTGGTGATCCGCGGCACCTGCATCACGTTGGCGTAGCTGAACTGCTCTTTGAGCTGAGCCACCACCTCGTTCTGATAACGTTCTTTCAAGTTCGCCATTTTGCTACCCGACTCGCGTTAGGCGTCGATCTGCGTCTGCGTCGACTTGTAGATACGTACCTTGGTACCGTCTTCCTTAACCTGGAAGCCGACGCGATCCGCCTTACCGGTCTCCGAGTTGAAGATCGCCACGTTGGACGCGTGAATCGGAGCCTCGCGCTCGACGATACCGCCCTGATTGCCCGCCATAGGGTTGGGCTTGGTGTGACGCTTGATCATGTTCACACCGGACACGACGAAGCGTTCGTCCTTGAGGACGCGCTTGATCGTGCCACGCTTGCCCTTGTCCTTGCCGGCGATGACGATCACTTCATCGTCACGTTTGATCTTTTGCATGTCCGCTTCGCTCCTTACAGCACTTCAGGCGCCAGGGAAATGATCTTCATGAACTTCTCGGTACGAAGCTCACGAGTCACCGGCCCGAAGATACGGGTGCCGATCGGCTGTTCGTTGGTGTTGTTCAACAGAACTGCCGCATTTCCATCGAAGCGGATCAGCGAGCCGTCGGAACGACGAACGCCGCTGCGGGTACGAACCACCACCGCCTTGAGGACCTGGCCTTTCTTGACCTTGCCACGCGGAATGGCTTCCTTCACCGTGACCTTGATGATGTCACCGACCCGCGCGTAGCGGCGGTGCGAACCGCCCAGCACCTTGATGCACTGCACCCGGCGCGCTCCGCTGTTGTCGGCGACATCCAGCATTGTCTGAGTCTGAATCATCGGTTTTCTCCAAACCTAATCTGACTGCTCTCGCCGAGCTCAGCCCCTGGCCTGCTCGATCACCTCGACCAGCGTCCAGGCCTTCTTCTTGGACAGCGGACGGCATTCCTGGATGGAAACCGTGTCGCCGGCCTTGGCCTGGTTCGCCTCGTCATGGGCGTGCAGCTTGGTGGAGCGCTTGACGTACTTGCCATAGATCGGATGACGCTCGCGGCGCTCGATCATGACGACGATGGACTTGTCCATCTTGTCGCTCACCACCTTGCCGGTGAGCGTACGGGCTTTCTTTTCTTCGGCCATCTCAGTCACCTGCCTTCTCGTTGAGCACAGTCTTCACCCGGGCGATGTCCCGACGAACCTGCTTGAGCAGATGAGTCTGGCTGAGCTGGCCGGTGGCCTTCTGCATGCGCAGGTTGAACTGCTCGCGGAGGAGTTCGAAGAGCTGCTCCTGGAGCTGCTCGACTGACTTTTCACGAATTTCCTGGGCTTTCATCACATCACCGTCCGTTTCACAAAGGTGGTGGACACGGGCATCTTCTGAGCGGCCAGGGTGAAGGCCTCGCGGGCCAGCTCCTCGGACACGCCTTCGATTTCATACAGGACCCGACCCGGCTGGATCTGTGCGACCCAGTACTCGACGGAGCCCTTACCCTTACCCATACGGACTTCGAGTGGCTTCTTGGAAATCGGCTTGTCAGGGAAGACGCGGATCCAGATCTTACCGCCACGCTTGACGTGACGGGTGATCGCACGACGGCCGGCTTCGATCTGGCGCGCCGTGATGCGGCCGCGACCGGTTGCCTTGAGGCCGTATTCCCCGAAGCTGATCTTGCTTCCGCGATGCGCCAGGCCACGGTTGCGGCCTTTCATCATCTTGCGGAATTTCATGCGCTTGGGCTGTAACATCGATTCGCTCTCCCCTTACCTGGAACCTTTCTTCTTGGAGGGCGCGGCCTGCGGCTGTTGCTTGGCCTTGGCGCGGACCTCTTCGATGCCCCCGAGGATTTCACCCTTGAAGACCCAAACCTTGACACCGATGATGCCGTAGGTGGTTTTTGCCTCAAAGGTGGCGTAATCGATGTCCGCACGCAGGGTGTGAAGCGGCACGCGACCTTCACGGTACCACTCGGTACGCGCGATTTCGGCGCCACCCAGGCGACCAGACAGCATCACCTTGATACCACCCGCACCGAGGCGCATGGCGTTCTGCACGGAACGCTTCATGGCACGACGGAACATGACGCGACGCTCGAGCTGGCCGGCGATGTTCTGCGCGACGAGCTTGGCGTCCAGCTCCGGCTTGCGGACCTCTTCGATGTTGACGTGCACGGGCACGCCCATCATCGCGGTGACGTCGCGACGCAGCTTGTCGACGTCCTCGCCCTTCTTGCCGATCACGATGCCCGGACGGGCAGTGTGAATGGTGATACGGGCGTTGTTGGCCGGACGCTCGATAGTGATCTTGCTCACGGAAGCGTTCTTCAGACGCTCCTCGAGGAAGCGACGCACTTCGAGGTCGTTGTTCAGCTTGTCGGCATAAGCACCGCGCTCGGCATACCACACCGAGGTGTGATCCTTGACGATACCCAGCCGAATACCTGTCGGATTGACTTTCTGACCCATCTGGTCGACTCCTACTTCTCGGCTACCTTGACGGTGATGTGGCACGTGCGCTTCAGGATGCGATCCGCGCGACCCTTGGCCCGCGGCTTGATGCGCTTGAGCGTCATGCCCTCATCGACGCAGATGGTCGAGACACGCAGCTCGTCGATATCCATGCCGTTGTTTTCTTCCGCATTCGCGATGGCGGACTGCAGCACTTTCTTGACCAGCTTGGCAGCCTTCTTCGGTGAGAAGGTCAGCAGGTCGAGCGCCTCGGCGACAGGCTTACCGCGCACCTGGTCAGCCACCAAACGGGCCTTCTGGGCGGATAAACGAGCGCCACGCAGCTTAGCTGTGACTTCCATCTCTCAATCCTCTCTGGCTTACCGTTTGGCTTTCTTGTCCGCCGCATGACCGCGATAGGTGCGGGTGGCAGCGAATTCGCCCAGCTTGTGGCCAACCATTTCCTCGGAGACGTGCACCGGGACGTGTTGGCGACCGTTATGGACAGCAATGGTGAGCCCAACCATGTTCGGCAGGATCATGGAACGACGCGACCAGGTCTTGATCGGTTTGCGGTCGTTCTTCTCCACTGCAGCCTCAACCTTCTTCAGCAGATGAAGGTCGATAAAAGGACCTTTCTTCAGTGAACGTGGCACAGCCGTTACCTCTTAGTGTCTGTTACTTGGCCTTGCGGCGGCGAACGATCAGCGCATCAGTGCGCTTGTTCTTGCGGGTCTTGTGGCCCTTGGTGGGCACACCCCACGGCGTAACCGGATGGCGACCACCGCTGGTGCGGCCTTCACCGCCACCGTGCGGGTGATCTACCGGGTTCATCGCGACACCGCGAACGGTCGGACGCACGCCTCTCCAGCGCTTTGCACCGGCCTTGCCAAGTTGACGCAGGCTGTGCTCAGAGTTGCTCACTTCACCCAGGGTCGCACGGCAGTCGGCCAGCACCTTGCGCATCTCGCCGGAGCGCAGACGCAAGGTGGCATAGCTGCCTTCACGGGCGACCAGCTGGGCGCTGGTACCGGCACTGCGAGCGATCTGGGCGCCCTTGCCGGGCTTGAGCTCGATGCAGTGAACGGTGGAACCCAGCGGGATGTTACGCAGCGGAAGGGTGTTGCCCTTCTTGATCGCCGCGTTCACGCCGGACTCGAGCTTGTCGCCAGCACTCACGCCCTTGGGCGCGATGATGTAACGACGCTCGCCGTCCAGGTACTTCAGCAGCGCGATGTGCGCGCTACGATTGGGATCGTACTCGAGGCGCTCGACGATGGCAGGAATGCCATCCTTGGTGCGCTTGAAGTCGACGATCCGGTAATGCTGACGGTGACCACCGCCCACGTGGCGGGTTGTGATGCGACCGTTGTTGTTACGTCCACCGCTGCGCGACTGCTTTTCCAGCAGCGGCGCATAGGGCTTGCCCTTGTGCAGGCCTTCGCTGACGACCTTGACGACGTGGCGACGACCGGCGGATGTGGGTTTTGTCTTGACGATTGCCATGATCCGTACTCCTGCCCTTATTCGGCGCCAGTGAAGTCTTCGAGCGTTTCACCAGCTGCCAGGGTCACGTACGCCTTGCGGTAACCCTGACGGCGGCCCAGACCGTGCGCGCTGCGCTTGGTCTTGCCCTTCATGTTCAGCACCTGGACGCGGTCGACCTTCTTGCCAAACAGCACCTGAACGGCCTGCTTGATTTCGGGCTTGGTCGCGTCGCTGGCCACCTTGAACACATACTGGTTGCGCTCGGCGGCGAAAGCGGCCTTCTCGGTCACGTGCGGACCAAGCAGAACCTTGAATACGCGCTCCTGGTTCATGCCAGCTTCTCCTCGAATTTACGCAGAGCAGAGACGGTGACCAGCACCTTGTCGAAGGCGATCAGGCTCACCGGATCGGCAGCAGCCACGTCCACCACATCCACGTTGGGGATGTTGCGGGCGGCCAGATAGAGCTTCTCGTCGACTTCCTCGGTGACGATCAGCGCCTTCTCCAGACCCAGCTCGTTGAGCTTGGCCACCAGCTGCTTGGTCTTCGGCGCATCGACGGTGAACTCGTCGATGGCGATCAGACGCTCCTGGCGCACCAGCTCGGACAGGATGGAACGCATCGCGGCGCGATACATCTTGCGGTTGACCTTCTGCGAGTGGTCCTGCGGACGGGCCGCAAAGGTCACACCACCGCTGCGCCACAGCGGCGAACGGATGGTACCGGCGCGAGCGCGACCGGTGCCCTTCTGACGCCACGGCTTCTTGCCACCGCCGCGCACGTCGGAACGGGTCTTCTGAGCACGGGTGCCCTGGCGACCACCGGCCAGATAGGCGGTGACGACCTGGTGAACCAGCGCCTCGTTGAATTCTTTGCCAAAGGTGGCGTCGGCGACTTCGACAGTACCCGCGCCTGCAGCAAGATTCAGATTCATCGGATCTCTCCCCTTCAGCCAGCTTTGACGGCGCTGCGAACGATGACGTCACTACCGGTAGCACCGGGCACGGCACCCTTGATCAGCAGCAGGTTGCGCTCGGCATCGACCCGCACGACTTCGAGGCTCTGGACGGTGCAGCGGACGTTGCCCATCTGACCGGCCATCTTCTTGCCCTTGAAGACACGACCCGGGGTCTGACACATACCGATGGAACCCGGCGCACGATGCGACAGGGAGTTACCGTGGGTGGCATCCTGGGTACGGAAATTCCAGCGCTTGACGGCGCCCTGGAAGCCCTTGCCCTTGGAGGTGCCGGTCACGTCGACCTTCTGACCAGCTTCGAAGAGGGATACGGTGAGTTCGCCGCCCACTTCCGGAGCCTCATCACCTTCATTGAGGCGGAACTCCATCAGCGAACGACCGGCCTCGATACCTGCCTTGGCGTACTGACCTGCCTGCGCCTTGGTGAGATGCTTGGCCTTGCGGGAGCCGGTTGTGACCTGAATCGCCGCATAACCGTCGGACTCGACGGTCCGCACGCTGGCGACGCGATTCGGCTCAACCTCGATAACGGTTACGGGCACGGAAGCGCCATCTTCGGTAAAGACACGGGTCATACCGGCCTTTCTACCGAGCAAACCGATAGTCATTCTCAGTCTCCTTTAGTGTACGGGGCTATCACCCGCTATGGCTGCCCTTTCCAGAGCATTCCACTAGCACGTTGTATGACGCCATCACGGCGTGGCGGCTGCTGCTCTCACTCGTTTGAAAGAGCGCTGGGCCGCGGGTGTCTAGTGTGGTTAGTCGAGCTTGATCTGCACATCCACGCCAGCGGCGAGGTCGAGCTTCATCAGGGCATCGACGGTCTTTTCAGTCGGCTCGACGATATCGAGCACGCGCTTGTGAGTGCGAATCTCGTACTGGTCACGCGCGTCCTTGTTGACGTGCGGTGAGATCAGCACAGTGTAGCGCTCACGATTGGTCGGCAGCGGGATCGGACCGCGCACCTGAGCACCAGTACGCTTGGCGGTATCAACGATCTCCGCGGCGGACTGGTCGATCAGGCGATGGTCGAATGCCTTCAACCGAATGCGAATCTTCTGGTTCTGCATTTGCCCTAAACTCCAATGGATGTCGACGGCGCGAGCCGCCTACCCACGCATTCAAAGGATGCGCATTATATGCACGCCGGATGCAAGAGTCAAACACTCTGCATCAGGTGCGCAGAAAGGGGGCTCCTCACGGAGCCCCCTTCGATCAGTCAGCAGCCCAGGGCTTACTGAACGATCTTGGCCACGACGCCGGCGCCGACGGTACGACCGCCTTCACGGATGGCGAAACGCAGACCTTCGTCCATGGCGATCGGAGCGATCAGGGTGATAACCATCTTGACGTTGTCGCCCGGCATGACCATCTCGACGCCTTCCGGCAGTTCACAGGTACCGGTCACGTCAGTGGTACGGAAGTAGAACTGCGGACGGTAGCCCTTGAAGAACGGGGTGTGACGACCGCCCTCTTCCTTGGACAGCACGTAGACTTCGGCTTCGAAGACGGTGTGCGGGTTGATGGAACCCGGCTTGGCCAGCACCTGACCACGCTCGACTTCGTCACGCTTGGTGCCGCGCAGCAGGGCGCCGACGTTCTCACCGGCACGACCTTCGTCGAGCAGCTTGCGGAACATCTCGACACCGGTAACGGTAGTCTTGGTGGTGTCCTTGATACCGACGATCTCGACTTCTTCGCCAGCCTTGACGATACCGCGCTCGATACGACCGGTAACCACGGTGCCGCGACCGGAGATGGAGAACACGTCCTCGATCGGCATCAGGAACGGCTGATCGATGGCACGCTCCGGCTCCGGAATGTAGTCGTCCAGGGCCTTGATCAGGTTGGCAACGGCGGTGGTGCCCATGCCGTTCTCGTCCTCACCGTTCAGCGCCATCAGCGCGGAACCGGTGATGATCGGCGTGTCGTCGCCCGGGAAGTCGTACTCGTTCAGGAGCTCACGAACTTCCATCTCGACCAGCTCGAGCAGCTCTTCGTCGTCGACCATGTCGGCCTTGTTCAGGAACACGACGATGTACGGAACGCCAACCTGGCGAGACAGCAGGATGTGCTCGCGAGTCTGCGGCATGGGGCCGTCAGCAGCGGAACAGACCAGGATAGCGCCGTCCATCTGAGCGGCACCGGTGATCATGTTCTTGACGTAGTCGGCGTGCCCCGGGCAGTCGACGTGAGCATAGTGACGCTGCTCGGACTGATACTCGACGTGAGAGGTGGCGATGGTGATACCACGCTCACGCTCTTCCGGAGCGTTGTCGATGGAGTCGAACTGACGCCATTCACCGCCGAAGACCTCAGCAGAAACGCGAGTCAGGGCCGCAGTCAGAGTGGTCTTGCCGTGGTCGACGTGACCGATGGTGCCGACGTTGACGTGCGGTTTGGAACGTTCGAATTTTTCCTTAGCCACTTCGATAACCTCTTTAACGTTTGCTAGCGGTTAGCCTTTCTGGTTGATGACGGCTTCAACGATGCTGGAGGGCGCCTCTTCGTACTTCGCGAACTCCATAACGTAGCTCGCACGACCCTGGGTCTGAGAACGCAGATCGGTTGCATAACCGAACATCTCGCCCAGAGGCACCATCGCGCGGATGATCTTGCCGGAGGAAGAGTCATCCATGCCTTGCACCAGACCGCGGCGACGGTTCAGGTCGCCCATGACGTCACCCATGAAATCCTCGGGGGTCACGACTTCGACCTTCATCACCGGTTCCAGCAGCACGGCCTTGGCCTTGCGGGCCCCTTCCTTGACAGCCATGGAAGAGGCGACCTTGAACGCGTTCTCGTTCGAGTCCACGTCATGGTAGGAGCCATCGTACAGCGTGACCTTGACGTCGATCATCGGGTAACCCGCGATGACACCGTTCTGCAGCTGCTCGTAGGCCCCTTTCTCGACGGCACCCACGTACTCCTTGGGTACCACACCGCCGACGATCTCGGAAGCGAACTTGAAGTGCATCTCTTCGTCTTCGCCCTTGTCCGCCTCGGTGAGCGGCTCGATGCGCAGCCAGACATGACCGTACTGGCCACGACCGCCGGACTGACGCACGAACTTGCCTTCCTGCTCGACCTTGCCGCGAATGGTTTCGCGGTAAGCCACCTGCGGCTTGCCGATGTTGGCCTCGACCTTGAACTCGCGACGCATGCGGTCGACGATGATGTCGAGGTGCAGCTCGCCCATGCCGGAGATGATGGTCTGACCGGTCTCTTCGTCGGTCTTGACGCGGAATGACGGATCTTCCTGGGCCAGTTTGCCCAGCGCCACACCCATCTTCTCCTGGTCGGCCTTGGACTTCGGCTCTACGGCCACCGAGATGACCGGCTCCGGGAATTCCATGCGCTCGAGAATGATCTTGTTCTCCAGGTCGCACAGGGTGTCACCGGTGGTGACGTCCTTCAAGCCGATGCAGGCGGCGATGTCGCCGGCCAGAATTTCCTTGATCTCTTCGCGGGAGTTGGCATGCATCTGCACGATACGGCCAACGCGCTCCTTCTTCTGCTTGACCGAGTTATAGACGCTGTCGCCCGACTTCAGCACGCCCGAGTAGACGCGAATGAAGGTCAGGGTACCGACGAAGGGATCGGTGGCGATCTTGAATGCCAGGGCGGCAAAAGGAGCACTATCGTCCGCTTCACGCGTGGCGACGGTGCCGTCCTTGTCGTCCAGCTCACCTTCGATGGCCTTGACCTCGGCCGGAGATGGCATGTATTCGATCACGGCGTCGAGCACCGCCTGCACGCCCTTGTTCTTGAACGCAGAGCCGCAGGTGACCAGCACGATCTCGTTGTCCAGGGTACGACGACGCAGGCCGGCCTTGATCTCCTCGGTGGAGAGCTCGCCCTCTTCGAGGTACTTGTCCATCAGCTCTTCGGAGGCTTCGGCAGCGGCTTCGACCATCTGCTCGCGATACTCCTCGGCCGTCTCCTGGAGCTCGGCGGGAATGTCGACGAGCTCGTAGCTCATGCCCTGGTCGGCTTCGTTCCAGAGGATCGCCTTCATCTCGATCAGATCGATGACGCCCTTGAACTCGTCCTCGGTGCCCCAGTTGATCTGGATCGGCACGGCGTTGGCGTTCAGGCGCTCCTTGAGCTGCTTCACGACCATGAAGAAGTCGGCGCCGGTACGGTCCATCTTGTTGACGAACACCATGCGCGGCACTTCGTACTTGTTGGCCTGGCGCCAGACGGTCTCGGTCTGGGGCTGAACGCCGGAGCTGCCGCACAGCACTACGACGGCGCCATCGAGCACGCGCAGGGAGCGCTCGACTTCAATGGTGAAGTCGACGTGCCCAGGGGTGTCGATGATGTTGATGCGGTGCTCGTCGAACTGCTGGTTCATGCCCTTCCAGAAGGTCGTCACAGCAGCGGAGGTAATGGTGATACCGCGCTCCTGCTCCTGCTCCATCCAGTCGGTGGTCGCCGCACCATCGTGCACCTCACCGAGTTTGTGAGACAGACCGGTGTAGAAAAGCACACGCTCGGTAGTGGTGGTCTTGCCCGCGTCGACGTGGGCACAGATCCCGATATTGCGATAGCGGTTGAGAGGTGTCTTGCGTGCCACGGTGAAACTCCCCGTTGATTGGCGATGCGTTGAGAGGCGCTGCGCTTAGAAACGGTAGTGCGAGAACGCCTTGTTGGCCTCGGCCATGCGATGCACGTCTTCACGCTTCTTGACCGCGGAGCCCTTGCCTTCGGCGGCATCGAGCATTTCGCCGGCAAGGCGCTGCACCATGGTCTTTTCACCGCGCTTGCGCGCCGCATCCACCAACCAGCGCATGGCCAGCGCCTGGCGACGCGAGGGACGAACTTCCACGGGCACCTGATAGGTCGCACCGCCAACGCGGCGGGACTTGACCTCGACCATCGGCTGAATGGCTTCCAGCGCGCGATCGAAGATCTCCAGCGGCTCTTCCTTACTACGCTCGGCAACCGTGTCCAGCGCACCGTAGACGATACGCTCAGCTGTGGACTTCTTGCCGCTAACCATCAGGTGGTTCATGAACTTGGCCAGGCGCTCGCTTCCGAACTTGGGATCCGGCAGGATCTCGCGCTTGGCAACAACTCTTCTTCTAGGCATGACAAGCCCTCTATCGAAGGGTCTTTCAGGCAAACCCGGAACTCCCGCACGCTCAGCTCGAACCCGCGACGCCCGACCTTACTCTTATCAGACCGAAATTGATTCTGGTAACGCCTCGAGGTCGATCAGGACTTCGGACGCTTGGTGCCGTACTTGGAACGGCCCTGCTTACGGTTCTGCACGCCGGAGGTGTCGAGGGCGCCGCGCACGGTGTGGTAACGCACACCCGGCAAGTCCTTGACACGGCCGCCGCGGATCAGCACGACAGAGTGTTCCTGAAGGTTGTGACCTTCACCGCCGATGTAGGACGAAACCTCGAACCCGTTGGTCAGGCGCACACGGCAGACCTTACGCAGGGCCGAGTTCGGCTTCTTCGGGGTAGTGGTATAGACGCGGGTGCAGACACCGCGCTTCTGCGGACAGGCCTGCAGCGCCGGCACGTCGCTCTTGGCGGCGGGGCGCTTGCGCGGCTTGCGCACGAGCTGGTTGATCGTTGCCATGTTGTGTAGCTGACTCCAATGGTTGCCTTGCCTTTCAGCGGACGCGGGCGCACCCACCCCACTGTTAAAGGCTGCGCATTCTAAGGTCTAACGGGGTCAGGCGTCAAGCGACGGGGAGCTTCCCGGCACCTGACGCCCACCTCGCTTACAGCTCGTCGTCGTCCGAGTCGAGAGCGGTGAGCTGGGCGCCCAGCTCCTGCTCGACGTCGAAAGCCGACGGGTGGAGCAGACGCTCGGTATCTTCCCGCTTGCGGCGACGCTCCTGATGGTGGGCCAGCCCCGTACCTGCCGGGATCAGACGACCAACCACCACGTTCTCCTTGAGGCCGCGCAGGTAGTCGCGCTTGCCGGTTACCGCCGCCTCGGTCAGCACCCGCGTGGTCTCCTGGAAGGAGGCCGCGGAGATGAACGATTCGGTGGCCAGGCTGGCCTTGGTGATACCCAGCAGCACACGCTGGTAGCGAGCCGGGAATTTCTCGGCATGTTCCAGCAGCGCATTCTGCTCGAGCACCTTGACCAGTTCGACCTGGTCGCCCGGGATGAAATCCGAGTCGCCCGAGTCGGTGATCTCAACCTTGCGCAGCATCTGACGCACGATCACTTCGATGTGCTTGTCGTTGATGCCCACGCCCTGGAGGCGATAGACCTCCTGGATCTCAGCGGTGATGTACTTGGCCAGCTCCGCCACACCTAGCAGGCGCAGGATGTCGTGGGGGTTGCTCGGGCCATCGGAGATCACCTCGCCCTTCTCCACGGTCTCGCCTTCGAAGACCGCGATCTGGCGCCATTTCGGGATCAGCATCTCGAACGGATCGCCACCGTCGTCCGGTGTGATGGTCAGACGACGCTTGCCCTTGGTCTCCTTGCCGAAGCTGATCGTACCGCTGACTTCGGCGAGGATGGCCGGTTCCTTCGGCTTGCGCGCTTCGAACAGGTCGGCCACGCGGGGCAGACCACCGGTGATGTCCTTGTTGCCGGACGCTTCCACCGGAATACGCGCAACGATTTCACCGATACCGATCTTGGCACCATGGTCGACCGAGACGATGGCCTTGCCGGGCAGCAAGTATTGCACCGGGGTGTTCGAGCCCGTCACGCTGATGGGCTCACCGCTCTCGTCGGTGAGCAGGATCATCGGGCGGCTGTCGCGACCGGCCTGCGGGCGCGCCGCCGACTCGATCACCTCGATGGACGACAGGCCGGTCATCTCGTCCACGCTGCGGTGGATGGTGACACCCTCGACCATGTCGACGTACTGCACTTTACCTTCGACTTCGGCAATGATCGGGTGGGTGTGCGGATCCCACTTGGCGACCATCTGGCCGGCATCCACCGCGTCGCCGTCCTTGATCGACAGCTCGGCGCCGTAAGGCAGCTTGTAGTACTCGCGCTCGCGGCCGTGCTCGTCGGCCACCGCCAGGGCGCTGGAGCGGGACACCACCACCAGCTTGCCGTCGGTGCGCTCGACGAACTTCATGTTGTGCAGACGGACCTTGCCGCCGTGCTTGACCTGAACGCTGTCCACCGCAGAGGCACGCGATGCCGCACCGCCGATGTGGAAGGTACGCATGGTCAGCTGGGTACCCGGCTCACCGATCGACTGGGCGGCGATGACGCCGACGGCCTCGCCGATGTTGACCTGATGCCCGCGGGCCAGATCGCGGCCGTAGCACGACGAGCAGACCCCGTGAGTCGATTCGCAGGTGATGGCGCTGCGCACCACGATCTCGTCGACGCCCATGGTGTCGAGACGCTCGCACCAGGCTTCGTCGAGCAGGGTGCCCTTCTCGATCAGCACTTCTTCGGTGCTGGGGTCGATGACGTCCTGGGCCACCACGCGACCCAGCACGCGCTGGGCCAGGGAGACGATGATGTCGCCGCCTTCGATGACCGGGTGCAGGGTCAGCCCCTGCTCGGTGCCGCAATCGGTCTCGGTGATCACCATGTCCTGCGCCACGTCGACCAGACGACGGGTCAGGTAACCGGAGTTGGCGGTCTTGAGGGCGGTATCCGCCAGACCCTTACGCGCGCCGTGGGTCGAGATGAAGTACTGCAGTACGTTCAGACCCTCGCGGAAGTTGGCCACGATGGGTGTCTCGATGATCGAGCCGTCCGGCTTCGCCATCAGGCCACGCATACCTGCCAGCTGACGGATCTGAGCCGCGCTACCCCGGGCACCGGAGTCGGCCATGATGAAGACGCTATTGAACGAGTCCTGCTCCACCTCGTTGCCGTTGCGGTCGATCACGGTCTCCTTGGAGATACCCGCCATCATCGCCTTGGCCACCTTGTCGTTGGCCTTGGACCAGATATCGATGACCTTGTTGTACTTCTCGCCAGCGGTGACGAGACCGGAGGAGAACTGGTCCTCGATCTCCTTGACCTCGGCCTCGGCGGCTTCGACGATCTCGCTCTTGGCGTCGGGAATGACGAAGTCATTGACGCCGATGGAAGCGCCGGACCAGGTCGCCATACGGAAACCGGTGTACATCAACTGGTCGGCAAAGATCACCGTCGGCTTGAGGCCGGCACGACGATACACCTCGTTGAGCAGCTTGGAGATTGCCTTCTTCTTCATCGGCTGATCGACCAGCTCGAACGGCACGCCGTCGGGCAGGATACGGAACAGCAGCGCACGACCCACGGTGGTGTCATAGAGGGTGCGGGCGGTGCTGCGCTCGCCGCTCTCCTCGTCGATGATCACCTCGGTGAGACGCACCTTGACCCGGGCATGCAGCGACACGCTCTGGGTACCGAAGGCACGCTCCACCTCCTTGAGGTCGGAGAACACCATGCCCTCGCCCTTGGCGTTGATCTTCTCGCGGGTCATGTAGTACAGACCCAATACCACGTCCTGGGACGGCACGATGATCGGGTCACCGTTGGCCGGCGACAGCACGTTGTTGGTGGCCATCATCAGCGCCCGCGCCTCGAGCTGGGCTTCCAGCGTCAGCGGCACGTGAACCGCCATCTGGTCACCGTCGAAGTCGGCGTTGTAGGCGGCACACACCAGCGGGTGCAGCTGGATCGCCTTGCCCTCGATCAGCAGCGGCTCGAAGGCCTGGATGCCGAGACGGTGCAGGGTCGGGGCGCGGTTGAGCAGCACCGGGTGTTCGCGAATGACGTCGGCGAGGATGTCCCACACCTCGGGCAGCTCGCGCTCGACCATCTTCTTGGCCGCCTTGATGGTGGAGGCGTGGCCCAAGGCCTGCAGCTTGGAATAGATGAACGGCTTGAACAGCTCGAGCGCCATCTTCTTGGGCAGACCGCACTGGTGCAGACGCAGGGTCGGGCCGACGGTGATCACCGAACGGCCGGAGTAGTCGACGCGCTTGCCCAGCAGGTTCTGACGGAAACGCCCCTGCTTGCCCTTGATCATGTCGGCCAGGGACTTCAGCGGACGCTTGTTGGAACCGGTGATGGCACGGCCGCGACGACCGTTGTCGAGCAGCGCATCGACCGCTTCCTGCAGCATGCGCTTCTCGTTGCGCACGATGATGTCCGGCGCGTTGAGATCGAGCAGCCGCTTCAAGCGGTTGTTGCGGTTGATCACCCGGCGGTACAGGTCGTTGAGGTCGGAGGTGGCGAAGCGACCGCCGTCCAGCGGCACCAGCGGACGCAGGTCCGGCGGCAGCACCGGCAGCACTTCCATGACCATCCACGCCGGATCGTTACCGGAGTTGAGGAAGGCCTCCAGCAGCTTGAGCCGCTTGGAGAGCTTCTTGATCTTGGTCTCGGAGTTGGTCTGCGGGATCTCCTCGCGCAGACGGTCGACCTCCTCGGAGAGGTCGATGTCCTTGAGCAGCGCCTGGATCGCCTCGGCGCCCATGCGGGCGTCGAAGTCGTCACCGAACTCCTCGAGGGCCTCGAAGTACTGCTCGTCGTTGAGCAGTTGGCCGCGCTCCAGAGTGGTCATGCCCGGATCGATGACCACGAAGCTCTCGAAATAGAGCACCCGCTCGATATCGCGCAGAGTCATGTCGAGGAACATGCCGATACGCGACGGCAGCGACTTGAGGAACCAGATGTGCGCCACCGGCGAGGCTAGCTCGATGTGGCCCATGCGCTCGCGACGCACGGCTGCCTTGGTCACCTCGACGCCGCACTTCTCGCAGATGATGCCGCGGTGCTTCATGCGCTTGTACTTGCCGCACAGGCACTCGTAGTCCTTCACCGGACCGAAGATCTTGGCGCAGAACAGCCCGTCCCGCTCCGGCTTGAAGGTACGGTAGTTGATGGTCTCGGGCTTCTTGACCTCGCCATAGGACCAGGAGCGAATCATGTCCGGCGAGGCGAGCGAGATCTTGATCGCGTCGAACTCTTCGGACTGTGATTGCGATTTGAGGACTTTCACCAAATCTTTCATGGAGTCGGCTCCTAGCTCTCTAACTCGATATCGATGCCCAGCGAACGGATTTCCTTCACCAGTACGTTGAAGGATTCCGGCATGCCGGCATGCATGGTGTGGTCGCCGTCGACGATGCTCTTGTACATCTTGGTGCGACCTTCCACGTCGTCGGACTTCACCGTGAGCATCTCCTGGAGGGTATAGGCGGCGCCGTAGGCTTCCAGCGCCCACACCTCCATCTCACCGAAACGCTGACCGCCGAACTGCGCCTTGCCGCCCAGCGGTTGCTGGGTGACGAGCGAGTAGGAGCCAGTGGAACGGGCGTGCATCTTGTCGTCCACCAGGTGGTTGAGCTTGAGCATGTACATATAGCCCACCGTCACCGGGCGGTCGAAGGCGTCACCGGTACGCCCGTCGTACAGCGCCATCTGGCCGGAATCCGGCAGATCCGCCAGGCGCAGCAGGTGCTTGATCTCGCCTTCCGCCGCGCCGTCGAACACCGGCGAAGCCATCGGCACGCCGCCGCGCAGGTTCTTGGCCAGGGCGATCACCTCGTCGTCGGAGAGCGAGTCGATGTCCTCGATCCGGGTACCTTCGGTGGAGTTGTACACCTTGCCCAGGAACTCGCGAATCTCGCTCACCTGCTGGGTGCGTGCATCGCGCAGCAGAGCGTCGATCTTGACGCCGAGGCCCTGGGCCGCCAGGCCCAGGTGGGTCTCGAGGATCTGACCGACGTTCATCCGCGACGGTACGCCCAGCGGGTTGAGGACGATGTCCACCGGCACGCCGTTGTCGTCGAAGGGCATGTCTTCTACCGGCATGATTGCCGAGATGACACCCTTGTTACCGTGACGGCCGGCCATCTTGTCACCCGGCTGGATGCGACGCTTGACCGCCATGTAGACCTTGACGATCTTGAGTACGCCCGGCGCCAGGTCGTCGCCCTGGGTCAGCTTGCGCTTCTTGTCCTCGAAGCGCTCCTCCATCTCCTTGCGACGGTTCTCCAACTGCTCGTCGGCCTGGGCCAGCAGCTCGTTGAGCGACTCGTCCTGCAGGCGCAGCTTGAACCACTGCTGACGCGGCAGTTCGTCGAGGTAGCTGTCGGAGAGCACGTCGCCTTTCTTCAGCTTGGGTCCGCCGTTGACCGGCTGGCCGGAGAGCGTGCGCTTGAGACGCTCGAAGGTGGCGTCCTCGGCGATGCGGTAGGTCTCCTGCAGGTCCTTGCGCACCTCGTCGAGCTGCATCTGCTCGATGGCCAGCGCCCGGGAGTCCTTCTCCACGCCGTCGCGGGTGAACACCTGCACGTCGATCACGGTACCGCGCATGCCGGTGGGGGCACGCAGCGAAGTATCCTTCACGTCGGAGGCCTTCTCACCGAAGATCGCCCGCAGCAGCTTCTCTTCCGGGGTCAGCTGGGTCTCGCCCTTGGGCGTGACCTTGCCCACCAGGATGTCGCCCGGGCCGACTTCGGCGCCGATGTAGACCACGCCGGCCTCGTCCAGCTTGGAGAGTGCCGACTCACCCACGTTGGGGATATCCGAGGTGATCTCCTCCGGCCCCAGCTTGGTGTCGCGGGAAACGCAGGTCAGCTCCTGGATGTGGATGGTGGTGAAGCGATCCTCCTGCACCACGCGCTCCGAGAGCAGAATCGAGTCCTCGAAGTTGTAGCCGTTCCAAGGCATGAAGGCGATGCGCATGTTCTGACCCAGGGCCAGGTCACCCATGTCGACGGAGGGACCGTCGGCCAGGATGTCGCCGCGCTCGACCACGTCGCCGGGACGCACGATGGGGCGCTGGTTCATGCAGGTGTTCTGGTTGGAACGCACGTACTTGGTAAGGTTGTAGATGTCGACGCCGGCTTCGCCGCCGATGATCTCGTCCTCGTTGATACGTACCACGATGCGCTTGGCGTCGACCGAGTCGATGACCCCGCCGCGACGCGCCACAGCACATACGCCGGAGTCGCGGGCGACGAAACGCTCCATGCCGGTACCCACCAGCGGCTTCTCGGCGCGCAGGGTCGGTACCGCCTGACGCTGCATGTTCGAGCCCATCAGAGCGCGGTTGGCATCGTCGTGCTCGAGGAACGGGATCAGCGCCGCTGCCACCGAGACCACCTGACGCGGAGACACGTCCATCAGGGTGACCTGCTCGGGGCGCATGAAGGTGGTCTCGCCCTTGTGGCGCACCTGTACCAGGTCGTCGACCAGCTTGCCGCTCTCATCGACGGTGGCCGAAGCCTGGGCGATGATGAAGTCGCCCTCCTCGATGGCCGAGAGGTGCACCACCTCGTCGGTCACCTGGCGGTCCACTACCTTGCGGTACGGCGTCTCGAGGAAGCCGTAGCTGTTGGTGTGGCTGTAGGTGGCCAGCGAGTTGATCAGACCGATGTTCGGACCTTCCGGGGTCTCGATCGGACACAGACGGCCATAGTGGGTGGCGTGAACGTCGCGCACCTCGAAGCCGGCCCGCTCGCGGGTCAGACCGCCCGGACCAAGCGCGGAGACGCGGCGCTTGTGGGTGACCTCGGAGAGCGGGTTGTTCTGGTCCATGAACTGCGAGAGCTGGCTGGAACCGAAGAACTCCTTGACCGCCGCCGCCACCGGCTTGGCATTGATCAGGTCCTGCGGCATCAGGCCTTCGCTCTCGGCCATGGAGAGACGTTCCTTGACCGCACGCTCGACGCGCACCAGGCCCACGCGGAACTGATTCTCGGCCATCTCGCCGACGCAGCGGATACGACGGTTGCCCAGGTGATCGATATCGTCGACTTCGCCGAAGCCGTTACGGATGTAGATCAGCTCCTTGAGCACGTCGAGGATGTCACGGTTGTCGAGCACGCCGGAGCCGACGTCGGAATCACGACGCAGGCGACGATTGAACTTCATGCGACCGACACCGGAAAGGTCGTAGCGGTCTTCGGTGAAGAACAGGTTGTGGAACAGCGTCTCGGCGGCTTCCTTGGTGGGCGGCTCGCCGGGGCGCATCATGCGGTAGATCTCGACCAGCGCCTCGAGCTGCGAGCTGGTGGTATCCAGACGCAGGGTCTCGGAGACGAACGGGCCGCAGTCGAGATCGTTGGTGTACAGCGTCTCGAGCTTGGTGATGCCGGCCTGGCCCAGCTTCTCGAGCAGTTCCGGGGTGATCACGCTGTTGCAGGGGCAGATCAGCTCGCCGGTATTGGCATCGACCTGATCCTTGGCCAGGGTCTTGCCGAACAGGTAATCCATCGGCACTTCGAGGCGCTCGAGGCCGGCCTTCTCCAGCTGACGGATATGCTTCTGGGTGATACGGCGACCTTCCTCGACGATCAGGTTGCCATCGGCATCCTTGATGTCGAAGGTGGCGGTTTCGCCACGCAGGCGCGACGGCACCAGCTCCACCGAGAAACCGCTCTTCTCGATGTGGAAGACGCTGGTGTCGAAGAACTCGTCGAGGATCTCCTCGGCACTCATGCCCAGCGCGCGCAGCAGCACCGTGGCCGGCAGCTTGCGGCGACGGTCGATACGCACGAAGACGTTGTCCTTGGGATCGAACTCGAAGTCGAGCCAGGAGCCGCGATAAGGAATCACGCGAGCGGAATAGAGCAGCTTGCCCGAGGAGTGGCTCTTGCCCTTGTCATGATCGAAGAACACGCCCGGCGAGCGATGCAGCTGGGAAACGATGACCCGCTCGGTGCCGTTGACCACGAAGGTGCCGTTCTCGGTCATCAGGGGGATCTCCCCCATGTAGACTTCCTGCTCCTTGATGTCCTTGATGGCCTTGTTGGAAGAGTCGCGATCGTAGATGATCAAGCGAACCTTGACCCGCAAGGGAGCGGAGTAGGTGACGCCACGCAGCTGGCACTCCTTGACGTCGAAGGCCGGGGTACCGAAGCGATAGCTGACGTACTCGAGCGCCGCGTTGCCGGAGAAGCTCTCGATCGGGAACACGGACTTGAACGCCGCATGCAGTCCGGTCTCGAGGCGCTCATCGGGGGCGCGGTCCTGCTGGAGGAAGTCGTAGTAGGAATCAAGCTGGATCGCCAGCAGGTAGGGCACATCCATCACTTGGGGCAGTTTGCCGAAATCCTTGCGGATGCGTTTTTTCTCAGTGTATGAGTAAGCCATCTGTATTCCCCAGCTTGTTCACCATGGGTGACCGATGCGTGGTCGGCGCCGCCCGACGAGACCGCCCCCGTCAGGCGCTGACGGCAAGCTCCACAGGGGGTAGCTCGCCGTCGGGATTCTGCTAGCGACGCTGCGTCAGCAAGGCGCTAGTGCAACAGAAAAAGGCCGGCAGCGGGAGGGCCCGCCACCAGCCGTGGAAGCTTACGCAGCGCGTGAAGCCATGGAAACCAAGGGGTTACTTGAGTTCCACGGTGGCGCCGGCTTCTTCCAGCTTCTTCTTGGCCTCATCGGCCTCTGCCTTGGGCATGGCTTCCTTGATGGTAGCCGGGGCGCCGTCGACGGCAGCCTTGGCTTCCTTCAGGCCCAGACCGGTGATCTCGCGCACAGCCTTGATCACGTTGACCTTCTTGTCGCCGGCGCTGGCCAGTACCAGGTCGAACTCGGTCTGCTCTTCGGCAGCGGCTTCACCACCAGCAGCCGGACCGGCCACGACGGCGGCAGCGGCAGAGACGCCGAACTTCTCTTCCATCGCTTCGATCAGCTCGACGACTTCCATCACGGACATGTCGGCGACGGCGTTGATGATGTCTTCTTTGGTAAGTGCCATTTCGGTATTCCTAACTTTGCGGGAGCCTCGGCGCACCGAGCGCTCTATTCAGTGTTCGATTCAGGCTACAGCAACGAGTTCGCCGATCAGGCGGCCTGTTCCTGCTTCTGGTCGCGCAAGGCGGCCAGAGTACGAACCAGCTTGCCGGCAGATGCTTCCTTCATGACGGACATCAGCTTGGCGATGGCCTCGTCATAAGTCGGCAGGGTTGCCAGACGGTCAATGTCGCTTGCCGCAATCAGCTCGCCTTCGTAGGCCAGCGCCTTGACTTCGAAGTTCTTCTCATCCTTGGCGAAATCCTTGAACAGACGGGCGGCAGCGCCCGGATGCTCGGTGGAAAACGCCAGCAGAGTCGGACCGACGAAGCTCTCGTTCAGACACTCCCACTGAGTGCCGGAAAGGGCGCGGCGTGCCAGGGTGTTGCGAACAACACGCAGCTGGACGCCATTCTCGCGGGCCTGCTTGCGCAGACCGGTCATCTTCTCGACCGTGACGCCACGAGAATCGGCAACTACGACGGAGAGTGCGCTCTTGGCAGCTTCACTGACCTCGGCAACGATCGCCTTCTTGCCTTCGAGTGCTAGTGGCACAGTGATCACTCCTTCGTGCCGGAACCGCATAAGCGGACTCCGGTGGTTACCATCTCTCCCCTCAACGCAAGCGCCGATGGGAGTCCTGGGTGATGGTGCTCACCAGCGTTCTGGCGGCCACACCATCTGCGCAGGCACCCCTAGGGGAGATTAAGCCGCCCACTCGAAAGAGGGCGGCACCTGCGGTCTTTGACGGCGCCCCTCGCCCCTGCCAGGCAGGACCTCGGGGACCGCAAAGTTCTTGCAACTATTCTCTACCGCGTCCTTAGACGAGGGCAGAGTGATCGAGGGTCAGACCCGGGCCCATGGTAGTGGACAGGGTGACCTTCTTGAAATAGATACCCTTGGACGTGCTCGGCTTGAGACGCTTGAGGTCCGCGACCAGCGCTTCCAAGTTGCCCCGGATGGCGTCGGCATCGAAGTCGACCTTGCCCAGAGTGGTGTGAATGATGCCGTTCTTGTCGGTACGGAAACGTACCTGACCAGCCTTGGCATTCTTCACCGCGGTGGCCACGTCGGGCGTCACGGTGCCGACCTTGGGGTTCGGCATCAGACCGCGCGGACCGAGGATCTGGCCCAGTTGGCCGACCACGCGCATGGCGTCCGGCGAGGCGATGACCACGTCGAAATCGAGCTGACCCTTCTTGACCTGCTCGGCCAAGTCGTCCATGCCGACGATATCGGCACCGGCTTCCTTGGCGGCATCGGCATTGGCGCCCTGAGTGAACACGGCGACGCGCACGTCCTTGCCGGTTCCGTTGGGCATGACGGTAGCGCCACGCACCACCTGGTCGGATTTACGCGGATCGACACCCAGATTGATGGCGACGTCCAGCGACTCCTTGAACTTAACGGTAGAGAGTTCGGCGAGCAGTGCCACGGCCTCTTCCAGGCTGTAAGCCTTGGAAGCGTCGACCTTCTCGCGAATCATCTGAGCGCGCTTGGAAAGCTTGGCCATGATCAGAGACCCTCCACGTTGAGGCCCATGCTGCGGGCACTGCCGGCAATGGTACGCACCGCGGCATCGAGATCGGCAGCCGTCAGATCGGGCTCCTTGGTCTTGGCGATCTCTTCGAGCTGTGCACGGGTCACGGTACCGACCTTCTTCTTGTTCGGCTCACCGGAGCCGGACTTGATGCCAGCCGCCTTCTTCAGCAGGACGGCCGCCGGCGGCGTCTTGGTGATGAAGGTGAAGCTGCGGTCGGAATAGACGGTGATCACCACGGGAGTCGGCAGACCCGGCTCGATGTCCTGGGTCGCGGCATTGAATGCCTTACAGAACTCCATGATGTTGACACCGTGCTGACCCAGCGCGGGGCCCACGGGGGGACTCGGGTTGGCCTTACCAGCTGCCACCTGCAGCTTGATGTAAGCCTGTACTTTCTTGGCCATGATGGACTCCAGTTGGGTAGTAGCGCCTTGCGGCTCCCCGGGTTAAGCGGCCACCGCGGCGGCCGCACAGCAAATCAGAGGTCGAGAGTCATTCCTTCTCGACCTGCGAGAACTCGAGCTCGACAGGCGTCGCCCGACCGAAGATCAGCACGCTGACCTGCAGGCGGCTCTTGTCGTAGTTGACCTCTTCGACCACGCCGTTGAAGTCGGCAAAGGGTCCGTCGATGACGCGCACGGACTGACCCGGCTCGAACATGGTCTTGGGCCGCGGCTTGTCGCTGCCGTCTTTCACGCGGCGCAGAATGGCGTCGGCTTCTTTCTGGGTGATCGGCGCCGGCTTCTCCTTGGTACCACCGATGAACCCCATCACACGCGGGGTTTCGTTGACCAGGTGCCAGGTGCCGTCGTCCATTTCCATCTCGACCAGCACGTAGCCGGGATAGAACTTGCGCTCGCTCTTGCGACGCTTGCCGTCACGCACCTCGACGACCTCTTCGGTCGGCACCAGGATCTCGCCGAAGCGATCCTCCATGCCATACATCTTCACGCGCTCCTTGAGGGAGCGCATGACATGCTTCTCGAAGCCGGAGTAGGCGTGCACGACGTACCAACGCTTGGACATGAAGACTCCTAACCGATGACGCCGGACATCGCCCAGCTTAGAAGGGTGTCGATCAGCCACAGCATCAGCCCGACGATCAGCACGGCGACCAGCACGATGGCAGTCGTCTGCACCGTCTCGGGACGGGTCGGCCACACCACACGCTGGATCTCTTTCTTGGCGTTCTTGGCCAACTCGGCGAGATCGCGCCCCCTGGCGGTCGTCAGGGCAATGCCTGCAGCACCCAGGCAAAGCACGACGACACCAAGCACACGATAGAGAAGCGCCTGATCGGCGTAGTAGGCATTGCCCACTACAGCCAACGTCACCAGCGTGACGACAACCGCCCACTTGAGCCCGTCGTGGCGCGACTCCTGCACCTCGGCGTTGTGTTTCATGAAAACGAGACTCCTCAGGGTGCGGCAATCGAGCATGTTCGTATGAAGAAGCCAACCTGGGGAAGGTTGGCAGGCCAGGAGGGAATCGAACCCCCAACCTGCGGTTTTGGAGACCGCTGCTCTGCCAATTGAGCTACTGGCCTGTACCTGACACGCAGCACCTCTTGCAGACGCATACGTAACAGCGGGCGCCATGATAGCGGATGCTCCGCCGACTGGCAACCCTTCCCGGCGAACCGACGCCGCGAAGAAAAGAAAGGCGAGCTCAGGCTCGCCTTTCTGCAATGGAGCTCATGGACGGATTTGAACCGTCGACCTCACCCTTACCAAGGGTGTGCTCTACCCCTGAGCTACATGAGCAAAACCTTTCACACCCAACCTACCACAGCCGAATGCCTGGAGCGGGCAGCGGGAATCGAACCCGCATCATCAGCTTGGAAGGCTGAGGTTCTACCATTGAACTATGCCCGCCTACCCACTCTTCCCATCCAGACACAAACCTCGATGGGACAATCTGGTGGAGGGGGAAGGATTCGAACCTTCGAAGCTTTCGCGGCAGATTTACAGTCTGCTCCCTTTGGCCACTCGGGAACCCCTCCAGATGGCGGCTCATTCTACCGCCTACCGAAGCCATGTCAAGCGCTTATTTATCAGCCACTTGCCGAAAAGCTCGTCAGTGCGACGACCCCTTGGCCTCGGAACGCGCTGCATTGTGTCAAAGCAGCATGGAGAATGCAAGGCCCGCCCTGATTTTTTCGAGTCCTGCAGGCTCAGGCACACGGGGCGCCCCCGACATACGCCCGGCTCGCTCGGCAGCGGTCAGCGGGAAACACGCTTCGAGCCCGCCATAGACCATGTCAGGCCATATCGCATGGGGAGAGTGCACTCCTCGCGCCACCACGCGCGCATCGCCGCCCGTCAGCAACAGCGGCAAGGCAATCCCTTCACGATCACAGACCTCGGCATAGATTCGATTCACGGCACTGACAGCGGCCAGATAGATGCCATGGTTCACGGCCTCGACGGTTCGCCGCCCCGGCAGCAGTAGCTCCTCTGCCTCGCTGTCGGGATCGATGGCCACATTGCGCGTGCCGAGCTGCAGGCTCTCTTTCATCAGACGCAGCCCCGGCAGGATATACCCCCCCAGGTGACGCCCGCCCGGCAGCACGAAATCGATGGTGATGGCACTGCCGCAATCCACGGCGCAGCAGCCCCCAGCCAGCTGGTAGCCGGCCAGCACGCCCATCCAGCGGTCGACACCCAGGCGATGCGGCTCCTCGTAGCCGTTCATCACGCCCAAGGCTTCGGGTACCGAGCGCGCCACATGCACGCTACGCACTCGGCTCTGCAGCAGCGTTACCGTCTGTTCCAGCACCGCCTGGCGCGCAACGCTCGAGATTCGCACCGCCTCCACCACGTCGAGATCGGGAATATCGGAGCCAGGCTTCCACTCCTCACGGGTCCAGACGGCCCCCCGTGAGCGAATCTCGCTGCTGTCGGCATCCTTCAGCCGCCACTTGGAAAGTGTGTTGCCGATGTCCAGGTCAAGGATCATGTACGCCCACGCACGCTGATCTCACCACCCCCCAGGCGCTCACGCCCCCGCTCATGGCAAACCCAGAGATTGCCAGAGGCATCGACGGTCTCGGCCGTTGCCGTGAACCGCTGCTGCCCTCTCTGCACTTCGACCTGGCAGCCCTGGAAGGCATGCCGTGCATTCCACTCGCCTTGCCAGGCGACAAAGCCGGATGTCTCATACTCGGCCAGCAGCGGCATGAGCTCATCCAGCAGCTCAGCGGCCAGCCGATTGCGTGAGAGCGACGAGGCCTGATCATGCACGGCCGCCACCTTCTGCTCGATTCTCTCTCGAAAGCTCGTTGGCAGATCAAAATTGATACCCATGCCCACCACGACCTCACAGGGACCCGCTGCGTCCCCGCTGATCTCTACCAAGATGCCTGCCAGCTTGCCCAGGTTCCCCTCCCCATCCTCGAGCAGCACGTCATTCGGCCACTTGAGCCTGGAAGAGACACCGTGACGCTCCAGCACGCGAGACAGCGCGACCCCTACCGCGAGGCTCAGCCCCTCCAGCGCCACCACGCCGGTCTCGAAGCGCCACCCGACCGACAGCATGAGTGCACGCCCCCAGGGGGTCGTCCAGACTCGGCCACGACGCCCGCGCCCCGCACTCTGCTGCTCGACCAGGCACACCTCACCATGGCCGGCACCTTGAGCGAAGCGCTGGCGAATGAACTCGTTGCTTGAGGGCAGCGTCTCCTCGACGAAGAGCCTGGCCAGATGCTGCCGCCCCTTGCGCGACAGCTCGGCCACGATTCGCGAACCATCCAGCAGCTCCAGCGGCGCGGAGAGGCGGTACCCCTGCCCCTTGACCGCCTCGAGCGGGATATCCATTGCCTCGAGCTTCTTGAGCTGCTTCCACACCGCGGTGCGCGATACACCCAGCCGCTCCCCCAACTGCTCGCCGGAATGGAACTCTCCGTCGCTCAGCAGCCGAATGAGATCACCGATGGTCATGCTCTGTTGCCCTGGTCGGGAAAAAAGTCATTCTAGCGAACTGCCGCCTCCGCGGAAACGCATTGACCGGATAAAGAAAAACCCCGAGCTCGGCTGAGCTCAGGGTTTGGATAGATAAGGGGCCTAAACGGCGAAACCCAGCCTCTCTCGAAGCTGGGTTTCTGAAGAAGTGCCTGACGATGTTCGGGGCGGCCATCCGCCGGGCGGCGCTCCGCTACTCTCGCATGGGGGTGAGAGCGCCCAGCCCTTCGCGGCACCGCCGCGAGGGCGCTCGAACGCCCCGAGCCGGCGAGGGGCCGGTCCGCGAAGCGGCCCCACGAAACAGAGAGCGGGCCGACCCATGCCCATGAAAAAACCCCAAACATTCGCATGTTTGGGGTTCCTTCGAATTAAGTGCCTGACGATGACCTACTCTCGCATGGGGAGGCCCCACACTACCATCGGCGCTGAGCGGTTTCACTGCTGAGTTCGGCATGGGATCAGGTGGTTCCCACTCGCTATGGTCGTCAGGC
>NZ_JABFTW010000015.1:0-114303 GCF_021404355.1 Halomonas sp. MCCC 1A11062
GCACTTCCAGAAGCTGGAACTGGTCGTCAGCAACGTCAAGTTCCAGGACGGGGAGCAAGTGGTTGATCAATCAGACAGGAATGCGGCCTGATCGCCATCCACCAGATTTGACGATAACTCTCCTCCTGGCTGGTCCCTGCTTAAAATCTAGTCCGACTTTTTCGGCGTCACAATTTTCTACATTTCCGAAAGTAGCAGAGCAGACAACCCGCCATCTTGACTTACAGCAATCCCGGCGCGACAAATCTTCATATGCGATGAAGATTCAATGCTTCCTTGGCGAGGGCTTCCGTGTCGACCACACGCTTTTCCCCACCCTCCTGGTGCACCTTGACCACATCGACGATCCGCGAACGACTCATCACGATCTTCCAGCGCTGCAGAATCGGCTCGGCATGAGCGACCTCTTCCCGCACCACCAGGTTGAGCAGATGCCGCTTCTCCACCGACTCCCTGTTGACCTGGCCGTCCTTGAGCCGATAGACATGGTGGCTGCCCTTGTCCATCAGGCGGGTCAGCTGCGAGAGGTCGAACGACAGCGTTTCGCGGGTCTGCTCATAGCCGCTCAGGAACCGGGTCGGCGACATGCGTGAGCTGGAGCGATAGTGCAGCACCACCTCCTCGCGCTGCGCCACGTTGCGTTGGCGTACGCGCTGGATCTGCTCGTCGAGCTTGCTGAAGCGCTTGTAGTCGAACCACTCGAGCTGGCGCCCGACCATGGCATTGCTGGTGGCATCGAAGTACTGACGCCGCCACTTGGGGCGCCCCTTGCGCAGCCAGCGCCACAACGTATTGCGCAGATCGTCCTTGAACACCTCGCGCATGGCATAGAGCACGGCCATGGCCAGCACGAACAGCGCGGTGATGTTGCCCCAGGCATCGCGCGCCTGGAGCAGCCCCAACGAGACGAAGATCATGACCAGCCCAGTGGCGAGCCCCTTCACCGCCTTCTGCTCCGCGCTGCCCAGCTCCTGGCTCTTCTGCTTCAAGGTGACCGGGTACTCGATGAGGCGACGCAGCAGCCGCATCTTGTTGGACATCCGCGTCGGGTCGCGCGTCACCCGCGAGGCGTTGTACTCCTCCTGATCGCGGTATTCGCTCTCGGCCTGAACGATTTCCAGCAGGCGTTCGCGGATGGCCCGGTAGTTGCGCCCGCGCGGCAGGTGGGCCAACAGCGCCAGCAGCCGCTGCTCGGTGAACCAGGAAAGGTAGTTGTCGATATTGGCGTAGTACTTGAGCAGGTTGTCCTCGCCGGGCCGGTTACGGCGCAGTCGACGCAGAATGCCCTGGGCCAGCTCGCAGAGTTCCTCTAGGCGCTCCTCGAGCCCCACCGAGGTGGGGTCGGAGAGCGTCTCGCGACTCTCCTCGTCACGGCTCTTGTTCTCCTCGGTGCTGGGCTCGCCCGCGTCGTCCCGCTCCTCGCCTTCGGCCTTCTTCACCTTGCGTGCGGTGTCGAGCAGGCTCTGGGTCGCGCGCTCCAGCGCCACCACGTACTGATAGGCATAGAGGCTCAGGCTCAGGCGATACTGCTCGGTGCTGAGCTTGCCGCGGCTGGCCAGGCGGCTGAGCACCAGCGGCAGGTGGTGCTTGTCGCTGTAGTAGGTGCGCTTGACGTGGATGCCGCTGTAGTAGAAAGCATCTTCGGAGATGACGTGCTCATTGAGCCCGAGTTCGCCGGGAACGAACAGGAACAGATCCAACCGGTGCGAGGTTTCCTCCTGCAGCACGCGGGAAATCTTGAGGTGGAAGCTGTCCTTGCGTTCGACGGTGATCACGCTGCCCCGTCTCCTTGTGCCAGAGGCCCGGATAAGGCGGTATGACGTTCATAGTACGGGGAAAACCGATCCGCACGCCAATGCGGACCGGCCCGATAGCCGAGAAACTCGACCATTGCTATGAGGAGTCAGGCGACGAGCGCAGCGGATTGGTCGCCCCCTCGGGATCGGCGATGCCGGCCTCGCCCGGCGCCCGCCCCTTGGCATCGCGCAAGGTGGTCGGGTCGCCATCGTTCTGCCCTGGCTCGTCCGTCATGGGGTCGCCCGGCTGGCCCTCCATGCTCACGCTCAGGCGCGGCATGCCCAGGTCGATGCCTTGGGCCTCCATGCGCTGCTTGAGCAGCAGGTTGAAGGCGCGCGCCACGTCCCACTGCATCACCGGTGCGGTGCGGAAACGCATGCGCAGCACGGCGGCCCCCTCGTCGAAGCGGTCGATGCCCTGCATCTCCAGCGGCGACCAGATGTGATGTCGCATCATCGGGTCCTGGCGCAGCTCCTGGGCGGTCTCCTGCATCAGGGTGATGGCATCGTCGATCTTCATGGTGTGGGGGATGCGGATGCGCATCAGCGCGATGCCGAAATGACGCGACATGTTGTGGATCGACTGGATGGCACTGAAGGTGATGATGTGCAGGATGCCGTCCAGGTCGCGCAGCCGCACGGTGCGCAGGGTCAGCCCCTCGACGGTGCCCATGTGGCCGTTGATCTGCACGAAGTCGTCCACCGCCAGCGAATCCTCGATGATGATGAAGATGCCGGTGATCAGATCCTGCACCAGGGTCTGGGCGCCGAAGCCCACCGCCAGGCCGATCACGCCGGCGCCGGCCAGCAGCGGCGTGACGTTCACGCCGAGATTGGCCAGCCCCACGATGGCGGCGATGATCACGATGGTGGCGAACATCACGTTGCGAATCATCGGCGTGATGGTCTGGGCCCGCGCCTGATTGACGCGCCGCCCTCGCGAGCGGGCGGAAGACATCAGGGCGCGCTGAATGGCGGTATCGGCAAAGATCCATACCAGCCAGGCCAGCAATACCGTGAAGCCCAGCGCCAGCAGCGCCTGACCGATCCGAACGCCGGCCACCCCCTCGCGGCCCAGGCCGAACAGCGAGCCGCCCCACACCTGCAGCGACAGTTCGGCGAAGACGATCCACGCCACCACGTGGGAGAGTGCGTAGCCGAAGCGCTCCAGACGCCGGCGATATTCGCTGAGCCGGCGGCGCTTGCCGCGCCGCTCGCCGTGACGCTGGATCAGCCCGGTGATCACCAGCGTCAGTACCAGCAGTGCCGCGGAGACGATCGAGCGCGCCAGGGCGCCCCCCACGTCGCCCACGGTGACGAAGATGGCCAGCAGCGACCCCACCACGACCAACAGCGCCGGCACGTGCCACAGCTCGCCGACGATGCGCGCCAGCTCGATGCCGGTGCCCCCTTCACGGCGTACGCGCCAGGAGCGATTGCGGATAAGGTGCCGGATGGCGCGTTTGAACTTGAAGATGAAGCGGATGCTGAGCAGTGCAGCCAGCATGTTGGTCAGCACCGAGCCCAGCGCTGCCAGCTCCTCGCCCACGATGAGCGACAGACGTGCCGCATTGAGCGCATCGCCAAGGGCGATCAGGGCGCCGATCACGAACAGCATCCTGAGCCCCTTGCGCTGCAGGAGCAACACGGCGGGGAAGCGATGTCCGCGTGTGAAGACCGAGACCACGCACTCCACCACCACGGAGAGCGTGCGGCCGCACAGCGCCAGATAGGCCACGATCAGGGCCAAGGTGCGTCCCGGACTGGGTGGCAACACCTGCACCAGACCCATCACCAGCAGGAACGCGAGGGCCCACGGCAGCATACGCCGCAAAAAGTGCAGCGCCAGCAGCCAGCCACGCGGCTCGCGCGGCAGGTCGAGCGGCAGCTCGCGTCGCTTGAACAGCAGCCTGCCCAGGGCGATCAGGATCACCAGCAGGCCGGCCCAGATGCCGAGCATCACGGCGCTGTCGATGGCGAAACGCACCAGCGTATTGGTACCGGTATCCACCATCAGCTCGCTGAACTCCGCCCAACCCTGCTCCAGTTGACGCTGCCAGTCGTCGATCGGCGACTCACCCGCCTCGGCCTGCTCACCGAACTCGCTGATCGTCTCAGCCAAGGCGCCGAGCAGCCCCTGGCGCTGGATGGCACCGTCGTCGGCAGCGTGCTCACCGTGGGCCTGCTGGATGTCGCGCAGTTCACTGAGCAGCGCACCGCGGCGCTCCTCGTCCTCCAGCGTCGCGATCACTTCATTGAGCGACTGCTGGAACGACTCGGCATCGTGGGTCTCCTCCGGGGCCTGGTCTTCCTGGCCCAGCCCGCCGAAGGCCAATGTCTGAGCATGCAACGTTCCCGCCGCAAGCAGCAGACTCAACAACAGCCCGAAACGGATCATGACCGGCACGGCACCGGCAAGCCCCGCTCGGATAAAACCAACTGGCATTGCTTACACTCCCTTGTCCGTTCTGCCAAGCCTTGGGACTCAAGCCTAGGGACAACAGTAGAACAAGGATCGGTCCCTGACGGCTTCTCACCGCTCTGTGCTAGGCTGGCGTTCAGACTCTCGAGTCGCACAGGATGCCTTCATGCTGCCGCAATCACCACCCGAGCCGCTGAACGTTCAGGGCAAACCCCGCCGGATCGGTGTCGAAATCGAGTTTGCCGGGCTCCCCCCTCAGCAGACGGGCGAACTGGTGCGCGACCTGTTCGGCGGCGAGCTACAGCAGGTCAGCCCTCATCGTCTCAAGGTCGTGAATACCCATTGGGGCGAGTTCATCATCGAGCTCGATACCCAGTATGCCCATCCCGACACCCGAGTGACCAAACAGGCCCCACACAGCGATACTGAATGGGAGCGGCAGCGGCACCAGATGCGCATGGAGTTCCATCACAAGACTCGCGAGCTGATCGGCGACGTGGTCATGGGGCTGGTGCCGACCGAGATCGTCTGTCCGCCGGTGCCATGGAACGAGCTGGACAAGCTCGACAACCTGTTCACGGCGCTACATGCCCATGGCGCCAAGGGCACCGATGCCAGCCTGCTCTACGGCTTCGGCCTGCATCTCAACCCCGAGGTGGCAAGCCTGGAGACCGATTACCTGCTGCGTCAGCTGCAGGCCTATCTGCTGATGGCCGCCTGGCTGCGCAAGGAGATCGACATCGACATCACCCGCGAGGTGCTGCCGCATGCCAACCCCTTCCCCAAGCACTATGCCATCCAGGTGCTGTCGCCCGACTACGCACCCGATCTGGATACGCTGATCGCGGATTACATCGGCTTCAACCCGACACGCAATCGCGAGCTGGACCTCTACCCGCTGTTCGCCTTCCTGCGCCCCGATTACCCCGATCCGCTGATTCACAACACTCTGATCAAGCCCAGGCCGACCTTTCACTATCGATTGCCCAATGCCCAGCTCTCGCAGCGCGGCTGGGGAGCGGTGGTGGAATGGAACCGCTGGGTCGCCGTCGAACGGCTCGCCGCCGACCGCAGGGAGCTGCACGAGCGAGCCGGTCGCTTCGTCAGTCTCAACACGCAATCGCTCATGACGCGCATGGCAGGGAAGTTGCGCACCTGGATCAAGGAGGTCCGCTCACCCTCATGACACGCCCCCTCATCGGCATCACCACGTCGGACTACAAGAGTCGCATCGCCTGGTGGTTCGATTGGTTCGCCGTGTGGCGACACGGCGGACGGCCACTGCGACTCTCTCCCTCACGGCCGCTGCCGGAAGCCCTGGATGGGCTGATCATCGGCGGCGGCGACGACATCCAGGCCCATCTCTACGGCGGCGAGGTTCAGCTCGACGTGCGCTTCGACCCGCAGCGCGACGAGCTGGAGCTGGAGCTGATGGAGCGCTTCATTCCCCAGGGCAAGCCGGTGCTGGGCATCTGTCGTGGCGCCCAGATGCTCAACGTCCACCTGGGCGGCACTCTGGACCCCGATATCTACACCACCCATGAGGGGCTCAAGCGCCGCCGCACCGTGCTGCCGCGCAAGACCGTGGACATCCTAGACAACAGCCAGCTGCGCCGTATCCTCAAGGTGAGCTGGTGCCGCATCAATAGCCTGCACCACCAGGCCGTGCAGGAAGCAGGGCGCGGCATCGAGATCGTCGCCCGCGACCGCGACGGACTGGTGCAGGGAATCGAATCCCGCGACCACGAATTCCTGATCGGCGTGCAGTGGCATCCGGAGTGGCTGATCTTCAACCGCCCTCAGCAGCGACTGGTTCGTGCCCTGGTCGTTGCTGCGCGGCGCACCATGCCCTGAACATGACAGCGGCCACCCTTGGGTGGCCGCCGGCAGCACGAAGCACGACTCAACTTTCCAATGAGGCGTCCAGCGTGATCTCGGCCTTGAACAGCTTGGACACCGGGCACCCCTCCTTGGCCTTGTTGGCGGCGTCCTGGAACGCCTGCTCATCGGCCCCCGGGCTGCGTACCCGGGTGGTGAGGTGGATCTTGCTGATGCTGAAGCCGCCGGCGTCCTGCTCGAGGGTGACGGCCGCCTCGGTGGCAATGCGCTCGGGCGTCAGCCCCGCTTCGCCCATGATCATGGAGAGCGCCATGGAGTAGCAGCTGGCGTGTGCCGCGCCGATCAGCTCCTCCGGGTTGGAGCCGGCTTCACCTTCGAAGCGCTTGGCGAAACTGTAGGGCACGTCATTCAGTACACCGCTCTCGGTGGAGACCTGACCCTTGCCCTCTTTCAGGCTACCCTGCCACACAGCGCTACCGGTTTTCTTGATGCTCATCTCGGTCGACTCCTTGCGATGGGAGAACTGGCAATACCTTCGGCGGCAGCGCCAGGGGACGCTGCCACTCCCTCACCATAGCGCATCGACTTGTCTTCGCCATCTCTTTGGCGAATATTTTTGAAAATATTTTCCAAAACATACTTACGAGCCCACCATGACCGACCACCGTCCCCCTCACGCGACCTTGCCCGCCACCGCCCATGCTCCCGCTCTCGAGCTGCCCGCCATCGGCCAGGGTACCTGGTACATGGGCGAGGGCCTGGTACCGCGAAGCGACGAGGTGCGCGCCCTGCAACAGGGCCTGGAGCTGGGCCTGACGTTGATCGACACCGCCGAGATGTATGCCGATGGCGGCGCCGAGGAAGTCGTCGGCGAAGCCCTGGTCGGTCGTCGCGACCAGGCCTTCCTGGTCTCCAAGGTCTACCCCTGGAACGCCGGACGCGACAGCGCCATGGCCGCCTGCGAGCGCAGCCTGAAGCGCCTGGGCACCGATCATCTCGACCTCTACCTGCTCCACTGGCCCGGCAGCATCCCCTTGGAGGAGACCCTGGAAACCTTCGAACGGCTGCGCGAACAGGGCAAGATCCGCCGCTATGGCGTTTCCAACTTCGACGTGGACGAACTCGAGACGCTGAACGCCCTGCCCGACGGCAGCGAGTGTGCGGTGAACCAGGTGCTCTACCACCTGGGTTCGCGGGGCATCGAATACGCCCTGCGCCCGCTGATGCAGCGCCTCGGCATGCCGCTGATGGCCTACTGCCCGCTGGCCCAGGCCGGCCAGCTGCGCCAGGATCTGTTCGGCCATCCGGTGGTGAGAGAAGTGGCCGACGAGCTCGGCATCACCCCCGCCCAGCTGCTGCTGGCCTGGACCATTCGCCCGCTGAACGGTCGGCGCGACGTCATCGCCATTCCCAAGGCGGTGCAGCCGCAGCACGTCGAACAGAATGCCGCCGCTCTCCAGGTCGATCTCAGCGACGAGGCCCTGGCCCGGCTCGATGAAGCCTTTCCGGCGCCAGGGCGCAAGGTGCCGCTGGATATCGTCTAGTCTCGGTCGGGGATCTGGCCACGCAGCGCCGCCAACCCGGCGGCCAGGCGTTCGCTGCCGAGCTGGCGCATCCGTTCGATATTGCGTTCGGGAATCGCCTCGGGGTCGGGGTAGTGGGTCAGGGCGTGCTCCAGCCCCGCCTCACGCAGCAGGTGCAGCATCGGCCAGGGCGAGCGATTGGTGAAATTGGCCGGGTCGCTCTCTTCGGCGCCGTCGAAGCAGTAGTCGGGGTGGAAGCTGGCCAGCTGGTAGGTGCCTTCATAGCCCTGCTCGACCAGCAGCGCCTCGGCCACGGCGAGAAAGTCGAGATAGTCGTCGAAGTCCTCGAGGCCCGGGCGCAGCACCAGCAGCGTCGTCTCGATGGCAGCCGAGGCGTCGAGACGGCGGCACTCTGCGATGAACGCCTCGAGGGCGGGCTCCCATTCGCTTGCCACCACCTCGACGAAACGGATGGTCTCCCCCACCAGCTCGCGGCGGGCGAAGGGGCAGACGTTGTGGGCCACGACGAAGCCCTCGACCCAATCACGAGTGGCAGCGCAGGCGGGCGTCAGGGTGTCGGGCATGATGGGCCTCGTCGGCAAAAAATGGCCTGGCAGTATACCCGAGCCCGCACGCAGCGTGGCTCAATCCGCCGGTCGCAGCATGGGCCCGCGTCGCGAGGCGAGCCTGTCGGCCAGCCGCGTGGGCTCCGGCAGCTTGGTGCGGCCCAGGCACTTCGCCACCCAGTCGAGCGAGGTCGCGAGGCTGATGCGATGCCCCAGTGAGACGAACACCGGCTTGACGCCCAACCGGGTGCGCAGCACCGCGCCGATCGTCTCGCCGCGATGGCGCAGCGGCGTCCATTCGCCGCGCGCCTCCGGTACCTCGTCATGCACACCACAGAGTCGCGACTTGGCCACGCCGATGGTGGGCAGGTCGAGCCACAGCCCCAGGTGCGAGGCCACGCCGAGACGGCGCGGATGGGCGATGCCCTGGCCGTCGACCATCACCAGCTCGGGCCGTGTGGCGAGTCTGTCGAAGGCCGCCAGCGCCGCGGGAATCTCGCGGAAGGAGAGCAGCCCCGGAATGTAGGGCATGCGGGTCGGCTCGCGGTGCACCACTTGCTCCACCACCTCAAAGCCGACCATGGGATCGCCGGGCCAGGCCAGCACCACCACCGCCGCCCGGGTGATCTCACCGTTCTCCTCGAAGCCGATGTCGACCCCGGCGATATGGCACACCGGAACCAGGCGGTCCTCGCGCTCGATGCGTGGGGCCAGCTCGCGCTGCAGCGCGATGGCCTTCTCCGGCGTGGGGGTCCATTCATGCAGTGGCGTCATCCTTGGCATCCTTGCAACGTAAACTGTTCCGCAGTGTAGGCGGTCACAGGGCACTTCCCAAGACCAGGCGGTACGACGGCGCGGCGATGGCTTCGTGTATCATCGGCGCAGAACCGACGACGAGGGATACCGTGCTCAAGCTGATCCACACCGCCGACTGGCATCTGGGCCAGACCTTCCACGGCCAGGAGCGTCATGCCGAACACCGGCTCTTTCTCGACTGGCTGCTCGACACCCTCGTCGCACGCGAGGCCGACGCCCTGCTCGTCGCCGGCGACGTCTTCGACGTGGTCAATCCCTCGCTTGCCGCCCAGGCACTGCTCTACGACTTCATCGTCAGCGCCCACGAGCGCCTGCCGGCACTGGACATCGTGCTGATTGCCGGCAACCACGACAGCGGCAATCGGATCGAGCTACCGGCGCCGCTGATGCGCCGGCTGCGCACCCACGCCCTGGGCCGGGTGTGCTGGCTCGACGACGGCAGCCTCGACGCCGAACGCCTGCTGGTACCGCTCACCGACGCCCATGGCGAAACCCGCGCCTGGTGCCTGGCGCTGCCCTTCCTGCGCCCCGCCGAGGTCACCGGCCATGGCCTGGCCCCTGCAGAAGCCAACGAAGGCGAACCGCTCAGCGACAAGCCACGCAACGACTACGTTGCCGGCATTTCCCGGGTGCACGAGCAGTTGATCGACGCCGCCCGCAAGCGGCGCGCGCCCGGTCAGGCGCTGGTGGCCATGAGCCACGCCCACCTGCACGGTGCCGCCGTTTCCGAGGCCAGCGAGCGGCCCATCGTCATTGGCGGCGAGGAGTCGATCTCCGCCGGGCTCTTTCCCGCCGACATCGCCTACGTGGCGCTGGGTCATCTGCATCGCGCCCAGCAGGTGGGCGAGGCGCGCATCCGCTACAGCGGCAGTCCTCTGCCGCTGGACTTCAGCGAGGTGAATTACCCTCATCAGGTGGTGGAGGCGGTACTGGAAGGCGAAAGCCCCGCCCAGGTGGAAGCGATTGCCGTGCCACGCCCCGTGGCCATGAATCGTGTCGGCCCCGGCGAGCTCGACGAGGTACTGGCCGAACTCGAAGCACTGCCCCACGCCCCCTCCCTGCCGCGCGAACGGTGGCCCTGGCTGGAAGTGCGCGTTGCGCTCACCGCCCCGGTGCCCGACCTGCGCGCCCGGGTGGAAGCGGCCCTCGACGGCAAGACCGTGCGTCTGCTGCGCCTGGAGCGGCGCCTGCCTCAGCAGGCTGCCGATGGCATGCCGGAGCGAGTCGATCTGGAACAGCTGGGGCCGAGAAAGCTCTTCCAGCGCACCTGGGAAAAACAGTGGGGCGAGCCCCCCGGCGACGATGTGCTGGCCGACTTCGATCAGCTGCTGCAGGACGTGCTCGACACCCATGAAGAGCCGCGTAGCGGGGAGCCTCGCCCATGAAGATTCTCGCCCTGCGCCTGGCCAACCTCGCCTCCATGCCCGGCCCGCTGGAGCTCGACTTCACCGCGCCACCGCTCAGCGATGCCGGCCTGTTCGCCATTACCGGCCCCACCGGCGCCGGCAAGAGCACCCTGCTCGACGCCCTGTGCCTGGCCCTCTACGGCAGCACCCCACGGCTGCGCCAGGCTCCCGGTCGCGATGCACCGCTGCCCGACGTGGAAGGCGAGACGGTGAGCACCGCCGACCCGCGCACCCTGCTGCGCCGCGGCACTGCCGGCGGCTACGCCGAAGTCGACTTTCTCGGTCGCGATGGGCGTCGTTACCGCGCGCGCTGGGCCGTGCGCCGTGCCCGCGAGAAGGCCAGCGGCCGTCTACAAGCGGTAGAACAGTCGCTCACCGATCTCGACGACGAGCGCCTGCTCACCGCCCAGAAGCGCGAGTTCGCCGAGCTGCTGCCGGAACGCCTGGGGCTGACCTTCGATCAGTTCACCCGCGCCGTGCTGCTGGCCCAGAGCGAGTTCGCCGCCTTCCTCAAGGCCGATGACAACGAGCGCAGCGACCTGCTGGAACGGCTCACCGGCACCGCCGAGTATTCGCGAATCTCCGAAGCCGCCTACCGGCGGGCGATCACGGCCAAGCGACACGTCGATGCCCTGCAGACGAAGCTCGCCGATGACCTGCCCGCCGAGCCCGAGGCCCGCAGCGCGCTGGAACGCCAGGCCGAAAACGCCGAACAGGCCTTGAACGGCCTGCAGCAACAGGCCAAGGAGCTCGACGCCCAGCGACAGTGGCATGGCGCCGACGAACGGCTGCGCCAGGCCTACGCCGAGGGGATTCGCCAGCAGCGCGATGCCGAAACACGCTGGCAGGCAATGGCCGCAGCCCGGGCCGACCGCGACTGCCGCCGCCTGCTTGCGCCCCAGCGCCATCACCTGCTGCGCCAGGCCGCGCTGCCGGATGAAATCGCCGCCTTGGAGCAGGCCCACCGGCAGACGCAGGCAGCCCTCGAGCAGGCCCGCACCCTGCAAACCCAGGCAGAGCAGTCCCGGGATCAGGCCGCTCGCCAGTTGGAAGCCGCCAGCCAGGCCCGCCAGCAGGCCGAACCGAGCCTGCGCGAGGCGCGCGAACACGCCCAGGCGCTGGCTACCCTGGAGCGCCAGCTGGCCGAGCTCGAATCCCGTCATCAGAGCTGCCGCCAGCAGGCAAAGACTCTTGACCAGCAGCATCGGGCCACCGCGGCCAGGCTGCACGAACTGCAACGCCGGCGCGACGAATGGCAGACCACCCTGCGCCAACTGATGGGCAGCCATGAGCGGCTCGATGCTGCCCGCCAGGCGGCACAACAGACCCACGACCACGCCGCCCGCCGCGGGCTGGAACTGGATGAACTGGCCAGCCGCTGGCAGGAGTCGCTGCGGGCCGAGCTTGCCCAGCGCCACTTTAACGAGCGCCTGGCCGCGGATGAGAAGCGGCAGGCCGAACTGACCATTCAGGGCAAGGCCGCCCGTGAGCGGCTCGACGACAGCGAGCGGCGTTACGCCACCCTGCGCGATTTCATCGAGCGCAGCCGTGCCGCTCGCAGCGAGAGCGTGGCACGGCTGCGCGAAACGCTGCGGGAAGGCGAGCCCTGCCCAGTTTGCGGCGGCCACGACCACCCCTTCCGCCAGCGGCCGCCAGCCACCCCAGAGGCGGCCCAGCTCGCCGCCCAGCAGGAGCAGGAAGACGCACAGCTGGCCGAGGCCAGACAGGCCTTCGAGCAGGCCCAACTGGCACGCAGCGAGCTCGAGGGCGAGTACCGCGCCGCGCTGGCGTCGATCACACGCGGCCGACAGGAGCTACAGCAGGCAGACGAGAGACTGACCCAGGCCCGGCAGGCCTTGAGCGGACATTCCCTGCACGCAGAGCTGGCCGACGTTGCGCCTGAGGAGCGTGAGGCATGGCTCGCTCACCAGCGGCGGCATAGCGCCACCGAGCGTGAACGGGCCGAGCATGCGCTCCAGGAGCTGGCCCGCGCCGAGGCGGAGCTGAACCCGCTGGAAGAGGCCCTGCGCCAGGGCGAGCTCGAACGCGCCCAGCACGAGGCCCGCAGCGCCACGCTGAAAGAAACGCAGGCCCAGCTCGACGCCCAGCTACCGCCCCTGCGCCAGGAGCGAAAGACACTTACCGAGCGGCTCCAGGCCCTGCTCGGCGAGCACGCCTCGGCCGACGCCTGGCAGCAGCGGCTGGAAGCCAGCCAGGAGTCCGCCCGCCGTGAGCGCGACCAGGCCATCGAGCGCTGCCACGGCGCCGAACGCGAGCAGGCCCGGCTCACCCAGCAGGCCAGCCACGAGGCCGAGCGCATCGAAGGGCTCCGTCAGGAGCGGGTCACGCTGGATGCTCGGCTGGCCGAGTGGCGCCACGCGCATCCACAGTTGGACGACGCCACCCTGGCGCGGCTGTTGGCGCAACCCGAGGACGAGACCGCCCGCCAGGAGCGTGAGCTTGCCGATGCCGACGAGGCACGCCAGCGCACTGAGGCCAGTCTCACCGAGCGCCGTCATTCCCTGCTCGAACACCGCCGCGAGCGGGCACTGGCCGACAGCGAGGCCGAACTGCTGAGCGAAGCGGTCGAAGCCCGCATCGCCGGCCTAAGGGAAACGCTGGACGCCCAGCAAACGGCGCTACAGCCCGAGCTGGCGGAAGCGCAGCAGGTGCGTGACGATGCCGTTCACGCCCTGCGCGACGACGACCGTCGGCGTCTGCGCCAGCAGCAGGGCCAGGCCGAGCTGGAAGCCGCCCGTGCCGAACAGGTCCGCTGGGGGCGCATCAGCGAACTGATCGGCTCCGCAGACGGTAAGGCGTTTCGCCGCATTGCCCAGGCCTACAACCTGGAGCAGCTGCTGGAGCACGCCAACGCCCATCTGGCCAATCTCAGCCGCCGCTACCGGCTGGCCCGCGGCGGCAGCGAGCTGGGCCTGCTGGTGGTGGACCACGACATGGGCGACGAGCGCCGCTCGGTACACTCGCTCTCCGGCGGCGAGACCTTCCTCGTCTCGCTGGCCCTGGCCCTGGGACTCGCCTCCATGGCCTCGGGCGAACTCACCATCGAGTCGCTGTTCATCGACGAAGGCTTCGGCAGCCTCGACCCGCAGTCGCTGGCGCTGGCCATGGAAGCGCTCGACGGCCTGCAAGCCCTGGGCCGCCGCGTCGGGGTGATCTCCCACGTGCAGGAAATGCATGAAAGAATCCCTGTGCAGATTCAAGTCGAGCCGCTCGGCAACGGCACCAGCCGGGCTAGGTTGGTCAGCCTTTGAGGTCTCTTCGTCCTTCCATTGCGCCGGTCCAGCCCGTGCGCCATCTTCTACGGGTCGGCATTCCCAACATGAGGGTCTCCCATGAAGTACCTCTGTCTCGCCTATGAGGAAGAGCGAATATTCAGCGAAATGACGGAAGCCCAGTGGCATGAGCTACTACAGGAAACCCTGGATTATGTGGACGACCTGCAGAAACGAGGCAAGCTGGTCCTGACCAACGCCTTGCAGAGCGCCACCAAGGCTCACACTCTGAGAGTTCGTAATGACGAACTCACCATGACCGATGGGCCCTTTGCCGAGACCAAGGAGCAGCTAGGCGGTTTCTTCCTGATCGAGGTCGCGTCAGAAGAGGAAGCCCTGGAGATTGCTGCCGGCTGGCCGTCAGCGCGACTTGGCACCATCGAGGTAAGGCCCGTCGAGGAGGAATTGAGAGCCGAAAGCCGTTACTGAGCGGGAGGTTGGTGAGTGTCTAGCCGCTCGAAGAGACATCGATAGGCGGCCTGGCTCGGCTATGCTGCATGAGTCATGGAGAGATTGAGGGAGGCAGCATGAAGGAGTTGGCGTTGCACGGCATACGTTACCTGGGCCTGACACTGCTGTTGGGGCTTGCGGGCCAGGCGCTGGCAGCCGAGGTGAACTGGCCGCGAATGACCGAGTCGGCAGACGGCGTACCAATCGCCTATGAGGTTCACGGCAGCGGCGAACCCACGCTCGTGTTCATCCACGGCTGGAGCTGCGACGGGCGCTACTGGCGCGGGCAGGTGCCGCATTTCTCTCAGCAACATCGGGTGGTGACGATCGATCTCGCCGGGCACGGCCATTCCGGCCAGGAACGTGAAGACTTCACCATGCCGGCCTTCGGCGAGGACGTGAAGGCGGTGCTGGAGGAGCTGGAGGTGGATCAGGCCCTTCTGATCGGGCACTCCATGGGCGGACCGGTCGCCGTGGAAGCGGCGCGACTCATGCCGGAACGCGTCATCGGGATCGTGGGCGTCGATACCTTCCACAACGTCGCAGAGGAAATCACCGAGGCCCAGATCGACGAAATGCTGGGGCCGATCCAGCAGGACTTCGTCTCCGCTACCCGCCACTTCGTCGCCTCGATGTTCGTGGAAGAGACCGATGCCAGCCTGCGCGACTGGATCGTGCAGGACATGGCGGCAGCGCCGCCTCAGGTGGCTACCAGTGCCATGCAAGACATGTTTACCCGGCATGCCGAGGGCGAGGCAGCGCAGCACTTCGAGGAGCTGACGGTACCAGTGGTGGCCATCAATGCCGACCTGTGGCCGACCGATATCGAAGCCAACCGGCAGCTGCTACCCGAATTCGATGCCGTGATCGTAGAAGGCACCGACCACTTCCTGCACATGGCCAAACCTGCAGAATTCAACCGGGAGCTGGACCGGGTAATCGGCACGCCGCCATGATTGCTAAGCGGCCGGCGGCGCCTCTCTCTGGGCAACCGGCGTAGGGTGGAACTCCTCGACCGGCAGCGGTCGGCCGAACAGGTAGCCTTGGTATTGGTGGCAACCCAACCCGGCAAGCACGGCGCGCTGTGTCTCGGTTTCGACGCCCTCGGCGATGACGCCTAGCTCCAGACTCTGAGCCAGGGCCACGATGGCTGCGGCAATGGGGGTGGATTGGGTGTCATGGCTAAGGTCACGGACGAAGGCAATGTCGATCTTCAAGGTATCCAGAGGCAGTGCCTTGAGATAGACCATGGAAGAGTAGCCGGTGCCGAAGTCGTCCAACGCGAAGCTGACGCCTATGCGACGCAGCAGCAACATCTTTTCGATGGTACCTTCCGGATCCTTGAGCAGCAGCGACTCGGTGAGCTCGAGAGTCAGGCTGCCCGGTGCCGCCGAGTGACGATAGATGGCCGTGAGCACCTGGTCGACGAAGTCGGGCTGCTGGAACTGACGCACGCTGACGTTCAGGGAGAGCTTGAGATCGCTGAATTCGGAACGGCGCCGCCACTCCCCCAAGAGACGGCAGCCCTCCTGAAGGACCCAACTGCCCAAGGGCAGGATCAACCCGCTCTCTTCCGCCAGCGGAATGAACTCCCCTGGCGAGACGAAGCCCCGAGCTGGATGCTGCCAACGCACCAGCGCTTCTGCACCGATGACGTGCCGGTCGGCATCAACCTGGGGCTGGAGATGCAATCGCAACTCACCGTTGTCGATGGCATGTCGCAGCTCACGCTCGAGCGTAAGCCTCGCCTCCCGCTCCTGCTCCAGCTCCGGAGAAAACAGCTGAGGAACCGCATCGCGCTGTCGCTTGGCCTCGAGGAGCGCCAGACCGGCACGCTTGAACAGCATTGCCGGAGTCGTACCCATGTAAGGATCGAACACCAGCATGCCGACACTGAGTCGGCAGGGGTAGGTATGGCCGTGCAGAAGATAATCGGCGGAGAGTGACGCCAGCACACGTTCGGTAAGCCCGCGCGCTTCACGCCCGGCGGCCGACCTGTGGGTGGCACTCAAGCGCGCCAGCAGAGCGAACTCGTTGCCGTCCAGACGAGCGACATGAAGATCGTCATTAGCCCATTGGCGCAGACGTGTCGCCAGTTGGCGCAGCAGCTCATCGCCGATGTCCTGACCCAAGCTGTCGTTGAGGATCTTGAAACGGTCGATGTCGAACAGCACCAACAGCGACAAGGCCGTTCCGCTACCCAGATGACGTTCACACCCATTCAACCGCTCCTGCAGAGCACGCCGATTGGGTAACTCGGTCAGGGTGTCATGGTAGGCGAGGTAGCGTATCCGCTGCTGAGCCTCCTGTTCAGCGGAGCGATCGGATATCAACGCCACATAGTCCCGCTCATTGCTATCGGCATAGATCACCCTGCTGACGCTGAGCCAGGCGGGAAAGCGCCAGCCATTCTCATGCTGAGCTTCGATCAGGCCATTCCATTCTCCCTGTTGCTCCAGCGCTTGCCTGATGATGTCTCTCAGTTCCCGGCTATTGACCGCGAAACCCAGCTTCCACACCGACTTGCCGATACTCTGCTCGACCTCCCACCCCAGCAGCTGCTCGAGAGCAGCATTGCTGAGCCGCACACGTCCCTTGCCGTCGAAGAGCGCGACACCGTCGCGAAGCGCGGAGATCACCTCCAGCAGTCGCGTGCGGGTCATGTGTTCATGCTGCTCGCTGAGGTGCAAACGGCGCTGGGCCTGTGTCGCCACCACAGTCAGCAAAGCGACCAGAACGACACAGCCGCCAATGAGATAGATCATCCAGTGCGATTCCGCCATTGGCGGCAGCGAAGCCGCGCCTGGATGGGGAACGAACCAGGCAGCCCCCATGGCCACGTAATGCATGCTGCAGATGGCCAGGGAAACGAACAAGGCGCTGATGAAGGCGCAGGTCTTGGCGCGTCGCATACCCCACTCCTGGCGGCATAGGCGATACGCATAGGCGCTAGCGACGCCGAGACCGACGGCCACGAATAGCGACAGGAGGAACAGCCAGAATTCATGATAAAGCGATGCCGGCATATGCATGGCGGCCATGCCGACATAGTGCATCATGCCGATCCCCAGCCCCAGGCTGGTGCCGGCCAGCATCAGCTCTCGGTGAGTTGAAGTCTCACGCGAAAGTAGCAAGATGGCCGCCAGGCTCCCCGCCACGGCGGGCACGATGGATAAGAGCGTCAGGATCGGGTCATGCTGCACGGGGAAGGCAAGCCGATAGGCATGCATACCGGTGAAGTGCATGCTCCATACGCCCAACCCCATGATGCCGGCCCCAGCGAGCAACCAGAGCCTGCGCCAGCCAGCGTGCTTGGCTTTACTGACCAGTTTGATCAGATCCAGGCCGGCATAGGAGGCCGCCAGCGCGATCGCCCAAGAGACCAGTACCAAAGGGAGGTGATGTTCCCCCTGCACGGCATCCAGGGCATGTGGATCGAAAATGAGAAGGGTCAGTGTCGTCATGAACTGATCTTCGGCAGCGAGCCTGCTTTCTTGAGGAAGGCCTGCCCAAGAACGTTGAACCCTCGTTAGCCGAGCATTGGCCAATGAGAAAAAACGCCCCGTTGCCGGGGCGCCTCTCTCTTCTCGCTAGCTCGCTGGATCACACCAGGTCGAAGCGATCCGCGTTCATTACCTTGTTCCAGGCGGCGATGAAGTCGCTGACGAACTTCTCCTTGGCATCGTCCTGGGCGTAGACCTCGGCGATGGCACGCAGCTGCGAGTTGGAGCCGAACACCAGGTCCACCCGAGTACCGGTCCACTTCACTTCGCCGCTCTTGCGGTCGCGGCCTTCGAACACGTCGGCATCCACCGAGGCGGGCTGCCACTGGGTACCCATGTCGACCAAGTTGACGAAGAAGTCATTGGTCAACGTCCCGGGGCGCTCGGTGAACACGCCGTGGCGCGAGTTGCCGTAGTTGGCCTCGAGCACCCGCAGCCCGCCCACCAGCACGCTCATCTGCGGCGCGCTGAGCCCCAGCAGCTGGGCCTTGTCGATCAGCATCTCCTCGTCGGAGACGGTGAAGCGAGCGCGGCGGTAGTTGCGGAAACCATCGGCTTCGGGGCGCAGCCACTCGAAGGACTCAGCGTCGGTCTGCGCCTCGCTGGCGTCGGTGCGGCCCGGCGTGAACGGCACCTCGATATCGTGGCCGGCACCCCTGGCTGCCTTCTCGATGGCAGCAGCACCGCCCAGCACGATCAGGTCGGCAAGCGATACCTTCTTGTTGCCCGATTGGGTGGCGTTGAAGTCATTCTGGATGCTCTCCAACGTCGTCAGCACCTTGGCCAGTTGCTCCGGCTGGTTGGCTTCCCAATCTTTCTGCGGCGCCAGGCGAATGCGCGCTCCGTTGGCCCCGCCGCGGATGTCGGAGCCGCGGTAGGTGGAAGCCGAAGACCAAGCGGTATACACCAGCTCGGCAACGCTCAGGCCCGAGCCGAGAATCTTGCTCTTGAGGCTGGCGATGTCCTGAACATCGATCAGCTCATGGTCCACGGCGGGCACCGGATCCTGCCATATCAGGTCTTCGGCCGGCACTTCCGGGCCCAGGTAGCGCGCCTTCGGCCCCATGTCGCGGTGGGTCAGCTTGAACCAGGCGCGGGCGAAGGCATCGGCGAACTCGTCCGGGTTGTTGTGGAAGTGCTCGGAGATCTTGCGGTATTCCGGATCCTCGCGCATCGCCATGTCGGCGGTGGACATCATGATGCCTACACGCTTCGAGGCATCTTCGGCATCCGGTGCCATGTCCTTCTCGGCCAGGTTCTTGGGGACCCACTGCTTGGCGCCTGCTGGGCTCGTGGTCAGCTCCCACTCGTAGCCGAACAGCACGTCGAAGTAGCTCATGTCCCACTTCGTCGGCGTCGGCGTCCAGGCACCTTCCAGGCCGCTGGTGATGGTGTCGCGGCCCTTGCCACTCTTGTAGCGGCTCTTCCAGCCGAAGCCCATCTCTTCCATGGGCGCGGCCTCCGGCTCGGGGCCCACGTTGACCGGATCGCCGGCGCCATGGGTCTTGCCGAAGGTGTGGCCGCCGGCGGTCAGCGCCACGGTCTCGTAGTCGTTCATCGCCATGCGGGCGAAGGTTTCACGGATGTCCTTGGCCGAGGCCAGCGGGTCCGGGTTGCCATCCGGCCCTTCCGGGTTGACGTAGATCAGGCCCATCTGCACCGCGGCCAGCGGATTCTCCAGCTCGCGTTCACCCGAGTAACGGCTCTTGGCATGGCCGCTGTCGGCCAGCCACTCGTCCTCGGCGCCCCAGTAGATGTCCTCTTCCGGCTGGTAGACGTCCTCACGTCCACCGGCAAAGCCGAAGGTCTTGAAGCCCATGGACTCCAGCGCGACATTGCCCGCCAGAATGTAGAGGTCGGCCCAGGAGAGCTTGTTGCCGTACTTGCGCTTGACTGGCCACAGCAGGCGCCGCGCCTTGTCCAGGTTGCCGTTATCGGGCCAGCTGTTGAGCGGCGCGAAGCGCTGGGTGCCGGTACCGGCGCCGCCACGCCCGTCGCCCACCCGGTAGCTGCCGGCACTGTGCCAGGCCATGCGGATGAACAGCGGACCGTAATGGCCGTAGTCCGCCGGCCACCACTCCTGGGAGTCGGTCATCAGCGCTTCGAGGTCCTGCTTGACGGCGGCAAGATCGAGGGACTTGAACGCCTCGGCGTAGTCGAACGCCTCGCCCAGCGGATTGGACTTGGGAGCATGCTGGTGAAGAATGCCGAGATTCAGTTGGTTGGGCCACCAATCCTGATTGGAGTTGCCGGTATCTCCACGCTTGGTGCGTGACCCATGCATGACGGGGCATTTGCCCGCGCTGCTGTCGACTTTTTTATCCATGATGCTCTCCCTTCGGTGACGCGCTGTGTTGTATCAAGTGCAAAATCGTTGAGCTGATGGAGTCTTGCCGTAGTGAGGCCCGGCTCATCACCGGCCTGCACTGCCACCTCTTTGTTGCCGAGAGGTTTCCCGAGGCGCATGTTTCCTTGCCAGCCATCAACGTGAAGATAGGTATACCAGGCAAGATAAATTAGAAGGGACTTGTTTTTATGCACCGGATCGATAGTCACAATCAATGAAAACATGTCGAGTCATTGCTTTTGCCTCTTTCTGATGATGACTCGAGCCTCCCTTCGCCGAACATTTGCCTACAAACCGACGCCTTCAGTAGCGGAAAGATCAAGCATGGTATACTTCTTGCTATAAATTCATGAGGGCCTACCCGGCTCGAGTGATATCGGCCCCTACCCGGGCGCCGAGCCATAAGCCAAGGAGATACACAATGTCATCCTCCCCTGTCACTCTGATGGTGGCGCGCCGCGTGGCGAGTGGGCGTTACCTCGATTTCATCGCCTGGCTCGAAGAGGGCCGCGAGCTGGCAGCCGACTTCACCGGCTACCTGGGCTCCGGCGTGCTAGCCCCTCCACCCGGTGACGATGAATATCAGCTCATCTTTCGCTTCAAGGACGCCGAGACGATGGCCGCCTGGGAGCACTCCGCCTCGCGTCGAGCCTGGCTTGCTCGCGGACGAGGCCTTTATGAGGCACCGCATGCTCACCGCGCCATTGGCCTCGATGGATGGTTCCAGGAGGCCACCGGCAAGACGCCGCCGCGCTGGAAGCAGGCGATTGCCATCTGGCTGGCCTTCTTTCCGGTATCACTTGCGTTCCAGTGGCTTGCAGGCCCTTTTCTTGTGCACTTGCCTTTGTTACCCAAGGTCATGTTCAGCACGTTGGCGCTGACCCCGCTAATGGTGTTCCTGTTCATTCCGCTCTCCATGCGCCTGCTCGGTCCGTGGCTGCGAGGTGAGACCACCCTTTTGGAACAACTGGAGCGTCGGCTGCACCAGCGCAGGGCCTGATAAGCCCTCATGACAGCAGGCGCTCTGCTCGCTCGCCACTAGCGTGATAGGCTTCAGGCAATACCCTGAAGGAGAGAATCATGACCGCCGCCGAGATGCTCGAACGCCTGGTTGGCTTTGCCACCGTTTCCCGCGATTCCAACCTCGATCTGATCGCCTTCGTCGAGAGCTACCTCGACGAGCACGGGGTCGAGCATTGGCGGGTGGAAAGCGACGACGGCAGGAAGGCCAACCTGCTAGCGCGCATCGGGCCTGACGTACAGGGCGGTGTGGTGCTCTCGGGGCATACCGACGTGGTGCCGGTCGACGGCCAACCCTGGTCCACCGACCCGTTCACTCTGGTCGACAAGGGCGACGGCAAGCTTTACGGACGCGGCACCTGCGACATGAAGGGCTTCATCGCCTGCGCCCTGGCCGAACTGCCCGAGTGGCTGAAGCGCGGCCTGGACAAGCCGATCTACCTGGCGCTCTCCTACGACGAGGAAGTGGGCTGCATCGGCGCGCCGCGCATGATCGAGCGGCTGATGGCCGACCACCCACGCCCGGCCGCAGTGATCGTCGGCGAACCGACCTTGATGCAACCGGTGGTGGCTCACAAGGGCGCCACCAACCTGCGTACCACCGTGACCGGTCGCGCCTCGCACTCCAGCCAGATCGACCAGGGCGTGTCGGCAATCCACGTAGCCGCACGGCTGGTGACGAAGATCGAAGATGTCATGGCCGAGCTGCGCGCCGAGGGGCGCATCGATGAAGCCTTCAACGTCGCCCACTCCAGCCTGCACGTGGGCAAGATCGCCGGCGGTACCGCGATCAACATCATGGCCCGGGAGTGCACCTTCGAGTGGGAGATTCGCCACCTGCCCAGAGACCGCTTCGAGGTGCTGTTCGAACGCGTGAATGCCTATGCCGCCGAACTGGAGGCCGAGATGCAGCGCCGCGCCCCCGAGACGAGCATCGTCACCGAGGCACTCAACCTCACGGTGCCGGCACTGGCCGATGACAACAATGTCGCAGTACTCGACCTGTGCCGCGAGCTGCTCGGCGAACAGCCCAGCGGCGCGGTCGCCTACGCCACCGAGGCCGGCCAGTTCCAGCGCGTGGGGCTGCCCACCGTGATCTGCGGTCCCGGCAGCATTCGCCAGGCCCACCAGCCCGACGAATACATCGAGATCGAACAGCTCGCGGCGGGCACGCGCTTCATGCAGGCGCTGGGGCAGCGGCTCGGCCAGTAGCAACAGAGCCGCCGCCCGCGCTGGCTAGTCCAGGCGGTCGTGGCCGTTATTCAGGAAGGGATAGTCGGTGTAGCCTTTTTCGGCACCGCCGTAGAAGGTGCTCGAATCGGGCTCATTGAGCTTGGCACCCACACGCAGCCGCTCGGGCAGGTCGGGGTTGGCGAGGAAGGAACGGCCGAAAGCCACGGCGTCGGCAGTACCATCTTCCAGGCGCCGGCGTGCACGCTCGCCATCGTAGTTGCCGCAGTAAATCAACGCACCGCGGAAGCGTTGACGCATCCCCTGGCGGAAGCCCTCGGGGAAGGTAATGCTGCCACCGGCCCAGTTGGGTTCGTTGAGATGGATGTAGGCCAAACCACGCTTGGAGAACTGCTCGGCCAGGTAGTAGGCCATCTCCTCGGGCTCGTCGTCGGTAAGGCCGAACAACTCGATGAACGGGGTCAGGCGAACGCCGACTCGTGCAGGGTCGAACACTTCGGCAACCGCATCGATCACCTCCAGCGGGAAACGCGCGCGATTCTCGAGGGAACCACCGTACTGATCGGTACGCCGGTTGGTACCGGTCGCCAGAAACTGGTTGAGCAGGTAGGCGTTGGCAGCGTGCACTTCGACCATGTCGAACCCGGCGCGCTTGGCACGCACGGCGGCCTGGCGGTAGTCCTCGACGATGCCGGGGATCTCATGAGTCTCCAGCGCCCGCGGCGTACTGGTGGGGTGTGGCCCTGCACTGCCGTCCTCGAACTCGACGAAGCACTCGGCGCCTTCTCCCTTTAGGGCGCTGGGCGCTACGGGCGGCTGACCGTCGGGCTGAACCATCTCGTGGGAGACGCGCCCCACATGCCACAGCTGCAGCGCCATACGACCGCCCTTTGCATGCACGGCCTCGACCACGCCCTTCCAGCCGGCTTCCTGCTCGTCGGTCCAGATGCCCGGCGTGTAGACGTAACCGCGAGCGGTGGGGGAAATATTGGTGGCCTCGCTGATGATCAGCCCCGAACCGGCACGCTGGCCGTAGTAGATCTGCTGCAACTTACCGGGCACGCTGTCCGGGGTGCGCGAGCGGGTCAGCGGGGCCATGATCACGCGATTGGGGAGATTCAGGTCACCCAGATGAAGCGGGGTGAATAGCGTGGTTTGCGACATTTGCCGACTCCTTTGGCGAACGAAATTGACCTTCCCTGCCTTTATGAGGACGCTAACGATCTTCTCCAACCCCGCTAATACAAATTGCAACAAAGCGCCGACCAACTCGCACGCGGAGTCATAGCAGCCGGTGAGGGACTAGCCCTTGAAGCCGGGCTCGGCAATCCCCGCCACGCCGGTTCTCATCTGCAGCAAGTTGCCGGCCTGCGGCCAGCGCGCCTTGCCCTCGGCGTCCAGGTGCTGGGTGGCAGTGGTGATGTAAAGCGTGCACAGATCGGCCCCACCGAAGGCCACCATGGTCGGGTGCGGGCACGGCACCGGGTGCTCCGCCACCAGTTCGCCCTCGGGCGAGAAGCGCACGATGCGCCCGCCGTCGTATAGCGCGCTCCAGTAGCAGCCCTCACTGTCCACCGCCGCACCGTCGGGCACGCCGGTCAGTCCCAGCCTTTCCAGGTCGACCCAGGTCTCGCCCTCGCCCAAGGTGCCGCTTTCGACGTCGAAGGGGTAGCGCAGGATTCGCCGGCTCAGCGAGTCGGTGTGGTAGAGCCAGCGCCGGTCGGGGCTGAAGGCCAGGCCGTTGGAGATACCAAGGCCCGTCAGGCGACGGCTGAGTTCACCCTTGTCGAGACAGTAGAGCGCCGCGCTGGGGCTCGACTCGTCGGCATCGATGGTGCCCACCCACAGGCGCCCGGCGGGGTCGCAGCGACCGTCGTTGAAGCGGTTGCCCTGCCCCGCCTGCCGTCGTTCTTTCACCCACTCCGGGTTGTTGGCCAGCCGCTCGGGCTCGCCATTTTCGGGCAGGCGCAGGATGCCCGAGGCCGCAGCGGCCACCAGCCCTGTCTCGTCGAGGGCCACGCAGCCCACCTTCTCGCCCAGCTCGGCGCGCGTCGGCGCCCCACCCTCCTGCGGACGCCAGGCATAGACGTGGCCGTTGTTGATGTCGGTCCAGTAGAGGGTCTGGCGAGCCACCGACCACACCGGGCTCTCGCCCAGGCTCATGTCGAGCTTCACCGCCACTTCGATCACACCGTCTTGCATCGCTCGTCTCCGTTCGCTCGGTGAATTCCCTTTTGGCCTCAATGGTTGTCCCGCGGGGGGGTGCGACGTGCCACGTCACGGTACTTGGTGGCTCCCTCCAGCGTCATGCCGCGATCCAGCGGTTCGACCAAGGTGCGCTGGATCTCCTGCCACGGCGTCTGGTGGCCGGGATAGCGGTAGCCGCCCTGGCTCTGCAGACGCTCGCGGCGCGCCTCGATCTCGGCGTCCTCGACCAGCAGGCGCACTTCGCCGCGATTCAGATCGACGCGCAGGCGATCACCGTCCTCGAGCAGCGCCAGGCCGCCGCCGGTGGCCGCCTCGGGGGCCGCGTTGAGGATCGACGGCGAACCGGAGGTACCCGACTGGCGCCCGTCGCCCAGGCACGGCAGCGACTCGATGCCACGCTTGATCAGCGCTTCGGGGGGCTGCATGTTGACCACCTCGGCGCCGCCGGGGTGGCCCACCGGACCGGCCCCGCGCATCACCAGAATGGTGCGCTCGTCGATGTCCAGGGCCGGGTCGTCGATACGCGCGTGGTAGTCCTCCGAGCCGTCGAACACCACCACCTTGCCCTCGAAGGCGTTGGGATCGTCGGGGTTGGAGAGGAAGCGCGCGCGGAAGTCGGCGGAGATCACGCTGGTCTTCATCAGCGCCGAATCGAACAGGTTGCCCTTGAGGTTGAGGAAGCCGGCATGCTCGACCAGCGGATTGTCGTAGCGGCGGATCACCTCGGGGTCGCGGGTCTCGCAGCCCGCCACGTTGTCGGCCAGCATGCGGCCATTGACGGTAAGGACTTCGCCATGGAGCTTGCCGGCGCCGAGCAGCTCGCTGACCACCGCCGGCACGCCTCCGGCGCGATGGAACTCCTCGGAGAGATAGGCCCCGGCGGGCATCACGTTGGCCAGCAGCGGGATCGCATGGCCCAGCGTCTGCCAGTCATCGTTGGTCAGTTCGATGCCCGAGTGACGGGCAATGGCGTTGATGTGGATCGGTGCGTTGGAGGAGCCGCCCAGCGCCGAGCACACCACGATGGCGTTCTCGAACGCCTGGCGGGTGAGAATGTCGCTGGGGCGCAGGTCCTGCCACACCATGTCGACGATACGCGCGCCGGTGTCGTAGGCCACCATGGCGCGCTCCTTGTAGGGCGCGGGAATCATTGCCGAGCCGGGCAGGCTCATGCCCAGCGCCTCGGCCATGGAGTTCATGGTCGAAGCGGTACCCATGGTGTTGCAGTGCCCCACCGAGGGCGCCGAATCGGTGGCCCGGGCGAGGAACTCGGCGTAATCGATGTCACCCGCCGCGAGACGCTTGCGCAGCTCCCAGATGATGGTACCGGAGCCGACCCGATCAGGACCGCGCCAGCCGTTGAGCATCGGCCCACCAGAAAGCACGATGGCGGGAATGTTGACCGTGGCCGCCGCCATCAGGCTCGCCGGGGTCGTCTTGTCGCAGCCGGTGGTAAGCACCACGCCGTCGAGCGGGTAGCCGTGCAGCACCTCGACCAGGCCCAGGTAGGCCAGGTTGCGATCCAGCGCGGCGGTGGGCCGCCGCGCGTTCTCGTGGATCGGGTGTAGCGGGAACTCGAACGGCACCCCGCCGGCGGCACGAATGCCCTCCTTGACCCGCTTGACCAGCTCGATGTGGTGGCGGTTGCACGGCGTCAGGTCGGAGCCCGACTGGCAGATGCCGATGATCGGCTTGCCGCCGGCGAGCTCCTCCAGCGTGATGCCGTAGTTCATGTAGCGCTCGATGCACAGCGCCGTGGTGCCGGGCGATTCGGGGTTGTCGAACCACCAGCGCGAGCGAAGCTGGTCGGGCGTGATCTTGCGTTGGGTCATGTCAATGATCCTTAAATTGCCGGGCCGCAGCCTGGAACTCGTATGCGTGATGACAACCCTAATGCTTCAGGAATCATCCGCCCAGTGCCGCCACCGCGTGATAGGCGGGCTTGCGCCGCCGCTGGCGGTCGAACAGCAGCGGGTAGTTGGTACGCCCCCGCACCGGGAAGTCGTTCTTCCAGGACTCGGCATCGTAGGTTCCCCAGGTACTGACGCGGTCGATCTTGTCGCGATGGCGCAGAAAGAGCTCGAACATTTCGACATAGCGCTCGGTGAGCCGTGCCTCGACCTCCGCCGGCAAGCCCTCGGTGAAGGGGTCGAGCTCATCGGCATAATCGAAGTCCGTGGCAATATCAGCTCCAGTGTGCTCCCAGGCGACCGGCAGCACATCGACCTCCATCTCGGTGATGTGGATGCGCATGCCCTCAGCCGCATAGGCTTCGATACTGCGCTCGAACTCCACGAGGTCGGGAAAGTCGAGCCCCACATGCCCCTGCAGGCCGACACCCTGTATCGGTACGCCCCGCCGACGATAGTCGCGTAACACCTCGACCAGGAACTCGCGTTTCCCCGGATCGTGCATGTTGTAATCGTTGTAGAGCAATTGCGCCCTGGGGTCGATCTCGTGCGCCAGGTGAAAGGCCCTTTCCATGTAGTCAGCGCCGCCGAAGATCTCAAACCAGGGGCTGCGCCGCCAGCCCCGATCCTCATCGATCGCCTCGTTGACCACGTCCCAGATAGGCACCTGGCCCCGGTAACGCTCCATCAGGGTAGCGATATGGGTCTCCATACGGCGCTCGAGCTCGGCACGCGACACCTGCCGTCCATCGGTATGGACGAACAGATCGTCAGGCGTCTGGGAGTGCCACACCAGAGCATGGCCGACCAGCGTCATGTCCTGCTCACGCCCGAACGCCACGAAGCGGTCGGCCAGTTCCCAGTCCCATTCGCCCTGGGCTGGCTGGATCTCACCGGACTTCATGCAGTTCTCGGCGGTGATGGCATTGAACTCATGGGCGATGATGTCGAGCAACGTCTGATCGCGGGTGGCCAGCGTGCGGTTGCTGATGGCCGTGCCGATCAAGAAGTCATCCTGGAATACCTGCTTGAGCCCGGTCGTCTCGAGTGCACGCGCCATGGCCACTCCCTTGAGTTGGGCAAGACCGGCCAGGGCGACGCTGCTCTGCAGAAACCGACGTCGTGAAAGCGACATAATATTGCTCCTTTTTATTCGTCGTCATTCAGCGAGCGTTTGCCCCGCTCACTCGTAAGCCATCTCTTCGAGCTCCTTGCCCCGCGTCTCCTTGACCAGGCGCAACACGAAGAACACCGATATCACCGCGCACAGGGCGTAGAAGCCGTAGGCACCGGCCAGGCCGATCGTGGCCAGCATGATGGGAAAGGTCATGGTGATGCCGAAGTTGGCCAGCCACTGGAACAGCCCGGCGATGGCCAGGCCCGAGCCGCGCATCTGGTTAGGGAACATCTCGCCGAGCATCACCCACATCACCGGGCCCCAGGAGACGTTGAAGAAGAACACGTAGGCATTGGCCGCCAGCAGGGCGAACACACCCATGTCGTCGCCGAGGCGCAGGCGGCCATCGACCAGGGTCGCCGTGGAGAAGGCGAAGGCCATGCAGGCCAGGGTCAGGGCCATGCCCACCGAGCCCGCCCACAGCAGCGGCTTGCGCCCGATCTTGTCGATCAGGGCGATGGCGAGCAGGCAGGCGCCAATGCTTACCGCTCCCGAGATGACGTTGATCAGCAGCGCATCGGCCTCGGAGAAGCCCACCGACTGCCACAACACGGCGCCGTAGTAGAACACCACGTTGATGCCCACCAGCTGCTGGAACACGGCCAGCCCGATGCCCACCCAGACGATGCCGTGCACCTTGCCGGTGGTACGGTCGAGTACGTCGCGCAGACGCGGCTTGTGATCGCGAGCCAGGGTCGCATCGATCTCCGCCATCTTGGCGCTCACCTCGCCCTCGGGCATCACCAGGCCCAGCACGCGGCGCGCCTCACCCTGTTTACCGCTGCTGATCAGGTAGCGCGGGCTCTCGGGAATGAACAGCAGCGCCAGCAGGAACACCGCCGCCGGCAGCAGCTCGATCCAGAACATCCAGCGCCAGGTGGCGAAGCCCAGCCACAGCTCGGCCATGGCCGAGCCCGATACATGGGCCAGCACGTAGTTGCTGAGAAAGGCCACGAACAGCCCCGAGATGATCGCTACCTGCTGGATGGTAGCGAGCCGCCCGCGATAGGCGGCAGGCGCCACTTCGCTGATATAGGCCGGGGTCATCACGCTGGCCGCCCCTACCGCCATACCGCCCAGGACCCGATAGAAGACGAACTCCATGGAGCTTCCGGCAACGCCCGAGCCCCAGGCGCTGACGAGGAAGAACACCGCTGCCACGATCAGCAGCGTGCGGCGACCGAAGCGATCCGCCAGGCGTCCGGCAAAGAAGGCACCCACGGCACAGCCGAGCAGCATCGAAGCGACGTTGAAGCCGGTGCCCACACTGTCGGAACCGAAGGCGGCCTGCAGGCCGTCGACCGTGCCGTTGATGACGCCACTGTCGAAGCCGAACAAGAAGCCGCCGATGGCAGCGATACAGCAGATCATGAAGATATAGGCCGAGCGGCTCATTACCTTGCGTTCCTGCATCACACGTACTCCGCAAAAAGGGCGCCCGTGCGGGCGCCAAGGGGAGGAAACCCCGCGATGAAGGGTGTCCTGGTGCGCGTTACCACCACACGTCCATCTGGAGGCCAAAGGTCACACCGTCGCTGTCGTCGATGTTGATGGCGTCGCCCGCCGCGCCCGCATCGATGGAGCGGCTGGTACGATCCGCCAGGAAAGCGTCGCCGTTCCAGTCTGCATAGGTGACGAAAGCGCGAATCACCGGTCGCGCGAAACCACCCACGCCTGCCGACCACTGCTGCGCCAGGGTGGCCTTGGTCAAGCGGCGGCTGGGATCGCCGTTCTCGGGATCGACGTAGTCATGGCCTATCTCCACAGCCGTGCTGAGATTGCCGGTCCAGTAGTAGGTCGGACGAACGCCGACCGACATCCAGGTGGCCCCGGAGTCGTCGTCGAAACGCTTCTCCTCATAGATGGCGGCATACAGCAAGTCGAACCTGTCGGGCGCGAGCCAGACGTTGCCGTGATTGATCACGCGCCACATCTCGCCACCGGGCACGTCCGGAGAGACCCCGGCATTCATGCGCCCCTGGCCGGTGCCAGCGTTGATGATGCCGTCGGTGGCATACTGCAGCGCCAGCTTGTTGGTGCCGCCGAACCAATTGCTCTGCTCATGCTGCAGGGTCACCATGTGGCCCCGCTTGGCCTCGCTGCCCTGGTAATACGCCTCCTGGGCTTCGCTGAGCTGGGCGCGACCGTAGTTGTAGCCCAGCACCAGGCTGCCGCCGGGATTGACGGGAATGTCCGACCAGCGGATGTCCAGGGTGTCGTTGGAGATACGGTTGTCGGCATCGGGATATTCCGTGTCGTCGGTGCCGGTGGCGCGCATCCACGCCAAATGCAGCCTGCCGGTACCCACGTCGATGTTCTCGATACCGCCACCGGGGCCGGTGGAGTCCCAGTAGAAGAAGTCGTTGATGTGTATGTCGTGGCGGCGGTAGAAGCGCTTACCCGCCCACAGGGTGGCGCCGGGCAAGGCGTCGACCACGTTGTTGCCCTGCACGTACAGCTGCCGGAGGGAGACCTCGGTATCCTCGGAGTCGTTCAGCTGATTCGTGAAGTACCCCACCATGCTGTTGAAATAGAACGACCTGTCGCCCTCTTCGAACAGAGTGGCACCCAGGCCCAGCTCGGCATAGGTCTCACACTCGTTGCCCAGGCGATACTTGGCTCCCGCGCCGCTGGCTCGAAAGCAGGCCTGGTCGCCGCCGCCTGCGGTGTTGCCGACGCCGGACCGAGCATAGCCGGTGAAATCAATGCCTGAGATAAAGTCTTCCTGAGCCTGGGCGGTGCCTAAAGCAAGGCAGCCAAGCCCGATTAGCCCCAGACGGGCCAGGGAGTATGCTGAGTGTCGTGGCGTTTTCATTGTTGTGCTCCTCGAGAATGATTGCATCGGTATGGCTTGTTATTGGTAATTTCTTTGAACTAAGTGGTCGGAATGTGACGGTAGATAGCTCCTTGATATCGATAGGGGTGGATTTAGCTGGCGCGGCAGCGGAAACGGCAGCGCATCGAAAGAGACTCCCCGGTGCACAGCTCAACTATCCCTTGGCGCTGCGGATCGCTACGGCGGTGCGCGTCAACCTCGTGGGAAACCGGCTCGAAGCAGAAGAAATCCGCCTGCTCGCCCGGCGAGAACACCAGGTAGCGCGAGGTATCGGCACACACCTCGAGCGTCACGCCGCGCTCGGGCCAATGCAGCTCGGCACGGCCATTCCAACCGGTGAAGAGGTTGTCGATCCTGCCGCTCGGCAGCCTCTTGCCTCGCGAGAAATTCCAGCTCTCGATCGCTTCGAGCCGGTGCCACTCGGTGGGTAACTGGTCGGCGTCGACCTCCCACACGCCCTCGGCGATAGCCTCGAGACGTACCTCGGCGCTGCGCGGGAACCAGGGATGCAGGCCCAGGCCATAGGGAGCCGGTGTTTCTCCCAGATGGGTCACGGCGAGGGTCACCTCGAGGGTGTCATCCACCAGGCGATAAGTGAGCTCCGCCCGGTAATCGAACGGCGGCTGCTCATACGAGCGCAGCGTCAGGCGCAGTTCGTGCTGTGCTTGCCACTCCACCCGCCATGCCCTCTGCCAGCCGTCGCCGTGGATCGGCAGGGATTCACCTTCCAGATTGGCCGCTAGCGGGTAGTAGTGACCCTGCCAGGTGAAGCCGCCCCCGCCGATACGGTTGGACCACGGCACCAGCGGATACATGGCCAGCCGGTTGGGGTCGCGCTCGGTGTCGCTGCCCGGGCGCATCAGCGGCTCGGGGCCGTGCTCGGTGAGCCTGTCGTAGCGCACCACGGAGCCGCCGACCAGCGGGTTGACCACCAGCCGCAGCCTGCCGTTGTCGAGAGTGATCGTCGTCATTGCACTACTCTCTCCCGGCTCAAGCCATGCTGGCCCGAGGCCTGGCCAGGGCCTCGTCCGGCAGTCGTCGCCCATCGAGGCCAAAAGCGTGCAGCAGCTCGTAACGCGGCGTCAGGTAGAGAATGTCACCGCTGCGCACCTCGGCATCGCCGGGTAGACGTACGGTGAGCGGGCCGGTGGCATCGCTGTCGACATAGGCAAAGGCGTCGGCACCGAGCATCTCGACCACCCTCACCCTGGTGCGCCACTCCCCCGCTTCGCGGCTCACCTCGAGGTGTTCCGGGCGAATGCCCAGCGTGGTGGCGCCATGGGCCTTGGCCACGTCGCCTTCGATCAGATTCATCTTCGGCGAGCCGATGAAGCCGGCCACGAACAGCGTCTCGGGCCGCTGGTAGAGATTCATCGGCGTGCCGACCTGTTCGATCTGCCCGGCGTTCATCACCACGATGCAGTCGGCCAGGGTCATCGCCTCGACCTGATCGTGGGTGACGTAGATCATGGTAGCGTCGAGCCGCTGGTGCAGCTCGGCCAGCTCCACGCGCATGCGATTGCGCAGCGCCGCATCGAGGTTGGAGAGCGGTTCGTCGAACAGGAATACCCCGGGGTTGCGCACGATGGCGCGACCAATGGCCACGCGCTGGCGCTGGCCGCCGGAGAGCTCGGCCGGCTTGCGCTCGAGCAGCTCTTCCAGGTTGAGCAGACGCGCCGCTTCGGCCACCTTTGCCTTGCGCTCCTCGGCGGGCACCTTGGCCAGGCGCATGCCGAAGTCGATGTTGCGCGCCACCGTCATGTGCGGATAGAGCGCATAGGACTGGAACACCATGGCGATGTTGCGCTCGCTGGGCTCGGCGGTGGTGACATCGCGCCCGCCGATGGAAATCGCGCCGCGGGTCACCGTTTCGAGCCCGGCGATCATGCGCAGCAGGGTCGACTTGCCGCAGCCGGAGGGACCCACCAGCACGGTGAAGGAGCCGTCCTCGATGCGCAGGTTGAGGTTGGGGATCACCGTGGTCTTGCCACGGAAGGTCTTCTCGATGTCGACCAATGTTACGTCAGCCATAGCGTGCTCTCATCTTGGCGCCTGTTGTGTTTGGTTATGGCGTAATCAGGTTCAACGGGTGTTGCGGCGATAGCGGAACCCGGCGAAGTCGGCCGGCGTGGCGCGTCCGCTGATATCGTGCGCCGCCATACCCAGGAAGTTGCCGGTGAAGTAGCCGTGGGCGCGGCCGCTGCCTTCGTCGGAGAGCAAACCGGCGTCCAGCACCGGGCCGATCGGTCGCCACTCGGCGCTGCCCTGGGCGAAGCGGAACTGCAGCTCGCGCTCGCGAATGTCGAGGCCGAGGCGCACCGGCAGGCCGGGCTCGAGCACTAGGCCGGGCTCGGCGATGTCGAGCTGCCCGCTGGGCCACTCGTCGTGGCAGCTCATCACGCTGAGCACCTTGTCACCCTCGTCGTTCAGGCTCACCGCGAGATAGTGGAACTTGAAGCGGTTGTAGTAGGCGATCAGCCCGGCGAACTGCTGGATGTCGTCGGGCTCGAACTCAAGCTCGGTCTCGGCGCTGCAGTGCCAGCCGTCCTGGCGCCTTGCCACCAGCGCCTGCTCGAACCAGGAGCCCACCGATTCGCGGCCGAACAGGCGCAGGTAGCCGGGCCGCGCGTCGAGCGAGAAGAGCCGCTCGGGCTCGGGTGTACGCAGCCACTGGAACGCCGCCGGCAGCTCACCGGACGCGAAGGTGTAGCGCTCCTCCTCGGCCGGGGCCTGCTGCGTCACACCATTCTTGTCACCAGAGATGGCCACCTCCAGCGCCGGGACGTTGCCACCATGAGCCAGGCGCAGCCAGCCGTCCTCTCCCCACTCGACCTTCTGGATCGCCGTCTCGCGCCCCAGCGGCGAACGCCGCGTGCCGGGCAGCGGGCGGCTGCACAGATGCACCATCCAGGTCTCGCCGGCTGGCGTTTCCACCAGATCGGCGTGGCCGGCGCGCTGCAGCGGATTGTCTGGATCCTGGCGTGTGGTCAGCACCGGATTGTCCGGGTGTACCTCATAGGGGCCGGCGATCTCTCGCGAGCGCGCCATGGTCACGGCGTGGTCGTAGCCGGTACCACCCTCGGCCACCAGCAGGTGGTACCAGCCGTCGCGGCGATAGAGGTGCGGCCCCTCGGTGAGCTTCATGCCGGTGCCAGCAAAGATGTTGCGGATCGGACCGACCAACTGCCTACGCTCGACGTCGTACTCCTGTAGCAGGATGCCGCCGAAACGGTCGCCGCCCTCGCGCTGACGATAGTCCCACTTGAGGTTGACCAGCCACTTGCGGCCGTCGTCGTCGTGGAACAGCGAGGGGTCGAAGCCGCTGGAGTTGAGATATACCGGGTCGCTCCAGGGCCCCTCGATGGCGGGCGCGGTGACCAGGTAGTTGTGGCCGTCCTTGAAGTTGCCCTCGTAGCGCTTCATGTCGGTGTAGATCAGCCAGAACAGGCCGTCGGCATGGGACAGGCAAGGCGCCCAAATGCCGCAGGAATCGGGATTGCCGCGCATGTCGAGCTGGGCGGCCCGGGCCAACGGCCGGCTCACCAACCGCCAGTTGGCCATATCTCGCGAATGGTGGATCTGCACCCCCGGGTACCACTCGAAGGTGGAGGTGGCAATGTAGTAGTCCTCGCCCACCCGGCAGATCGAGGGATCGGGGTTGAAGCCAGGAAGAATCGGATTGCGGATGGTATCGGTCATCGGTGTCATCCCTTGACGGAGCCGCCGGTCAGCCCGGCCACGATGTATTTCTGCGCGGCGAGGAAGAAAATCACCGCCGGCGTGATGGTCAGCGTCACGAACGCCAGGATCATGTTCCACTGGGTCAGGTACTCGCCCTGGAACTGCATCATGCCCAGCGGCCAGGTGTAGATGGAGCGGTCGTTGAGCACCACCAGCGGCAGCAGGAAGTTGTTCCAGCTCTGCACGAAGACGAACACCCCCACGGTGGCCAGGATCGGCGTCGACAGCGGCAGGGTGAACGACCAGAAGAAGCGCAGGTAGCTGCAGCCGTCGACGTAGGCGGCCTCGAACAGCTCCTTGGGCAGCTGATCGAAGAACGCCTTGAACAGCAGGATCGCCAGCGACAGTCCGAAGGCGGTCTGCGGCAGGATCACCGCCCAGTAGGTATCCAGCAGACCCAGGTCGCGCACCTTGATGAACAACGGCAGAATCGCCGCGGCGAAGGGGAACATCAGTCCCAGCAGCAGATAGGAGTGGATCATCCGCGAGCCGAAGAAGCGGATCTGCGAGAACACGTAGGCCGCCGCCGCACCCACCACCAGGGTCAGCAGCACCGTCATCGACGAGATGAAGAACGAGTTGCCCATGTAGCGCCAGAAGTTGCCGTCGAGGAAGATCGCGACGTAGTTCTGCGGATTCCAGGCGTCAGGCAGCCACAGCGGATTGGTGCGCAGCTCGGCGTTGGTCTTGAAGCCACCGAAGAAGGACGCCAGCAGCGGGCCGATGACCAGGCTGGCCACCAGGATCAATACGATCACGCGCAGGGTGTTGCGGAAAGTCGCGCTGTTCATGGGCGCTCCTCCTTCGCCGTGGCGCGCTGGTAGAACAGCGCAATGCCGATGGCGAGCACGAACAACACCACGGCGGCGGCACTACCGAAGCCGATGTTGAGCCGAGACAGGCCGAAGGTGTAGAGATAGGTGACGATGGTATGGGTCGAGTTGGATGGCCCGCCGTTGGTCATCGGGATGATGATGTCGAAGATCTGCAGCGAACCGATGATGGCGAAGAAGCCGCTCACCACGATGGCGTGCTTGATCATGGGAATCTGTACGAACAGTGCCACCTGGCGCGGCTTGGCCCCCTCGAGCTTGGCCGCCTCGATCAGGTCCTTGGGCACGCTCTGCAGCGCGGCGATATAGATCATCATGTGGAAGCCGAAGTACTTCCACACGATGACCGTCATGATCGCCGGAAAAGCCCACTGACGGTCGGCCAGCACATAGACCGACTCCTGCCCCAGGGTCTGGAACATGAGGGCGGTGATGCCGTAGTCGCCGTCGAAGACGAAGCTCCAGATCAACCCGGCGGCCACTTCGGCAAGAATGTAGGGTAGGAAGAACACCAGCCGGAATAACGTGTTGGTCGGTGTCTTGCGATACACCAGCAGCGCCAGGCCAAGCGCCAGCGGCATCTGGATGATCAAGGAGACGAGGATCAGCTTGGCGGTATTCCATAGCGCAGTGTGGAACACCGAGTGGTCGAGCAGGCGCTCGTAGTTCTGGGTGCCGACGAAGTTGGTCGGCGTGCCGTAGCCGTTCCAGGAGAAGGCGCTGTAATAGGCCGCGTCGGCCAGCGGCAGGATGACGAACAACGAGAACAGGATCAGCGCCGGCGGCAGCAGGATCAGCACGGCGGTGAACTTGCCGTTGGCCAGCCCCTGCCGCAGACGATCGGCGTTGCTTCTCCTGTGCACGGCAGGTCGGGTCAGGGTACTCATGACGGATTCCCTTCGGAGAACGGGGCCCGGCGCGGCGTGAGCGCGGCACCGGGCATGCTCAGAGATCGTGGATGCGTCCGACGAACGGCTCAGCGGAACATCCAGGCCTCTTCGACCTGGGCAGCCGCCTCCTCGGGCGTGATCTCGCCCAGAGCCAGGTCGCCGCTGATATCGTTCACCGTGGCGCCGACGGAAGTGCCCAGCGCCTGGTCGAGGAACACCTGGTGGAAGTTCGACTCGCTGAGGATCTGCGCCACCTTGCGCGCATAGGGCGTGTCGAGCTCCTCCTCGGAGCCGTGCGCCACCGGCACGAAGATGCCGAGCCGCGCCGCCTCGCGCTGGTTCTCCTCGTTGAGCAGGAAGCGCAGGAAGTCCACCGCCTCGTCGGAGGCATCGCGGGTCACGGCAAAGCCGTTCATGCCGCCGAAGCTGTCATCGTTGCCGGCACCATCGTCCACTCGGGGAAAACGAATGAACTCGAGATCCTCGTCGGGCACGCCCTCGCCCGTCATCGAGCGCTCCTTGGAGGGAATGTAGTCCCAGTCGCCCATCAGGTGCAGGGCCGCCTCACCATCGCCGAACATGGCGCTGGCGCGCTCGTAGGAGGTCGCCATGAAACCCGACTGAAAGGGATTGAGCTCGACGAAGGACTGCAGCAGTTCGCCGGCGCGCACGAAGGGCTCACCCTCGAAGCCGCCGTTCTCGCCCTCACTGGCCGCCTCGATGCCCTCGCCGCCGGCCAGGCGCGTAGCCAGGTAACCCCAGTAGAAGTGCATCGGCCAGCCATCCTGGCCACCCACCACTGCAGGGGTGATGCCGCTTTCGCGCAGGGCGACCACCGCCTCCTGCAGGTCCTCCCAGGTCTCGATGGCTTCGATGTCGACGCCGGCCTGTTCGGTCAGTGCGGTGTTGGCCCAGAAGCCCACCACGGTAGCGTAGAGCGGCGCACCGTAGACCCGATCGTCCAGCGTGAAGGCGCGTACGGCCGACTCGGGATATAGATCCTGCCAACCGTCCTGCATCTCCTCGGTGAGGTCGCGCACGAAGCCGGCCTCGACCTGATCGCGCAGCCCCTCGCCACCCCAGCTGTAGAAAATGTCGGGGCGCTGGTTGGACTGCAGAAGTGTCGGTAGGCGCGTCTTGTAGGCCTCGTTGGCGATGTACTCGAAAACCACGTTGACGCCCGGATTCTGTGCCTCGTACTCGGCAATGATGTTGTCGTAATAGCGTTTTTCGACGTCACTGATCTCGACTCTCAGCACGCGTACGGTGGTATCGGCTGCCGCAGCGAATGCAGCCAGACCCGAAGTGAGCGCAACGGCAGCGGCCAGCCAGCGCTTACCGCGCATCGACTGTGCCGAGCGTTGTCCTGAAATGTGCATGGCGAGCTCCTTGTCTTGTTGTAAGCGCATGTTGCACCTCTTGTTTTGAGAAAATCATTGCAATGAAAAATCAGCCCCAGCCGCCATCCACGGCTATCTCCTGGCCCGTTATCGCGACGCTATCGGCGCTGGCCAGGAACAGGACGGTAGGGGCGATGTGCCTGGGCTCGAGCCGTAGCTTCAAGCACTGATGGGCCTGGATCGATGCCTCCTCTTCGGGGCCGATCCACTTCTGCAGCTGACGCTCGGTCAGGATCGAGCCGGGCACCAGCGTGTTGACGCGGATACCGTAGCGTCCCAGGTCGCGCGCCAGGCTGCGGGTCAGGCCATGCACCGCCGCCTTGGCGGTGACGTAGGTCGACAGCTCGGGGATGGCCATCTGTACGCTGATCGAGCCGAAGTTGATGATCGCGCCGCCGCCGGCCTCGATCATCTGGTGCGCCGCTGCCTGGGCGGCAAAGAACATCGGCCGCAGATTGAGCGACATGCGCTCGTCCCAATAGGCAACGTCGACCTCTTGCCAGGTATGGCGATCGTCGTTGGCAGCGTTGTTGACCAGGGTATGGATGGGCCCAAGCTCGCGACCGACCTCGGCAATGGCCGTTTGCAGGGCCGCGACGTCACGTATGTCGCAGTGACGATAGTGCGGCGCCTGGCCGGTCTCTGCCTTGAGCCGCTCCACCAGCGCCTGGCTGGCGGCATCATCGATATCGACGAAAGCAACACGAGCCCCCTGTCGGTGAAAGGCCCGGGTCAGCTCTGCGCCAATGCCGCTACCGCCGCCAGTAATGAAAACCACCCGCTGTTCGAGGCTGGGGTAACGCGCCGCGTCGTTGCTCATGCTCTCTCCACTTAGTTTTTTCTATTTACTAAGCGGAGAGTGGACACCCTAGGCTGGATCAGCAATGCGACGTTAGTCGACAATCGGTGTTTATTTATCTAAATCAGATAGATTGCCGCAGAATGCGGTATTGGATAGCCCTTGCCGAGCATGGCCGATGCATTTCAATTCGTTTATTCTTGGAACCAACCAGCCTATCGCATCGCACCAAGACGCACATCGGTACACTACGCATGGGCTTCGCTTCATCCGCTTTTCCGCTGCGCGCGGACCGCAGGGCCTCCTTACTCTATGTCTACCAGCAATCAGCAGCACAAGGCGGGCGATCTCCACTTCCTCAAGCGGCTCAACCGCAGCGCCATTCTCGAACTCGTGCGTCGTACCCCCGGCCTCACTCGTGCCGACATCGCCACCCAGGCGCAGTTGACCAAGGCCACCGTGGGCGCCGGCGTGCAATCCTTGCTGAATCAAGGTTGGTTGCGGGAAGGGGAACTGCAGAAGAGCAGCGGCGGTCGCCCGGGTCGTGCCCTGCACCTCAACGAAGAGCAGCACGTCCTGCTCGGCGCAGAGGTTGGCGTACATGGTCTACGTCTGGTGGCCTGTACGCTGGCGGGCCAGGTGCTGGTTTCACACCACGAGCACCTCGTTCCCACCACGCCCGAAGTCACTGCCGAGCTGCTTGGGGAGCTGTTGCACGCGCTGATGCAAGACGCCCGGATCAAGAATCGCCGTTGTCTGGGCCTCGGCATTGCCCTGCCCGGCCCTATCGCACCCAACAAGCCGGTACTGCGGCTCGCTCCCAACCTGGGCTGGCGAGACGTGCGTTTCCTCGAGCTGCTTCGTCCCCACCTGCCCCACCTGGAGGGCACCTGGCTGATGGACAACGAAGCGAAGTCGGCCGCCTTCGGCGAACTCTACTTCCGTACCGGCAACATTCCCGAGTCGCTGGTTTACGTCAGCGCCGGCACCGGCATCGGCAGCGGCATGGTGGAAGGCAGCCATCTACCGCTGGTCACTCGCGGCATCCAGGGTCTGGCCGGCGAGATCGGCCATACCGTCCTGCAACCTGGGGGGCTCTATTGCCACTGTGGCAATCGCGGCTGTGCCGAAACCCTGGTCAGTGGCTGGTCGATCCGCGCCGCCCTGGGTATTGCGGAAGAGGAAGACCTGATCGAGAGCTTGCTGCCAAGGCTGGATGAGCCCGACGTGCAGGTCACGCTGCGCCGAGCAGGCGAAGCGTTGGGGGTCCTGCTGCTCAACCTCCACCACACTCAGAACCCCTCCGAAATCGTGCTGGGCGGTTCCCTCACCCAGTTGGGTGCGCCTCTGCTCGGCCCTGCCCTCGACTTCTTCAAGGCCAACCAGAACCGACTGCTCGGCACCACTCAGCAGGTACCGCTGCGGGTAGTCAAGGACTCCACCTTCATCGCCGCCAGAGGCGCCGCCGCCCAGGTTCTGGCCAGTATCATTCATGGTCCAAGCGATCTGGGCGACACCTTTTTCTGATTCACCCACCAGCGCTTGCGACCAAAGTCGATGCCAACAACTAAGTTAAAAGATTGAACTTAGTCGCTTCATCACCCACGATGAAACTGGACACACCTAGCCGTGCATCCGTCGGACCGAATCCATCATCGATGACAACCGCAGGAGCCCAATCATGTCCCTGGAAGGCAAGATGCTGATCGGCCGTGAAGCCGTCAGCGGCAGTTCCACGCCCATTCACGCCGTCGACCCCGCCACCGGCGAGCGGCTGGCGCCCGCCTACGCCGGTGGCACCCACGCCGAGGTGGCGCGCGCCTGCGAACTCGCCGAGGCGGCGTTCGGTGTCTATCGCGAGACGACCCTCGAAGCACGCGCCGCCTTTCTCGAAAGCGTGGCCGGCGAGATCGAGGCCATCGGCGACGAGCTGATCGAGCGCGCCATGGCCGAGACCGGCCTGCCCCGCGCCCGCCTCGAGGGCGAGCGCGGCCGTACCTGCGGCCAGCTGCGCCTGTTCGCCTCGGTGGTACGCGCCGGCGAGTGGCTCGACCTGCGTCTCGATCCGGCGCTGCCCGAGCGTCAGCCGCTGCCCCGTGCCGACCTGCGCCAGCGCCACATTCCGCTGGGCCCGGTGGCCGTGTTCGGCGCCTCCAACTTCCCGCTGGCCTTCTCCGTGGCCGGCGGCGACACCGCCTCGGCGCTGGCCGCCGGCTGTCCGGTGATCGTCAAGGCGCACTCCGCCCACCCCGGCACCTCGGAGCTAGTGGGCCGTGCGGTGCAGCGAGCGGTGGAGAAGAGCGGCCTGCCCGAAGGGGTGTTCTCGCTGCTGTTCGGCTCCGGCCGTGAGGTGGGCCAGGCACTGGTGGCCGACCCGCGCATTCAAGCCGTCGGCTTCACCGGCTCCCGCAGTGGCGGCACCGCGCTGATGAGAACCGCCCAGGACCGTTCCCAGCCGATCCCGGTCTACGCCGAGATGAGCTCGATCAACCCGGTGTTCCTGCTGCCCGAGGCGCTCAAGGCGCGCGGCGCCCAGCTCGCCGAGGGCTTCGTCGCCTCGCTCAACATGGGCGCCGGGCAGTTCTGCACCAACCCCGGGCTGGTGATCGGCGTGAAGGGCGCCGAGCTTTCCGCCTTCGTTGAGGCCGCAGGCGCCGCCGTTAAGCAGAGCGCCGGTCAGACCATGCTCACCCCGGGCATTCACAGCGCCTACGAGCAGGGCGTGGACCGGCTCGCCTCCAACGGCAAGGTACGCGAAGCGGCCCGCGGCCAGGCCGGCGAGACCGCCCATGCCTGTCAGGCCGGGCTGTATGTCACCACGGCGGCTGACTTCCTCGCCGAGCCTGAGCTGCAGGAAGAGGTATTCGGTGCCACCTCGCTGGTGATCGAGTGCGCCGCCCTGGAAGAAGTGAAGCGCGTCGCGGCCCACCTGGAAGGTCAGCTCACTGCCACCCTGCAGATGGACGACGGCGATCTCGACGCGGCGAAACAGCTGCTGCCGATCCTCGAACGCAAGGCGGGGCGGATACTCGCCAACGGCTGGCCTACCGGGGTCGAGGTGTGTCACGCCATGGTTCATGGCGGCCCCTTCCCGGCCACCTCCGACTCACGCACCACCTCGGTAGGCAGCGCGGCGATCTTCCGCTTCCTGCGCCCGGTGTGCTACCAGGCGTTGCCGCAGGGACTCTTGCCCGAACCGCTGCGCGACGGCAACCCCTGGGGGGTGTCACGCCTGGTGGATGGCAAACGCGAGGCATGAGACGTGAACGACAACAAGACGACTGCTTATCTTCCCGAGGATGTTGATCAGGCTCTGCTGGTGGGACGCGTCTGGCGTGAGGATGGCCCGGCCCTGGTGGTCATTCGCCAGGGCGAGGTGATCGATATCACCTCCCACTGCGACTGCATGGCCGACCTGCTCGACCGTGACGATGTCGCCGATTTCGCACGTAGTGCAAAAGGCGAATCGCTGGGCTCAGTCACTGCGCTGCTGCAGAACTCCCTGGCCGAACCGCAGGTCGCCCCTTACCTGCTCGCCCCCTGCGACGTGCAGGCGATCAAGGCCTGCGGCGTGACCTTCGCCGTGAGCCTGCTGGAGCGGGTGATCGAGGAGCAGGCCGGCGGCGACGCCGCCAAGGCCAGCCAGTTGCGCGCCGAGCTCAAGGAGATGATCGGCCAGGACCTGTCGCGCATCGCGCCGGGCTCCGACGAGGCCATGTCACTCAAGGCGGCACTGCAGGCCCGTGGCGCCTGGTCTCAGTACATGGAGGTGGGCCTCGGGCCCGACGCCGAGGTGTTCACCAAGGCGCAGCCGTTCTCATCGGTGGGCTTTGGCGCCCGCGTGGGTCTGCATCCGGCATCAAAGTGGAACAATCCCGAGCCGGAGATCGTGCTGGCGGTGGACGCCAAGGGCGAGCCCAAGGGCGCCACCCTGGGCAACGACGTCAACCTGCGCGACATCGAGGGCCGCAGCGCCCTGCTGCTGGGCAAGGCCAAGGACAACAACGCCTCCTGCGCCATCGGCCCGTTCATCCGCCTGTTCGACCGGGACTTTACCCTCGGCAGCGTGCGCCAGGCTCGGGTGACGCTGCGCATCGAGGGCGAGGACGACGACTTCCTGCTCGAAGGCGAGAGCGACATGCGCGAGATCAGCCGCGACCCGCTGGATCTGGTGCGCCAGACCGTCGGCGCCCATCACCAGTATCCGGATGGCTTCATGCTGTTCCTCGGCACCATGTTCTCACCGATCCAGGATCGCGACGGCGAGGGCCAGGGCTTCACCCATCACGTCGGCGACAGAGTAACCATCGCCACTCCGGCGCTGGGTGCGCTGGTCAATCGAGTCGATCGCTCCGACAAGCTGCCGCCCTGGACCTTTGGCATACGCCAGTGGATGGCCCACCGTCGTCGCTAGGTGGCGCTGCTCAATAGGCTGCGCAACGTCAAGGCGGCATTACCGCCCTGGCGTTGCGACCTAGGCCGCATTGCCAATATGTTCAACATATGGCACTTTGCGAGGCAAATCATCGACATGGGATGCCATGACCTCGCCCAAGCGCAGCGCAAGGCCCGCCCGCCCCAGCGTGGCGGAATACCTCGCCGAAGCCATCTTTTCCGGGCGCTACCAGCCCGGTGACTTCGTGCCGAAGGAGATCGACCTCTGCGAGCAGTTCGCCATCAACCGTTCGGCGGTGAGAAGCGACCTGCGCCAGTTGGTGGACCTCGGCATCATCGCGCGAATCTCAGGTCATGGCTCCAAGGTGCGCGACTACGAGGAGTGGAACATCCTCGATCCCACGGTAACCGCCTGGATGACCCGCTACGCCTCCCCCAACCCACGCATCCAGCGTGAGATCCTCGCCTTCCGCCTGGATGTCGAGCCCTACGTGGCGATGATGGCGGCAAGCCGTGCCAAGGCGCTCGACCTGGTCGCCATCGAGACGGCCCTGGAGGGCATGAGCGGCCATCTGCACGGCGCAAGTGCCGAAGAGCGTCAACGCTACAGTGAGCATGACGTCGCCTTTCATGTGGCCATCTTCAAGGCCAGCCACAATATCGTCTGGGCGCAGCTCTCGCACATCCTGCGCCCTTCGATTCACCTGCTGGTGGAAACCTCCAACGACAGCACCGCCGACCCGGTGGCCAGTTTCGAGCGCCATCGCCGGGTGATGGAGGCAATTCGTACCCGCCAGCCTCGCGAAGCTTTTCTGGCCGCCAGGGAAGTACTGCGGGGCACCGCCGAGGCGCTGGGAATCGAGCCGGGAGATAGCACGCTGGGCAGCTGGCTGGAATTGAGCCAGGCGACGGACTAGGCGACGAGCACGGGCGCGGCCAGCCCCCGAACCCCAGGCGCCACGCGAAACAGGCTGCCCGCCAGCACCTCCTGATCGCGGCCATCGGCGGCGGTGGTGATGTAGAGCTGGTCCAGCTCGGGCCCGCCGAAGGCGCAGGAGGTCACCCGCGAGGCGGGCAGAATCAGGGTCTCGTCCAGGGTGCCGTCGGGCAGGAAGCGGCTGACGCGCCCACCGCCCCAGTGGGCGACCCACAGGCCTCCCTCCGCGTCGCAGGTCATGCCGTCGGGATAGCCCTGGGCACCGTGGAAGCGCAGGTGCTCGCGCTTGTCGCTCAGCTCGCCTCCCGGGGAGAGGTCGTAGGCATAGACGACGCCGGCTGTCCTATCGCTGCGGTAGAGCGTCCTGCCATCGGGACTCACGGCGGTCTCGCTGGTCACACCAGGGCCGCAGTCGACTTGGCGCAACTCGGCATCGACGAGGCGAGCGAGGCCGCCCCGTCCCGGCTCCTCGGGGGTGACCCAGTCTCCCACGATGCGCGGCCCGTTCTCGTCGAGGCGCAGGTGCACCAGCCGCGAGGCGAGCCCGGCAATGAAGCCGTCGCCGTCGGCGCGCGGCACCAGCCAGCTGCACGCCTCCTCGAACGACCAGCCCCACGTCCTGCCGCTGGCGAAGTCATGCACATGCAGCGCGCGCCGCAGAATGTCGACGAACAGCAGCCTCCCCGCTTCGCCCTGCTCAGGGCACCACAATGGCCCTTTGCCCAGCCGCGCCCTGCCCCGCCATACGCACTGGATCATCGCCCCTTCCACCAGGCGCCTCTCTCCCGCCAGCCGCATCAATGGGAGTGCCTCGGCACGTCGGCACCGCGAGAGCCGAGCAGGAAGTCGAAGTCGCAGCCCTCGTCGGCCTGCAACACCCGCTCGATGTAGAGCTGGCGATAGCCGCCGTCGCTGGCGATCCGGCGCGACTCGGCGGTGGGATCGCGCTCGGCCAGCCGCGCCTGCAGCTCGGCATCGTCGACCTCCAAGTGTAGGATGCCGGCGTTGCAGTCGAGCTCGATCCAGTCGCCGTCGCGCACCGCCGCGAGCGGCCCGCCGGCGGCAGACTCGGGCGCCACGTGCAGCACCACGGTACCGTAGGCGGTGCCGCTCATGCGCGCATCGGAGATACGCACCATGTCGGTCACGCCTTGCTCGAGCAGCTTCGCCGGCAGCCCCATGTTGCCGACCTCAGCCATGCCGTGATAGCCGCGCGGCCCGCAGTTCTTCATCACCAGCACGCTGTCGGCATCGACCTCGAGGCTAGGATCGTTGATGCGCGTCTTATAGTCGTCGAAGTCCTCGAACACCACCGCCCGACCGCGGTGGGTCATCAGCTCGGGGCTCGCCGCCGAGGGCTTGAGCACCGCCCCGCGCGGCGCCAAGTTGCCGCGCAGCACGCACATGCCGCCATCCTCGCGCAGTGGCCGCTCCAGCGGGCGAATCACTTCGTCGTTGTAGAGCGGAGCCTCCTTGACGTTCTCCCACAGCGTCCTGCCGTTGACCGTCAGCGCCTCCTTGTGCGGCAGACGGTCGGCCTCGCCCAGCCGGCGCAGCACCGCGGGCAGTCCGCCGGCATAGTAGAATTCCTCCATCAGGTAACGCCCCGAGGGCTGCAGGTCGACGATGGTCGGCATACCGCGACCGATACGGCTCCAGTCGTCGAGGTCGAGCTCGACACCGATGCGCCCGGCGATTGCCTTGAGGTGAATCACTGCGTTGGTCGAGCCGCCGATGGCGGCGTTGGTGCGAATGGCGTTCTCGAAGGCCTGCCGGGTGAGCACCCGGGAAAGCCGCAGGTCCTCCTCGACCATCTCGACGATGCGGTTGCCGGAGAGGTGCGCCAGCACGTAGCGCCTTGCATCCACCGCGGGGATCGCCGCGTTATGCGGTAGAGAGGTGCCCAGCGCCTCGGCCATGCAGGCCATGGTCGAGGCCGTGCCCATGGTGTTGCAGGTACCCGCCGAGCGCGACATACCGGCCTCGGCGGCCATGAACTCGTGAATCGAGATCTTGCCCGCCTTGACCTGTTCGGAGAGCTGCCAGACCACGGTGCCCGAGCCGATGTCCCGGCCCTCGTGCTTGCCGTTGAGCATCGGCCCGCCGCTGACCACGATGGTAGGAATGTCACAGCTCGCCGCCCCCATCAGCAGCGCGGGCGTGGTCTTGTCACAACCCACCAGCAGCACCACGGCGTCGAGCGGGTTGCCGCGGATCGACTCCTCCACGTCCATACTGGCCAAGTTGCGAGTGAACATGGCCGTGGGCCGTAGCAGCGACTCGCCGTTGGAGAACACCGGGAACTCCACCGGAAAGCCGCCCTCCTCCAGCACCCCCTTCTTGACGTGCTCGGCCAGCTTGCGAAAGTGCGCGTTGCAGGGCGTAAGCTCCGACCAAGTGTTGCAAATGCCGATGATCGGCTTGCCCTCGAACTCATGGTCCGGGATGCCCTGGTTCTTCATCCAGCTGCGGTACATGAAGCCGTTCTTGTCGGCACTGCCGAACCACTGGGCGCTGCGCAAGGGACGCTTGCGGTCGGTCATACGAGCTCTCCTGAAACCGAAGGATCACGCACGCTGGCGTCGGGTCTGCTTCCAGCGGTCGAACATCACCGCCAGCAGCAGAATCGCGCCGCGCACCAGGTATTGATAGAAGGTGGGCACGTTGAGCAGGCCCATGGCGTTCTGCACGCAGCCCATGATCAGCACGCCTACCAGCACCCCGGTGATGGTGGCCACGCCGCCGGAGAGCGCCACGCCGCCCAGCACGCAGGCCGAGATCACCGCCAGCTCCAGGCCCATCGAGGTGTTGGGATCGCCGAGCCCCATGCGCGAGGCGAGCAGCACCCCGGCAATGCCGGCCACCACCCCCTGCAGGCCGAAGACGATGACCTTGAGCCGACGCACGTTGACACCGGCCAGGGCTGCCGCCTCGGAGTTGCCACCGGTGGCCAGCACGTTGCGCCCGAAGGCGGTCATGTTGAGCAACACGCCGAAGATCACGAAGCAGGCGATCATGGTCCATACCGGCAGGGTCAGGCCAAGAAAGGAGGCGCTGCCCAGATCGAAGAACTCCGGCACGGTGATCATCACCGCATCGCCACGGGAGGTGATGTAGGCCAGGCCGCGCACGAACTCCATGGAGGCGAGAGTGGCGATCAACGAATTGATGCCGAACTTCGCCACCACGAAGCCGTTGAAGGCCCCTACCGCACCGCCGGCGAGCACGCCGCCAAGCACGCCGATCACCACGCTGCCCGAGGTCGAGGTGACCACGGCGGCGACGACACCGGCGAAAGCGACGGTGGAAGCTACCGAGAGGTCGACCTCGCCTAGCGCCAGTACCATCATCATGGTGGTGGCGATGGTGCCGATCAGGGTGATCGAGAGCAGCAGCCCTACCATGTTGCGTCCGGTGAGAAAGCCGGGGATGAACACGGACAGCGCCACGAACAGGATCACGAAGATGGCGATCAGGCCGGAGGTGTCGAGCAGGGTGCGCAGGGGCTTGGGCAGCCCCCGGCGCGGGGGAGCGGCAGCCACGCTACCGCCCCTCCCGGCAAACTTGTGGGTTGTCATGGCGTCTCTCTCTTCGTTGATGTTGTCGGGCGAGTCGTCAGGCGGGCAGGGCCAGCCCCAGCAGGCGCTCCTGGGTGGCCTCATGGCGCGGCACGATCTCGATCAGGGCACCGTCGCGCATCACGCCGATGCGGTCGCAGATCGAGCTCACCTCGGCCAGGTCGCTGGAGATCACCACCACGCTCTTGCCCTGCTCGGTCAGGTCGAAGAGCAGGGTGTAGATGTCGCGGCGCGCGCCCACGTCGATGCCGCGGGTCGGCTCGTCGACCACGAACAGCTCGATCTCCTCGGCCAGCCAGCGGGCCAGGATCACCTTCTGCTGGTTACCGCCCGAGAGCGTGCCGATGGCCGTGCGCGGCCCCGGGGTCTTGATGCTGAGCCGCCGAATGTACTCCTCGGCGTTGGCGCGCTCGCGGCGGGTGTCGCGCAACACGCCCCAGCGCTTGAAGAAGCGCCGGCAGCTGATGTTGAGGTTGTCGGCCACGCTGGCCACCGGGAAGATGCCCTGGGACTTGCGGTCCTCGGGACACATGGCGATCCCCATGCGGATCGCCTCGCCGGGGCTGGCGAAGCATCGCGTCTGACCCTGGAAGCGCACCTCGCCCGAGCGGGCTCTCTCGGCGCCGCATACCAGCCGCATCAGCTCGCTGCGCCCCGCCCCGACCAGGCCGAACAGGCCGAATACTTCGCCACGCCTCACCTCGAAGCTCACCGGCGCCTTCAGTCCGCGTCCCTCTATCGCATCGATCTCGAGGATCACCTCGCCCCGCTCGCGCTCCCGGTAGCCGTAGACGTCCTCGATGTCGCGGCCGACCATCTCGCTGACCAAGGTGTCGTGATCCAGGGCGGCGAGGCTGGCATGGGTGCGGATGTGCTTACCGTCGCGGAACACGGTGACGGCATCGCACATGTCGAAGACCTCCTCCATGCGGTGGGTGACGTAGAGCACCACACGGCCCTCTTCGCGCAGCCGGGCAATGATGCGCTTGAGCTGACGCGTCTCCTGAACGGACAGGCTGCTGGTGGGCTCATCGAAGGCGATGATGCGGGCATCACGCAGCAGCGCGCGGCCGATCTCGATCATCTGCTGCTGGCCGATGGAGAGATCGCGCACCTTGGTCGAAGGGTGAATGTCGCCCTCGCCGAGATCGGCAAGGATCGCCAGCGCCCGCTCGCGCAGCTGGCGGCGCTTGATGAAGCCATGGCGGGTGGGCAGCTGGCCCAGCAGCAGGTTCTCGGCCACCGTCATGTTCGGCGACAGGGTCAGCTCCTGGTAGATGATGGCGATGCCCTGAGCCAGCGCCTCGCGGGCGTTGGCGAAGACATGCCGTTGGCCATCGATCCACAGACCGCCCTCGGTCACTCGGTTGATGCCGCTGAGCACCTTGAGCAGCGTCGACTTGCCGGCGCCGTTCTCGCCCATCAGTGCATGCACCTGGCCGGCATGGGCACCGAAGCTGACCCCGTCCAGCGCCCGCACGCCGGGAAAGACCATGCTGATGCCATCGAAGCGGAGGTAGGGTTCGGTCATGGCGTTCTCCCGCCAGCGTGAGCCGTCACGTTCACAGCCCGAGTTCGGCGCGCACGTCCTGCCAGTTGTCGCGCGTCATCAGGGTACCGGTGGTTTCGGTGTTGGCCGGGGGCTCCACGCTTTCGGTGATCCAGCGATAGAGATTCTCCGCCGTCTGGCGCCCGTGCTGGGTGGAGCTCACCGCCACGGTACCGTGGAAGCCGGTCGGGTTGCTGCGCGAGAACTCGGCGAAGGCCGCCCCGGAGCCGTTGATGCCCACGCCGATCACGTCGGCGGCGCCGAGGCCGTACTGCTCGGTGGCACGCACACCGCCCAGCACGCTCTCCTCGTTGAGGGCGTAGATGATCCAGTGCTGGAACTCGCTGCGCTGGGAGAGCACGGGCGAAGCGGCAGAAAAGGCGCTGTTGGTATCGGTGCTCTGCTGCGGGGCATCGAAGATGTTGGCCTCGGGGAAGCCCCACTCGAGTAGCACGTCGCTGGCGCCGTCGGTACGTTCCCGGGCGGTGGGCAGTTCGTTGTTGGTGATGCGCAGCGCGGCGACCTGCTGCGGATCCCAGCCGCGCGCCTCGATCTCTGCGGCTAGCGCCTCGCCCACCTGGCGGCCGATCTGGTAGCCGGACATGCCCAGGTGAGGCACGCCTTCGAGCGGTTCGCCGCTGCCGTCGACGAACTGATCGTCGACCGTGATCACCTTCATGCCGTACTGATTGGCGCGGTTCATCACGGCCGGCCCCAGGCGCACATCGGGCGGACAGATGACGAAGCCCTGAGCGCCCTGGGAGTAGAGGTTGTCGATGGCGCTGAGCACCTCCTGGCCATCTCTGCCGGCCAGGCGCACCACGCGGAAGCCGAGCTCCTCGCCGCGTTCGGTGGCGGCCCGCTGCTCATTGATGAACCAGGCCTGCTCGGGCTGCTTGACGATGAAACCGATGCGCACGTCGTCCTGGGCCTGGGCGCCACCCAGCGTTGCCAGAGCCAGGGCGCCGCCCAGCGCCAGTCGGGAAAGCGTGGTCGTGATTGGCATGTGTCGTCTCCTGCTGCGGAGGATTGTTGTTGTTGCCGCGACGGGGGTGTCGCAGATACAGCCGCTACAGTAGACAGGCCTGACATAACCAACCAATATGCATTTATCGATCGAGTAATATAAAAATGGATATCGACAGGCGAAGCGGAGAGGCGCCATGCGCACCCTGAACGACGACTGGTTCCTGGAAGCACGACTAAAGTTGCGCCACCTCCAGCTATTTCTCGCCCTCGACGAGCAGCGCAATCTACATCGTGCCGCGGCACAGTTGGGCATCAGCCAACCGGCCGCCTCGAAACTGCTGGGAGACGTCGAAGCCCAACTGGGGGTCAAGCTGTTCGATCGGCATTCCCGTGGGCTCGACCCGAACTGGTACGGGGAGGTCATGGTGCGGCATGCGCAGACCATGCTCTCGGAGCTGCACAACGCCGGCGAGGAGCTCAACGCCCTGTTCGAGGGCAACGCCGGCAAGGTAGCCATCGGCACCGTGATGGCACCGGCGGTGACGCTGGTGGCCAGTGCCATCGAGCGGGTGCACCGCAGCCACCCCAGACTCAAGGTCAGCGTCGAGGTCGACGTCAGCAAGCGGCTGGTGCCAAGGCTGCTGGAGGGAGAGCTGGACTTTGCCATCACCCGGATACCGGCCGGCTTCCCGTCCGAGCCGTTCGTGTTCGAGGAGATCGGCGAGGAGGAGATCTGCTTCGTCTGTCGCGAGGGCCATCCGCTCACGGGCGTCGACCCGCTGACGCTCGAGGCCATGGCCGCCTATCCGTGGGCGCTACAGCCCGAGGGAGCGCTGATGCGCCAGCGGGTCGACGCGCTGTTCCTCTATCACGCCATCGAACCTCCGGCGCAGATCGTCGACACCACCGACATCCTGGTGGCGCTGGCCCTGATCGACCGCTCGGATACGATCACGGCCATGACGCGTCAGGTCGCCGAGCTGCTGTGCGCCCCGACGCGGTTTCGCATCCTGCCCTTCCATCAGCGGCTCAGCGTGCAGCCGTTCGGCCTGGTGAGCCTGCGGCGTCGACGCCCCTCCCCAGGCGCGGCGACACTGATGACCATGTTGCGAGAACTGATCGGGTATCAGCGCCAGCAAGGCCTACTCTAGTTCACTCGATGAAGGGCTCGGTCGGCTCGCGCCAGGCAGCAAGACAGGCGTCCGCCACGTGGCGGAGAGGCGCCAGATCGACGTCGCTGCGTCGCTGTCGAATCAGTTCGGCGAACCTGGCATAGAGATTCGGGTATTCGCGCTCCTCGGCGTCGAGCAGGCAGCGGCCGTCGAGCTCCAGCCGGCAGCCGCCCCGCAGCAGACTGAGCCGTCCCGCCTCGGTCTCCACGTGAATGCTCCAGATCGGCGGGCTCGGCTGGCGGAAGTCGAAGTCGGCCACGATGGGCGTTCCCTCGGTGTCGCTGAAGGTCAGCGCGGCGGCAATGGGCGCCTGGCAGTTGCTCGGAATCCACAGCCGCGCATCGCGCAGGAAGAAGGCCCGCGGCAGTATCGCGGTAGCGATCGACAGCGCGTTGATGCCGGGGTCGAACACCCCCATGCCGGCCGGCTCCCAGATCCACGCCTGCCCCGGGTGCCACACCCGCACGTCTTCCCGCCAGTCGATCTCGACCCGCTGAATACGCCGCTCGCGCAGCCAGTCACGAGCCTCCGCCACGGCCGGGGCGAAGCGTGAATGCCAGGCCGCAAACAGCGTGCAGCCCTGGCGCCCGGCCAGCTCGACCAGATCCTCCACCTCGCTCAGGGTCGCACCGGGCGGCTTCTCCAGCAGCACGTTTCTGCCTCGCTCGAGGGCGATACGTGCCTGGGAGTAGCGCAGATGCGTCGGCGTACAGATGGCTACCGCCTCCAGCTCGGGATGCGCTTCGAGCATTGCCGTCAGGCCGGCATAGCCGGGCATCGACGCAAGCCGAGCGTTGGGGTCCGCTGTCGCCAGCAGACGGAAATCGCGGCTCTCGGCCAGAGCCGGCAAGTGCTGGTCGCGGACGATCTTGCCGACTCCGACCAGGCCTAGTGTGGTGACGGACATGACGCCTCCTTCTGCTTGCTCAGCGCTTGCCTTGCTTCAGCGCGATTGGGAGATAGAGATACGAAAGTATAAATTGAACATTGAAACTTATATGTTGAACATATAAGCCTTGCCTTCCTTTGGCCAGCCATTGAGGCGACATCCCCAGGAGAGCTTCACCATGCGTTTGATTCAATGCGAGCACCAGGGCCGGGTCCATGCCGCCCAGGTCGAAAGCGACCGGGAGGTTCGTCTGCTCGATGCCGATACCTACACCCTGACCCGCCGCGCCATCACCGCAGGCCGGTCATTGGTGGAAACCGCTGAGGCAGCACTCACCGAAACCCGCCTCGACTATTCGAAGCTGATCGAGGAAAAACACCTGCTGCCGCCGCTGACCCATCCCGACCCGGCCCACTGCCTGGTCACCGGCACCGGCCTCACTCACCTGGGCAGCGCCGATACCCGCGCGGCCATGCATGCGAAAACACAGGTGAGTGAAGCGGAACTGACCGACTCGATGCGCATGTTCAAGCTCGGCGTAGAGGGCGGCAAGCCCGCCCCCGGCGAGACCGGCGCCCAGCCGGAGTGGTTCTACAAGGGCGACGGTAGCTGTGTCGTCGCCCCCGAGGCAGCGATTGCCGTGCCACACTTCGCCGAGGATGCCGGCGAGGAACCTGAGCTGGCCGGGCTCTACGTGATCGGCGACGACGGCCAGCCCTGGCGGGTGGGCTACGCCATCGGCAACGAGTTCTCCGATCACATCACCGAGCGCTTCAACTACCTGTGGCTGGCCCACTCCAAGCTGCGCGCCTGCAGTTTCGGCCCCGAGCTGTTGATCGGCGAGCTACCAGCGCACCTGGAAGGCACCAGCCGCATCATACGCGGCAGCGAGACCGTGTGGCAGAAGCCCTTCCTCACCGGCGAGGCCAATATGGCCCACAGCCTGGCCAACCTGGAGCATCACCACTTCAAGTACCCAAACTTTCGACGCCCCGGCGACGTGCACGTGCACTTCTTCGGCACAGCGACCCTGAGCTTCGCCGATGGCATCCAGACCCAAGACGGCGACCGCTTCGAGATCAGCCTTCCCGAATTTGGCAGGCCACTACGCAATCCTCTGCGCTTCGAGTCAAGCAGCCCCGCCATCGCAGTGAAATCGCTCTGAGAAACCGGCCCAAGCCGCGCGCACCATGGCCATGATCGCTTCCCTTGAGCATAAAAAAACCCAGGCCGGTACCCGGCCTGGGTGTCGTTCGCCTCAGCCACCGTAGCGGCCGAGGGTGCGATCAAGCGCTGGTGCGACGACGCACCGGCGCATCGCCGTCTTCACGGCGGCGGCGCGGGGCACGCTCGGGGGCACCGCTGTCTTCGCTGATCTCCAGCGCACGGCCGGCGACGCGGGCGCGAGCCATCTTGGCCAGGATGCTGGGCGGCAGCGAGCTGGGCAGCTCCACCACCGAGAAGGCGTTACGGATGTCGATACGGCCGATCCGCGAACCTTCGATACCACCCTCGTTGGCCAACGCGCCGACCAGCTGGCCCGGCTTGACGCCATCCTTGTGGCCGACAGCCACACGATAGCGGGTCATGCCTTCGCTCGGAGCACGGTCGCGACGCGGGGCCTTGCCGTCACGCGGGGCACGCTCGCCGCCACGCTCGACACGCTCCTTGCGCGGCGCCTGCAGGCGGCCGATGGGCGCCTCGTCGGCGCGGGCCAGGGCGGCAAAGGCACAGGCCAGCTCGACCGGGTCATGACCTTCCGCCACCAGACGCTCGACCAGCGCACGCTGCTCGTCGGCTCCGGCGGTCAGGGAACCGATGATGCGCTGATGGAACACCTCGTCACGATGGGCGCGAATGGCCGCTTCGTCGGGCAGCGCCATCTCGGTCATGCGCTGGCCGGTAGCCTGCTCGATCCAGCCCACCTTGCGGCCTTCACGGAAGCCCACGAAGGTGATCGAGATGCCGGTACGTCCCGCCCGGCCGGTACGGCCGATACGGTGGGTATAGGCTTCGCTGTCCTGGGGCAGGTCGTAGTTGAAGACGTGGGTGATACGCGGCACATCGAGGCCACGAGCGGCCACGTCGGTGGCGATCAGCACGTCGACCTTGCCGCGCTTGAGGCGCTGGATGGTGCGCTCACGCAGGCTCTGATCGAGGTCGCCGGAGAGGCTGGCCACGTTCACGCCACGGGCGGAGAGCTGCTCCATCAGCGTGGTACAGGCGGCACGGGTGCGTACGAAGACGATGGCGGCATCCACCGGCTCGACCTCGAGGATACGTGCCAGCGCTTCCAGCTTGGCCCCGCCGTCGACCCGCACCAGGCGCTGTTCGATGTTCTCACCCGTCGTGGTACGCGACTCGATGGCAACCTTGACCGGATCGACTAGGTAGCGATTGACGATGCGCTCGATCTCGGCCGGCAGGGTGGCGGAGAAGAACACGCGCTGAGCGTCCTTGGGGGTATCGGCGACCACGCGCTTGACGTCGTCGATGAAGCCCATGCGCAGCATCTCGTCGGCTTCGTCCAGCACCAGGGCGGAGAGGCCGTCGAGCTTGAGGCTTCCGCGGTCGAGGTGATCGATCACCCGGCCCGGGGTACCCACGACTACCTGGGCGCCGCGCTTCAGAGCACCCAGCTGTTCACGATATTCCTGGCCACCGCACAGGGTGGCCACTTCCAGACCCTGCAGGTTCTGGCCGTACTTGGTGAAGGAGACGGCCACCTGCTGGGCCAGCTCACGGGTCGGTGCCAGCACCAGCACCTGGGGCTCGCGGCGAGTCAGCTCAAGCCGCGACAGCAGGGGCAGCGCGAAGGCAGCGGTCTTGCCGGTGCCGGTCTGCGCCTGGCCCAGCATGTCACGACCTTCCAGCAGCGCAGGAATGGTCTGTGTTTGAATCGGTGAAGGAGTTTCGTAACCCAGTGTTTCGACAGCGGCGAGAACGGCAGGCAGCAGAGCAAGATCGCCGAAGCTCGGCGAGGCGACAGAAGTCGAGGTCATCAATCACACCTTGGTAGGCCGGCACTCGCCGGCAAATCACATTGAGGCATCCCCGACACCGCTCTTGGCAGGTCGGTGGCTCTGTCTTCACTGGCCGATAGGGCCTGGACAGAGCGGATCACGTTATCGTGGGATGCCGGTCGCACCTGGCATCCGGTTCGCGCCATCGGCGGGAACCGCTGTGGCGACCTTTTTGCGCCGATGTCGCCCGGTTGGCGGCATCCTGTAGCGCTCCATCTTCACATCTCGGACGTTGCAGCGGATCGCTGTCGGTCTCGGTGATTGCCTCTCGAACGCGCGGCGCTCGGAGCGAATCGTCATGATGGCGGGGTCAACACATGCGAGGAGCGCGCATGCTATCACGCTGCATGCCGCCTTGCCAGCATTATCACCGTCGCTATGGCTGCCACCGAACTGCCACCCGAACATCATCATTCCGTCATTGAGCACACCTAGAGTGACGCAATGAGATCGATCTCATTGCGTTCACGAACAAGTCGAGGTGGTGAGTGGCAAACCTACTCAGCGTGGCAAGACTGGCGGGAGTCTCCCGGGCCACGGCAGCCCGAGCGTTTTCCTCACCGGAAAGCCTGCGCCCCGAAACCCACCGGCGGGTGATGAAAGCGGCCCGCGATCTTGGGTTTCGCCCCAACAAGGTGGCACAACAGCTTCGCACCCGAGCCACCCTGATGCTAGGTGTGATGGTTCCCAGTCTCGACAACCCTGTGTTCGCCGAGCAGTTGCAGGCAATGGAGCAGGCGGCCCGGGCCGCTGGCTATTCCTTGCTTGTCACCACGAGCGGTTACAACCCTGGTCGCGAGGAAGCCATCGTCGAGGAGATGCTGCGTCAGCGGGTCGACGGGCTGGCCCTAACCGTGGCAGAGGCAGAGCGCAGCACGATACTCGACAAGCTACGCCGGGAGAACACGCCTTGCCTGCTGGTGCACAACCCCCCCGTCGCCCCGTGTTTTCCTTCTGTGGGAGTGGATAATCACGCCGCCATGGCCGATGCGACCCACTACCTCATCGCTCAGGGTCATCGGCGCATCGGCATGATTGGTGGCCCGTTACTGCAGTCGGATCGCGCCCGCCTGCGCCATGAGGGCTACCGCGAGGCCATGCAGGCCGCAGGCCTCACTCCCCTTGCACTGATTGAAATGCCCCGCCACACCCAGGTCGCCCTCTCCCAACTGGAACCCGCCTTGGGTGGGGCAGACGGGCTGACGGCCGTACTCTGCACCAACGACTTGCTCGCCATCAGTCTGATCGGCGAGTTACGACGCAGCGGACGCTCAGTGCCGGGAGACCTGTCGGTGATGGGCTTCGACGGTATCGAGCTTGGTCGTCATCTCTACCCTTCGCTTTCCACGGTAGTACAGCCCCGCGCCGAGTTCGGTCGCGTGGCGGTAGAAACATTGCTTGCCCTGATACGGGGAGAGGATCCACAGCCTCGCCCCCTGCCCCACGTCTTGCGTGAGGGCGAAAGCGCCGGATCACCTCCGGCACCCTACCAAGCCCCGGAACCATCCGCCCCATAGAGGAACACACCATGCCCTTCCCGCGTCTTCGTCAGACTCTGCTGGCTGCCGCCTTGCTAGGTATCAGCGGGGTTGCATCCGCCGCACAGGCCAGCGGCAATGCGATCTGCTACAACTGTCCCCCGGAGTGGGCCGACTGGGGTTCCCAACTGCGTCTAATCCAACAGGAAACCGGCATCAACGTGCCGCAGGACAACAAGAACTCCGGCCAGTCACTGGCTCAACTCGTCGCCGAGCGCAGCAATCCCGTGGCGGATGTCGTCTACTACGGTGTCAGCTTTGGCATCCAGGCTGCGGATGAGAACGTCATCGAGCCCTACCAACCTGCGCACTGGGACGAGATCCCCGAGGGGCTCAAGGATCCCGAAGGCCATTGGTTCACCATCCACTCCGGCACCATGGGGCTGATGGTCAACGTCGACGCCCTGGATGGCGCTCCAGTTCCTACCTCCTGGTCCGACCTGCTCAAGCCAGAGTATCGCGGCATGGTCGGCTACCTCGATCCTGCCAGTGCCTTCGTTGGCTATGTCGGCGCAGTGGCAATCAACCTGGCCTTGGGCGGCGACATGGATGACTTCTCTCCGGCCATCGACTATTTCAACGAACTCGCCGCCAACCAGCCCATCGTGCCGCAGCAGACCAGTTACGCACGGGTGCTCTCCGGTGAGATTCCCATCCTGCTCGACTACGATTTCAACGCCTACCGAGCACGCCACAGCGACGGCGCTAACGTGGAGTTCGTGATTCCCGAGGAAGGCAGCGTGGTAGTGCCCTACGTGATGAGTCTGGTGAAGAACGGCCCCAACCCCGACAACGGCCGTGCGGTACTGGACTTCGTGCTCTCCGATCAGGGGCAGGCAGTGTGGGCGAACGCCTATCTACGCCCGGTGCGCGAAAGCGCCATCTCCGAAGAGGCTCGCGAAGTCTTCCTTCCCGACAGCGACTATGCCCGTGCCAAGACCGTGGATTACGACGCCATGGCCGCTGCGCAGCGAAGCTTCTCCGAGCGTTATCAGGCCGAGGTGCGCTGATGCTCCAGCAGGTAAACCGGCGCCAGCAAAAGCTGGCGCTTTTCACCCTGGCCCCGGCAATGGCAGTGTTCGGCGCCTTCTGGCTACTGCCCTTCACTCGCTTGGTGGCAATGGGCACGGAACTTGACCGGGCCAGCGGCATGAGCGCTTACTTCGCCATCCTCACCCAGCGCCAGTACCTCATCAGCCTGGGTACCACTCTAGGCATCTCGCTGACCGTTTCGGCCCTGGCAGTACTGATTGCGGGTGTGGCGGGTTTCTTCCTTGCCCGCCACCACTTTCCCGGCAAGGCGGTATTAGTCGCTATTCTCACCTTCCCATTGGCCTTTCCCGGTGTGGTGGTGGGTTTTCTCGTCATCATGCTGGGCGGTCGTCAGGGCGCCTTGGCGCAATTCAGCATGTGGCTGTTCGACGAGCGATGGATGTTCGCCTACTCCCTCACAGGGTTATTCGTCGGCTATCTCTACTTCTCCATCCCTCGCGTCATCACGACCGTCATGGCCGCCTGTGAAACCCTGGACCGTAGCTTGGAGGAGGCCGCACGCTCACTGGGCGCCAGCCCTTGGCGGGTCACTCGAGACGTGATAGTACCCGGCATCGCTCCGGCCCTGCTCTCCACTGCGGCGATCTGCTTCGCCACCAGCATGGGAGCCTTTGGCACTGCTTTCACCTTGGGCACACGCATGAGCATCATGCCGCTGACCATCTACGGCGAGTTCACCAACTACGCCAACTTCGCCATGGCTGCGGCACTTTCGGTGGTGCTCGGCGTGATCACCTGGCTGGCACTTAGCCTTGCCCGCAAGCTGGCCGGTGCCAGCCTGGGAGCACCGGCATGAATCGCTTACGTTTCTACTTGCAACTGAGCTTCACCCTGGTGGTGTGCCTGTTCATGATCGTACCGGTCATCATGTCGGTCATGGCCGGCCTTACCGCCAATTACTTCATCGGCCTGCAGAGCGGCCTGACGCTACGCTGGGTAATAGAGGTGTGGGCGCTTTATGCAGATACCATATGGCTCTCCATTCGGCTCGCCCTGGCCTGCTTGTTTCTCACCGTGCTGCTCGGTGTGCCTGCCGCCTACGGCCTGCTGCGCAGCAAGCGCCGCTGGGCGAACGCCATCGAAGAGGCGCTACTACTGCCAGTGGCAATACCCGGACTGGCCACAGCGCTGGCCCTGCTGCTGTCCTACGGCCATATGCGCGGATTCCGTGAGAGCTGGCTGTTCATTCTCATTGGCCATGTTCTCTTCACCCTGCCATTCATGATCCGCCCGGTACTGGCGGTCATGCGTGGCGCCCGGCTGGCCGAACTGGAGGAGGCCGCCGCCAGTCTCGGCGCCGGCTTCAGACAGCGCTTCCTCGGCGTGGTGGTGCCTAACTGCATAGGCGGCATACTCGCCGGCGCACTGATGGTGGTAACTCTCTCCATCGGCGAATTCAACATCACCTGGATGCTGCACACTCCGCTCAACAAGACCTTGCCGGTAGGCCTGGCCGACAGCTACGCCTCGATGCGGCTGGAAATCGGCTCTGCCTACACGCTGATCTTTCTCGCCATGACCCTGCCTCTACTTGTCGTGATTCAATGGGCAGGGCGTTTCGTCAATCGTTCGAGAACGCCATGACTTCCACCTCCATTACTCTTGAAAGGTGCGGACGCACCTTCCCCGGCGGCCAGGTTGCGCTGCACCCACTGGATCTCACCGTCGCCGCCGGAGAAACCCTGGTCCTGCTCGGCCCATCCGGCTGTGGCAAGACCACCACCCTGCGCATCATCAGCGGCCTGGAGAGTCCGGACGCCGGCGGCCGTGTTCGCTTCGGCGAGCGTGATGTCACCGCTCTGCCCATCGAGCAGCGCGACGTGGGAATGGTGTTTCAAAATTATGCGCTCTTTCCCAACATGAGCGTTGCCGACAACATTGCCTACGGCCTGCGGATCAAAGGCTTGCCTCGAGACGCGATCCGCCGGCGGCTGGAAGAAGTGATGGCCATGGTCGATCTCCAGGGCTTCGACACACGGCGCATTCACGAACTCTCCGGCGGCCAGAAGCAGCGTGTGGCGCTGGCCCGAGCCATCGCCGTGCGGCCAAAGGTCTTGCTGTTTGACGAACCGTTGGCAGCACTGGACGCGAAGCTACGCGACCGGTTGCGCCTGGAAATCGGCCAACTGCTACGCGAGCTTGGTATCACGGCCGTATACGTTACCCACGATCAGGCCGAGGCCATGGCGCTAGGCGACCGTATCGCCGTGATGCAGGCGGGGCGCATCGCCCAACTCGCAACACCGAGGGAAATCTATCACCGCCCTACCAGCACCTTCGTGGCCGACTTCATCGGCGCCGTCAACCGCCTTGAGGTTCACGCCACGTCGGCTGACCGCCGCTTGCGCGTGAGTGGTGGCGAACTGCACGCACCGCACCTCGCCGGAGTTGCAGCGGTCTATTGCCGGCCGGAAGACGTTCAGATAGTGACGGCTGACAGTGCAGACTTACGCGGAAAAGTGCGTCAGAGCATCTTTCTTGGCCAGAGCCAGCGTCTGTTGATAGACCTTGGCGACAGCACATGCTTACAGGTCGAGACCGCTTCGCGCCGCCAGTGGCGTGCGGATGAACCCATTGGTCTCCGGCTACCGCCAGAAACTCTGTTTCACCCAGAGTCTCATGCGTATCCAGCCAAGGACCTGGAGACAAATCATGCATGACCCAAGCTCAAGCGAACCTTTTCTGATTGCCCAGATCAGCGACCCACACATCAAGACCGATGGGCGCCTCTCTTACCGCCAGGTGGATACGGCTGGGGCATTGCACCGGGCCGTCGAGGCCCTCAACTCACTGACTCCCGCACCGAAGCTGGTATTGATCAGCGGCGACCTGACCGACTTCGGCCACCCCGAGGAGTACGCCGCCTGCAAAGCGTTGCTGGAGAGGCTCCAGGTGCCCTACTACCTGGTGCCCGGTAACCACGACGATCGCACCGCCATGCGCGACGCCTTCGCCGGGCACGAATACCTTTTTCAGCACCCTCGTTTCCTGCAATGGGTCGTAGAGGATCACCCGGTGCGGCTGATCGGTCTGGATTCCAGCGTACCCGGGCAGTCCCATGGCGAACTCTGCGCCGAACGCCTACGCTGGCTCGACGAGACCTTGAAGCAGCGGCCCAACCGCCCCACCCTCGTGATGCTGCACCACCACCCTTTTGCCAGCGGTATCGCCCATATGGACCGTCAGCCCCTGCACGAGCCGGCGGCTCTGGCCGAGATCATTGCGTCTCACCCTCAGGTGGAGCGGGTACTCTGTGGCCACCTGCATCGCGCGATCCAGACACGCTTCGCCGGCACCCTGGCAATGAGCTGTCCCGGTGTATCGCATCAGGTCAGCCTGGATCTCGATCCGCACGGCCCCTCAGGCTTCCACCTCGAGCCACCGGGCTATTTGTTGCATCAATGGAGCCTTACCCACGGCTTGGTGACTCACCAAGCCGTCATTGGCGATTATCCCGGACCCTTCCCTTTCTATGACGAACACGGTCTGATCGACTGATCGGCAGGAGACGGGGGCATGCTATTATCTTGCCCTCGTCTTCACGAGGAGCCCTGCCGAATGCCCACGCTCTGGGTCGATGCCGATGCCTGTCCCAAGGTCGCGCGCGAGATCATCGTTCGCGCCGCCGAGCGCACTACCACGCCCACCTGGTTCGTCGCCAACCACTCGATCCCGCTGCCGCCCTCGAAGTGGGTCAAATCGCTGTCGGTGAGCCATGGCTTCGACGCCGCCGATAACGAGATCGTGGCGCGCCTCGCCGCCGGGGACCTGCTGATCAGCTCCGACCTGCCGCTGGCCATGGAGGCCATCGACAAGGGCGCCGCGGTGATGACCACTCGCGGCGAGATGCTCGATAAAAATAACATTCGCGCCAAGGTACAGCTGCGCGATTTCATGGAGACGATGCGCTCCAGCGGCGAACACACCGGCGGGCCGAAAGGCTATTCGGACACCGACCGGCGCGAGTTCGCCAATGCTCTGGATCGCTGGCTGGCCAAGAACCGTTAACCCTTCTCGCGAATGCCCTGCCCCGGCAACCGCTCCCGATCGTGGGGCCGGTCGAAGTCGAGCAGCGGCCCCTTGGGCACGATGCGGGTCGGATTGATGGTGTCGTGGCTGTAATAGTAGTGGCGCTTGATGTGGTCCAGGCTTACCGTCTCGGCCACGCCCGGCCACTGGTACAGCTCACGCAGGTAGTTCGAGAGGCTGGGGTAGTCCTCGATGCGGCGGAAGTTGCACTTGAAGTGGCCATAGTAAACCGCATCGAAACGCACCAGGGTGGTGAACAGGCGGATGTCGGCCTCTGTGAGCCACTCCCCGGCCAGGTAACGGTGCTCGGTCAGCCGTCTCTCGACCCGATCCAGCGCCTCGAACAGGGCCGTGACGTGCTTCTCGTAGACCGCCTGCTCAGTGGCGAAGCCCGACTTGTAGACCCCGTTGTTGATGTGGTCGTAGACGTCATCGTTGATCGCATCGATGGTCTCGCGCAGGTCGAGGGGGTAGAAGTCGAGACGGTTGCCGGTCAGGTCATCGAAGGCATCGTTGAAGATCCGTACCAGCTCGGCCGACTCGTTGTTGACGATGCGCTTCTCGTGCTTGTCCCACAGCACCGGCACCGTGACCCGGCCGGTGTAGCGAGAGTCGGTCAGCGTGTAGAGTTCGCGGTGGTATTCGACGCCGTTGACCGGATCTCCGCTGGCGCCTTCGTCCTCGTGGTAGGTCCAGCCCTGGTCGAGCATCAGCGGGCTGACCCAGGACACTCCGATCAGGTCGTCCAGCCCCTTGAGCTTGCGCATGATCAGGGTGCGATGCGCCCAAGGACAGGCCAGCGAGACATAGAGATGGAAGCGCCCCGCCTCGGCCGGCACGGCGCGATGGCCCTCGGGGCCGGCGCTGCCGTCACGCGTGACCCAGTCGCGCAGCTTGGCGGATTCGCGTACGAACTCGCCGCCGTGCTTCTTGGTGTCGTACCACTGGTCGTGCCACTTTCCGTCGATCAGCAGGCCCATAACGTTCTCCGGCAAACAGAATTTGCTAGTCAGAGTAAACCGTTCGGCCTCTCGCTCAAGCGCAGTTTTTCCGTTTCATGCAATGAAAATTCCGAACGGTCACACTCGACCCGTACATTCACTCGCCACGGCTTCCTTGAGCGCACGCGCCATGGCACGGGTGGCGGGGCCGGCCCGGTCCCGGTCGCGGAAGATCATCTGCATGGGCACCTCGCGGACCCCACCGGCCGCAAGCGGCAGCGGTCGCAGCACGCCGCTCTCCAAGTCAGTGTGGATGCGGGTCTCGGGCAGCCAGGCAAAGCCCAGGCCACGCCGTACCATGTCGATGGAGGTTTCGAGATGGCTCACCGTCCAGCGCTGCTCGGCCTTGAGCCAACCGGCATCCATCGACTGGCGCAGCGCCGAGTCGCGCACCACCAGTTGGCGATGCCGCTGCAGATCGCGCAGATCGAGCTGCCGCTCGAGCCCATGCAGTTCATGCTCGTGATGCGCCACCGCAACGAAACGCACGGTGACCAGCGGCTCGCCAAGAAACCCCTGAGCCGCCAGACCCGATATGGCGATATCGGCGCGGCCGTCGTAGAGCATCTCTATGCCGCCGTTGAGCACCGTTTCGTGGAGCTGCACGCGCACATAGGGGTAAGCGGCGGAAAAGCGACTCAACGCCACCGCCAGCGCGGCGTTGGGAAATATCTGGTCGATTGACAGCACCACTTCCGCCTCGAGGCCTTCGGAGAGCCGGCCGGCTACGTCCTCCAGCGCCTCGGCACTCTCGATCAGTTGACGCGCCCGGCGCAGCAGCAGCTCCCCCGCATCGGTCAGCCGTACCTGCCGCCCAACGGGTTCCAGCACTTTGACGCCAAGCTGCTGCTCCAGCTTGTGTACGGCATGATTGAGCGTGGAGGGACTTTTGTGGACCACCTCGGCGGCGCGAGCGAAGCCGCCGTGATCGACGACTGCCGCAAGCATCTGCCACTGGGCCAGGGTAACGCGAGACATATTCGACTTCCTCGAATGAAAAGTGCGAAACGTTGCGATTAATCTTCGAAAAAAACGGCCTAAAATACCAGTCATATCCATCATTGGAGACTGCAAGTCATGGCCACCAGCCCCAGCATCCGGCGCATCGAGCGCCTGTTTCACAGCCACCCCAGCCAGGATGGCGACGGCGTTCATATCCAGCGTATCCACTGCTTCGACGGCGAGCTCGACCCCTTCCTGATGCTCGACGAGCTCGGCTCCGACCGTCCTGACGACTACATCGGCGGCTTCCCGCCGCATCCGCACCGCGGCATCCAGACGCTGACCTACATTGTGCATGGCGGCATCACCCACGAGGACCACCTGGGGCACAGCAGCACCATCCAGGCCGGCGACGCCCAGTGGATGCACACCGGGCGCGGCATCGTGCACTCGGAAATGCCGCTCACCGACAGCCAGGGGCTGCATGGCTTCCAGATGTGGTTGAACCTGCCCGCCCGGGAAAAGATGAGTGCGGCGCGCTATCGCGACGTGCGCAGCGACGAGATGCCGCGCCTTAAGAAAGAGAAGGCAGAGCTGATTGCTCTCGGTGGCAATTGGTCGACACAGCAAGGCGAGAGCGTGTCGGGACCTCTGGACGCCCTGGCGGGCAGTGGCGGCGTGGCCCATGCCCGCTTCGAGGCCGATGGGAAGCTCACACTCACGGCGCCGAGCGAGACACTGGCCGTCTACGTCTTCGAAGGCACTCTGCAGATCGAGGGGGAGAATGTGGCCGCCGGTCAGCTGGCCAGGCTGAGCCCCGGCGATTCGGTGGCCCTTTCCAGCCAGCCTGGCGCCCAGTGCCTGCTGCTGGCGGGCACACCTCACCGCGAACCGATCGCTCATTACGGTCCGTTCGTGATGAACAGCATGCACGAGATCGAGCAGGCCCTGCGCGACTACCGCAACGGCACCTTCACTGACTAAACAGGCGGTTCAGTAAAAGTTACCGAAAAGGGGTTGTCTTCCCTCTTTTCTTCACGTTCAATGAACATTGTTGAACAGTGTTCGACAACACTTGACGGCCCGGGGTCTCGACAGTGAGGCGCCGGGGCGCACCTTGCTGTATGCACGTACAGTCTAGGCAGGCCATATATCATGGGTTAAGGTTCCCATGCCTTTTTATATTCTTGTCATCTTTTTTTATGGCCGATACCAATGTTGCGAATCCTTCATTCGCTGCCCCGCACGCATAAGTTGCTGCTGCTACCCGTTGCCACCATGGTGACTGTGCTGGGCGCACAAAAGATCGTTACCGTCGTAGAGAATACCCAGCGTCAGGGTCAGGTTCCCGAAACCGTGCTGTTCCCCCTGTCGCCCGAGGCTCATCCAGGCCTCCCCGCACTCAACAGTGACCGCTATTCCGTCGCCGATGCCATCGAGATCGCCACTCAGGCCATCGATGCCACCCGAGACTACATTCCGCTCTCCCAGCTCAAGCCGACCGAGATCATCGACCTCTCCGGGGTCGCTATGGCTCAGGCAGAACAGGCGACACCGCCCACCCCCGTCAGAGCCGCTGCCGAGCTCGATACCGCCACCATGCCCGATGACGGCGGTATCGAACTGACAACGGAGCTCGACCCCGGGGCGCTGCACATGGCGATGGTGATCGGCACCCTGGCCAACGGCATGCTCGACGACATCCATACCGATGACGAAGCACTGGCCGCGGCGGATGCCACCTCCTTCGACGATGCCACCTCCTACGAAGATTATCCTGACGAAGAGCTGGCGCTGTTCGTGGACGGCCCGATCCTCTTCGATCATGAGGTTGCTGCTGCCGAGCCCTTCGTGCCGGAATGGCGCACCTATACCGTAGAGCAGGGCGATACCTTCGCCGTGCTGGCACAGAATGAACTGGGCATGGGCTACAGCGAGGCCATGCGCCTGCTCGACAGCCTCCCGGACAAGCGCCTGCTGACCCATTGGCGGGTCGGCAACACCTTCGAATATCAGCTCGACGAGCACGACCAACTGCTGGCATTGCGCGTGATGCGCAATGCCCGTGAAGGTTTCCTGCTCGAGCGCGACGAAGACGGTTTCGACGTCGCCACCATCGAACGTGCCGGCGAGGCCACGCAGCGTCTGTTCGCCGGCAGCGTGAGCGGCAGCTTTGCCCGTTCCGCTCAGTCCACCGGTCTCTCCAGTACCGAAGTGGCACAGGTCACACGGCTGCTGGAGAAGAAGCTCGACTTCCGCCGCGACACCCGCCGCGGCGATGAATTCAAGGTGCTGGTCGAATCCGACATCATCGATGGCAGCAGCTTCGACTCCCGCGTACTGGCGATTCAGTACACCGGGGCGCGCATGGACCTGACCCTGGTGCGCAACAGCGACGACAACAACTTCTACACCCCGGATGGCCAGAGCCTTGACCCCGCTTTCGCCCGCTACCCCTTCGAGGGCAGCTATCGCATGAGCTCAGGGTTCAATCCGCGCCGTACCCATCCGGTCACCGGCCGGGTCAGCCCGCACCGCGGCACCGACTGGGCCATGCCCATCGGCACGCCGATCATCGCCCCGGCCGACGGCCGCGTGGAAAAGGTGGGCAACCACCCGGTGGCAGGTCGCTATCTGGTGGTCCGTCACGACAACGGTTACCGCACGCGCTACCTCCACCTTTCTCGCGCCATCGTGAGCCGCGGCGACCGTGTCACCATGGGAGAGCGCATCGCACTGTCGGGTAATACCGGCCGCAGCACTGGCCCTCACCTGCACTACGAGGTGATCGTCAACAACAACGCCGTCGATGCCATGAAGGTCGATCTGCCTGAAAGCAAGAGCCTGGAAGGCGAACGTCTGATGGCCTTCCAGCGCCAGGCAGAGCCGCTGCTCGCCACGCTGCGCTCCGGCCAGACCGGTCCGGCAGTGGCACAGGCCAGCACCAGCGCCGAGCGCGACGACGATTGACCCGGTATCGTCGACGATGCACGCCAAACGACGCCCTGCCCAAGCGCAGGGCGTCGTTCATTGAACACCTCTCCCAGGCCGTCTTCAGCTAACCCATGCGCCGCGCCATTCCAGCCCCTCCGCCAGCCAGTGGCAATCGCCTGACCGCCTTCTTCGGCGTGTTCCGCTACAGCCGCCGCGCACTGGCCCTGGTATGGCAAACCTCCCGCCCTCTCACTCTGGGGCTGGCAGTCTGCACCCTGGTTGCCGGCGTGCTGCCGGCAGTGGCGGCCTGGATCGGCCAGTTGATCGTCGATGCCGTGGTCGAGGCCATGGCCTATCACCGCGAGACCGGCGCCACCCTCACCTTCGAGAGCGCCTGGCCGGTACTGCGCTACGTGCTGGCGGAAGCCGGCGTGATCGCCGCCATCGCCCTGGCCCAGCGCGGCCTGTCGGCCCAGCAGTCACTGCTGCGGGCGCTGCTGGGCCAGAAGGTCAACGTCATGATCCTGGAGAAGGCAGGCACCCTGTCGCTTGCCCAGTTCGAGGACTCCGAGTTCTACGACAAGCTCACCCGGGCGCGCCGTGAGGCTTCGATCCGCCCGCTGGGGCTGGTCAACAAGACCTTCTCGCTGCTGCAGAACGCCATCTCGCTGGTCAGCTTCGGCGTGCTGCTGGTGCAGTTCTCGCCCTGGGCCATCCTGATACTGGTGCTCGGTGCCCTGCCGGTGTTCGTCTCCGAGGCCAAGTTCTCCGGCGACGCCTTCCGCCTGTTCCGCTGGCGCTCACCCCAGACCCGCATGCAGATGTACCTGGAAACCGTGTTGGCCCGGGAGGACAGCATCAAGGAGGTCAAGCTGTTCGGCCTGGAGCCGCTGCTGCTGGAGCGCTATCGCAAGATCTTCGACACCCTCTACGGCGAGGATCGTCGCCTGACCATTCGCCGCGAGAGCTGGGGTTTTCTGCTCGGCCTGCTCGGCACGCTGGCCTTCTACGGCGCCTATGCCTGGGTGGTGGCGGAAACGATCTCCGGCACGCTGACCCTGGGCGAGATGACCATGTACCTGATGGTGTTCAAGCAGGGCCAGGCGGCGCTCTCGGCCAGCCTCACCTCGATCAGCGGCATGTACGAGGACAACCTCTACCTGTCGAATCTCTATGAGTACCTGGAACAGCCGGTGACGCCCGAACCCGGCCGCCTCACCCAGGGCGACCGCCCCGGCGACGGCATTCGCTTCGAGCGGGTAGGCTTCTCCTACCCTGGCGCCGAGCGGCCGGCGCTGCAAGACATCACGCTGCATCTCGCGCCCGGGCAAAGCCTGGCGCTGGTGGGCGCCAACGGTTCGGGAAAGACCACGCTGATCAAGCTGCTGACACGACTCTACGAACCCAGCGAAGGCCGCATCCTGCTCGACGGCAGCGACCTGCGCGAATGGGACGTGGCGACCCTGCGCCGGCGCATCGGCGTGATCTTCCAGGATTTCGTGCGTTACCAGCTCAAGGTGGGCGAGAACCTCGGCGCCGGCGACGTCGAGGCCTTCGGTGACGAAGCGCGTTGGCAGGAGGCGGCCGAGCGCGGCCTGGCCGACGAGTTCATCCGCCACATGCCCGGCGGCTATCACACCCAGCTCGGCCGCTGGTTCAAGGGTGGCCAGGAACTCTCCGGCGGCCAGTGGCAGAAGATCGCCCTGGCGCGGGCCTACATGCGCGAGAGCGCCGACATCCTGGTGCTCGACGAACCCACCGCGGCCATGGACGCCGCCGCCGAAGCGGCCGTCTACGCCGACTTCCGCGAGCACCGCCGCGACAAGATGACCATCCTCATCTCACACCGCTTCTCCACCGTGCGCGCCGCCGATCAGATCCTCGTCATCGACGACGGCAAGGTCATCGAGCGCGGCAACCATGAAAGCCTGATGGCGCAGAACGGCCGTTATGCCAGGCTTTTCCGGCTGCAGGCGGAAGGCTATCGCTAGGGAAACACTGCACAAATGCCTGCGCGAGCGAATCACTGCGTTGCGCGGTGCTCGGAATCCTCACATATACCCCATATGCTCCGGTTGACTCGAAGCCTGGGGCTTCTCGCCCCTTCGGGGCCAGCCTACGGCTGTTTGTCGCTTCGCTCGGTACTGTGCTCCGTGCGCCTTGTGCTTCATCTCGCTCGTCGATTTGTTCAGCGCTTCCCTAGAAAAACCCTCCCTGTATCCGTTGACGCTTGTTGAGCAATTGGCTATAAGAAAAAGGTCGCATCGTCGATGCGGCACCATCCATCGTTCATTACCCATCGAGAAGCGTTCCTCATGCGCTGGCTACTTCCAGGCAACAAGGCAAATCGGCAACATCGCGTAGGCATTAACGCGATGCGTACCCGTTTGCTGCTGCCGTGGGCCGGCCGTCGAAACGACGACACCTGAAGGACGCTGGCCGCGGCACTTGTCGCGGCCAAGCCTGGATAGCACTTTTCCCGTCTACCGCGCACAAGTTCCCGGCCTCCACTCAAGGAGACCGAGATCATGGCACTACTTCGCACTACCCGTCGTCTGCTGCGCGCCGTGGGCGCCCACTACGCCAACCGTCGCCGCGATGCCCTGCTGCGCGACTGCGACCCACGCATACTCAAGGACATCGGCCTGCGCTGGGAGCGCGGCAAGCTGGTACCGACCAACCCGGAACGCATCGCCTCCGGCAAGAGTGACGTCGTAGCGACTGCCGGCGCTGCCACCGCTGCAAGCGAAAGCCCTCGCGAGGTCTGTCCGCGCTGCGGGGCACGCCTGGCTTAGCCATGCCCCGGCCACAGGACGTGGCCGGGGCTTTCTTTTATGCCCGCCGGCTCACAGGGCACGCTCGCTGGCTCACAGGGCCAGCGGGCGATCCAATGCATGCAGCAGCTCGTCGTCACGCTCGTAGATGTCGGGGCGGAACGAGAGCGCGCCGTCGTCGTCCGGGTTGACGGTCCAGTAGTGCAGGATGACCGGCATGCGGTTGGCGAGCGAGACGTTGCGCGTTTCCCCGCTGTCGATGCGCGCCTCGATGTCGTGATCGCTGTCGGTATCGTCGAACAGCAGTTGGGCCAGCTCACGAATGTTCTCGACGCGGATGCAGCCGGAGCTGAAAGCACGCTGCTGGCGCGAGAAGTTGCCCTGGGCCGGCGTGTCGTGCAGATAGACCATATGATCGTTGGGGAAGCGGATGGCGAGCAGTCCCAGGGCATTCTGCGGACCCGGCGCCTGGCGCAGCACGATGTTGCCGGGGTTGTCCCAGTCGACCCGCCATGGGTCGAGCGGCTCCCCGGATGGGCTGAGCACCTGAATTCGCTCCCGCCATAAATAGCCCAGGTCGCGACGCACCGCCGGAAGCACGTCCTGGCGCAGGATGGTGGGGGGAATCGTCCAGGTGGGATTGACGGTCATGTGGGTGATCTCGGAGCGTAGCGAAGGCGTACGCCGATAGGGCTGCCCCACCACGATACGTGAGCGCCAGACCTCACCGTTGGGCCGGAAATAGCTGAGTTCGTAGCCGGCGATGTCGACCAGCACGTAGGCCTCGGGCAGGCCGTGCAGCAGCCAGCGGGCACGCTCCATGTTGAGGCGGATCTGATCGATACGCCGCTCGACGGGAACGTTGAGCGCCGCAAGCGTCTGACGTCCGACGATACCGTCGGGCTCCAGCAGGTGCCGCCGCTGGAAACGGCGCACTGCCGCTTCCAGTTCGCTGTCGAAGCGCCGCGGATCGGCGCCCTCCCGAGCCTCCCCGGAAGCGGCGCCATTGTCGGTCGCCTTGTTGTCTTCATCCCCGTCGTCGGTCGCCCCATTTTCGAGCACACCGGCCACGGCCAGACGTTCACGCAGAAGCTCCACGTCGTCGTCGTCGTCTCCCACACGCAGCGCACTATCGCGTTCCGGCAGCCGCTCCCAGCCGCCCTGCCGTTCTATGTCGCGATAGCGAGCCAGCCCTTCACGCAGCCGTAGGTAGGGCGTATAGGGCGGCCGCGCTTCTTCCAGAATGCGTTCGAACTGCTGCTGGTCGATGGCATCCGATATCGCGCCTAGATCCAGGTCGGGCGCTTCCACCGGCACCTCCCAATCCGCGCTCAGCGACTGGGGATCGACCTTGCCCCGCTGCAGATGCTTGAGCGCCGTGAACAACATGCGGCTGGCAAACAGCTCGTAGCGGAGTTGCCGTTCGCTGTCCGCGTCCTCGTCGCGCACGTTGCGGTACTCCGCCTCGATCTCGTCGGGACGGTAATCCTCGGGGGTCAGGCCGTCCTCCTCCAGGGCCCGCAGCGTTGAAACGAGCCCGGCTATCGTTTCCTCATCCTGCCAGGCCGGCCGATGGTCGCGCCGTGCATAAAACGCTTGCAGCAACTCGCTCTCGTCGGCCAGCGCACGAGACAGACTCGGCCTGTCGCCCGTATCGTCAACGCTCGACTGCCGCGCTCGCTCCTCTGCCAAGGCTCCCGGCATGAAGGCAAGCAGCATTACCAGTACTCCCATCCGTGTAATAAAGCGCATCGATAACCCCTGCTCCGTTGATGGCTGGTCTGGCCTTCCTGGCCCCTCTCTTCATAATAGTGCCTGGCCCGTGGCTGCAAGCCGGCCGAGCCCACCACCTTTCTTTACGTTACCCCGCTAGCGGTGCTGCCGCTGCGCTATTTCAACGCCATAGGCATGCCGATGCGCTTTTTACCGACGCTACGACTTCCGCTCTCGACCCTGGCCGCCTCTCTGCTGGTCACCCTGCCCACCGCCCATGCCGGCAACTTCCTGAGCCAGGCGGGGCTTTCGTATTCCGCTGCCGCACCGCTCGGCCGGACCCTGGCCAACCTGGCTCCCGACGCCAACCCGGTGGTGCTGAAACTTGCCGCCAAGGCCGTGGCCTGCGCCGAGCCCGACGCCAGACGCCTGGCCGTCATCGACTTCTCCCGCCCCTCTACCGAGCCGCGCCTGTGGGTCTTCGACCTGAGCCAGGAGCGCCTGATGTTCGAGGAGCTGGTCTCTCACGGCCGCGGCTCGGGCGATGCCGAGGCCACGGTGTTCTCCAACACCCCCGAGAGCTATCAGTCGAGCCTCGGCCTGTTTCGCACCATGAACAGCTACTACGGACGCAACGGCTACTCCCTGCGTCTCGAGGGGCTGGAGCCAGGCGTCAACGACCTGGCCTATCAGCGTGCCATCGTGATCCACGGCGCCGATTACGTCAGCGAGGCCTTCATCCGCCAGACCGGCCGGCTGGGGCGCAGCCACGGCTGCCCGGCGGTACGCCAGGAAGTGACCTATCCGCTGATCGACAGTATCAAGGAAGACCACTACCTGTTCGCCTACTTCCCCGATCCCGAATGGCTGGAAAACTCCACCTTTCTCAGCTGTGAGCGCGACGCCACCCAACTGGCCATGTACTGACACGAGCTGAAACCTGCCGGTCTGATCTCGCCCCCTAGCACCAGCAGGGGGCATTTTCGTGCGGCACTGCACCATTCTTGCCACCCTGTGGCGACTCTCCTGCCGCTCTCTTGCCATTCTCTTCCAGGATCGTACGAGCTTCGATCCACCCATCAAACCATAACTCGATGTTTTAACTGAACAACAAAAGAATATGGCAAACGGATTGCTTGATATGAATCAAATTGCCGGGTAGGCGTGGACCAGGCTTCCAGGGGAAGTACGAGTGCGTCAGACCTGACCTTCAACGGAGAAGGGCGAACTCATGTATCGACAATCCGTACGAGGTCATAGCCCATGGAAATTCTCAACAAGGCGAACCGAATTCGTCTCTTGAGCCTGCGCACGCCACAGATGCGTGCCTTCCACTTCTCCTGGTTCGCCTTTCATATCTGCTTCTTCGGCTGGTTCGGCATCGCCCCGCTGATGGCGGTGGTGCGCGAAGACCTGAACCTGACCCAAACCCAGATCGGCAACACCATCATCGCCTCGGTCTTGATCACGGTGATCGTGAGGTTGCTGATCGGCGTGCTGTGCGATCGCATCGGGCCGCGCAAGACCTACACCGGCCTGCTGGTGCTGGGCTCCATTCCGGTGATGAGCATCGGCTTCGCCAACAGCTTCGAGACCTTCCTGCTGGCGCGCCTGGCCATCGGCGCCATCGGCGCCTCGTTCGTCATCACCCAGTACCACACCACCATGATGTTTGCCCCCAACGTGGTGGGCACGGCCAACGCCACCAGCGCCGGCTGGGGTAACCTGGGCGGCGGTACCACGCAGATCGTCATGCCGCTGATCTTCTCCGGGCTGCTGATGCTGGGCGTCAGCGAGACGCTGGGCTGGCGTCTGGCCATGGTGGTGCCGGGTGTGGTGATGTTCGCCACCGGCATCGGCTACTGGCTGTTCACCCAGGACGCTCCCAACGGCAACTTCGATGAGCTGCGCGCACGTGGCGAGCTGCCCCCCGCCAACGGCGAGAACAGTGCCGGCAAGAGCTTCATGTCCGCCGCCAAGGACATCCGCGTGTGGGCGCTGTTCGTGGTCTATGCCATCTGCTTCGGCGTCGAGCTGACCATCAACAACATCGCCGCCATTTACTTCTTCGATCACTTCGACCTGACCCTGGCCACCGCCGGCATGATCGCCGGTCTGTTCGGGCTGATGAACGTCTTCGCCCGCACCCTGGGCGGCGTGTTCTCCGACCTGTTTGCCCGCAACGGTGGCCTCAAGGGGCGCGTGCGCTGGCTGTTCATCGCCCTGATCTGCGAAGGCATTGCCCTGGTGGCCTTCTCGCAGATGCACGTGCTGTCGTACGCCATTGGCATCATGCTGGTGTTCAGCCTGTTCGTGCAGATGGCCGAAGGTGCCACCTACGGCGTGGTGCCCTTCATCAACAAGAAGGCCCTGGGCGCGGTGGCCGGCATCGTCGGTGCCGGTGGCAATGTGGGTGCCGTGGCTGCCGCCTTCCTCTTCCGCAGCGAAGCCATCACCTATCAGCAAGGCCTGTTCTACCTCGGCCTGATCGTGCTGGTGCTGGCCTCCTGCGCTCTGCTGGTGCGCTTCAGCGACGAAACGGAAGCCGAGGAAGCCGAAGCCTATCGCCAGGCCGTGGGCGAGGATACCGGCGCCGGCGCGCTGTCGCTGCGCTGATCGCAAGCACAGCGGCATTCACTGCCGCAATGCTTGCCCAAACTGGCCGCCGCCCTCGGGGCGGCGGCCATTGCGTGAATGAGGTGAGCCATGACACCCGCCGAATGCCTGCTGCTGGCAGCCAAGCGCTGCGAAATCGACGATCTCGAGCACCTTACCGCCGCCTGCGACATCGTCGGCGACGTCAGTCGTTTCATCCATGCGCTGCAAAAGGAGCGTGGCGCCTCCAACGTCTATCTGGCCTCCGGCGGACAGCGCTTTACCGAGCGCCGTCAGGAGCGTATCGACGAGTGCCAGGCCACCGAGCGCGCCCTGCGCACCCGCCTGGAGGCACTGGGCGAGACCGCCGGTCGCCCCGCCGCCACCGCCCGCTTGCTGAAGCGGGTCGCCTTCGTCTGGCACGCCCTGGAAGGCCTGGACGCACTGCGTGACGACATCGCCGCACTCGGCACCAGCCCCGATGCGGCAACGCAATCGTACAATCAGCTCATCAGCGCCCTGCTCTCGGTGGTGTTCGAAGTCGCCGATACCGCCGGCGACCCCGACATCACCCTGGCCCTGGTTGCCATCTTTCACCTGATGCAGGGCAAGGAGCTGGCCGGCCAGGAGCGCGCCTGCGGCGCCGCCGGCTTCACTTCCGGCACCTTCGACGACGCCCATCGCCAGCTGCTGCTGCACCTGATCGACGCCCAGCAGCGCTGCTTCGACACCTGCCTCGAATTCACCAGCGAGGCGGTGCGCCAACTGTGGCAGCAGGAGATGCCCGGCCGCACGCTGGCCGGCATTCAGCAACTGCGCGAGATGGCCTGCGGCGACGTTGCGCTGCCGGAGAACGCCAGCACCCTGGGCGAGACCTGGTACGAATTGACCACTTGGCGGATCGACGCCATGCAGCGGGTCGAAACCTTCATGATCGGCGAACTGACCAGCCTGTGCCTGACGCGGACTCTGGATGCACGGCGTAGCCTGACACAGCGGGAGGAGCTGACCCGACAGCTGAACGATGCCTTGCCGGGCGTGTGTCAGCAGTTGGTGGAGTTGCTCGACGGCAGCGCCAGCCAGGAGCTCGGCGAGGTCACCGCCCGGGTGGTAGGCTCCTCGCTCAATCGCTCACTGGTGGAGCTGATGCGCGCCCAGGCCGGGCGCCTGCAGGCCCTGAGCGACGAATTGGAGGACACACGCCGGGCGCTGCGCGAGCGCAAGCTGATCGAGCGTGCCAAGGGCCTGATCATGTCCCACCAGAAGATGAGCGAGGAGCAGGCCTACGCCTTTCTGCGCAAGATGGCCATGGACCAGAGCAAGAGCATGGCCGAGATCGCCCAGACCGTATTGGGGCTGGCCGACATCCTCCAGCCAACGGCCGAAACGGGGATCGAGTCCTGAAGATGACACAGGCAGCAATGGTGCATCGCACAACCCGAGCGCACCGTCTCGGCGCCTGTGAGTCGGACACACCTCTTGACAGGCATCACAAACGAAATAGCAACGAATTGATTTTAAATGAAATAAATCGATAAAAAGACGCAATGGCACCCAAGCTGCAAAGCCTTACCGTCCGCTGAGTCAACGACGGTTCAGCGCTTCCATGCAGCACCAGGACCAGACAACGGCGTCTGCCCAGGTTCCCGTGACATTGTCATGCGAATCGGGGCAGGCGCCGTCTTTATTTGGCCAGACACTTCTTATTGGGAGCCATATCCATGAACAAGACCAACAAGGGCAATCCCGGACTCGACCGCCGCCGTTTTCTGCAGCAGACCGCCGGCGTCGTGGGCGGTACCGCTCTGCTCAGCAGCCTGCCGCTGAGCTGGGCCGTGGCCAGCGGACGGCCCGAAACCACCTCGGCCAAGCTCGGCTTCATCGCTCTGACCGACGCCGCGCCGCTGTTCGTGGCGGTGGAAAAGGGCTTCTTCGCCGCCCACGGCATGACCGATGTGGAGGTACTCAAGCAGTCCTCCTGGGGTACCACCCGCGACAACCTGGTACTTGGTTCGCAGCGCAACGGCATCGACGGTGCCCATATCCTCACGCCGATGCCCTATCTCATTGCCAGCGGCGCCATGACCCCAAACAACGTGCCGGTGCCGATGAGCATCCTGGCGCGGCTCAACCTCAACGGCCAGTGCATCTCGGTGGGCAACGAGCATGCCGAACTCAAGGTGAGACTCGACACCGCCGAGTTCGCCGAGGCCATCGCCGCCAAGCGCAGCGGCGGCGATGCGGTCAATGCCGCCATGACCTTCCCCGGTGGCACCCACGACATGTGGATTCGCTACTGGATGGCCGCCGGCGGCATCGATCCCAACCGCGACATTTCCACTATCGTGGTGCCGCCGGCCCAGATGGTGGCCAACATGCGGGTCGGCAGCATGGAGACCTTCTGCGTCTGCGAGCCGTGGAACCGTCAGCTGATCAACCAGGGCATCGGCTATACCGCCAATACCACCGGCGAGATCTGGAACGACCACCCCGAAAAAGCCTTCGCCTTGAGAAGCGATTACGTCGAGGCCAATCCCAATGCCACCCGGGCGCTGCTGATGGCGATCATGGAAGCGCAGATGTGGTGCGAGGATCCGGCCAACCACGAGGAGATGGCCCAGATCTGCTCCCGTCGGCGCTGGATTCATGCCCCCTATGCCGATCTGATCGACCGCATCCAGGGCAACTTCGACTACGGCACCGGTCTGGTGATCGAAGACCATCCGCAGATGATGCGCTACTGGAAACACCAGGCCTCCTACCCGTTCAAGAGCCATGACCTGTGGTTCCTCACCGAGAACAAGCGCTGGGGCTACCTGCCCCAGGACTTCGACAGCCAGGCGCTGATCGAACAGGTCAACCGCGAGGACCTGTGGCGCGAAGCGGCTGCCGCTCTCGGCATCGACTCCGCTGACATTCCCGATTCCACCTCACGCGGCGTGGAAACGTTCTTCGATGGCAAGACCTTCGATCCCGAAGATCCCCAGGCCTATCTCGACAGCCTCGAGATCAAGCGCCTCGCCTGATCTCGTACGAGAAGGAGACATCGTCATGAGTAGCATGCAACGCAGCAACGCCCTGGCCAAGACGGCCTCGTTCCGTTGGGCTCCCGATTTCGCCGCCATGCAGCAAGTGCTGGTGCAGCGGGTGCTGCCACCGGTGGTGATCATCGCCCTGCTCGGCATCCTGTGGGAGCTGCTGTGCTCCTCCCCTGGTGCCGTGCTGCCGCCCCCTTCCCAGGTGCTGCGCGATACCTGGGAGCTGATCGTCAATCCGTTCTACAACCATGGCGGCAACGACGTGGGCATGGCCTGGCAGATACTGGCCAGCCTCGAGCGGGTGGCCTATGGCTATTCGCTGGCCGTGGTGGCAGGCATCGCGCTGGGCGTGCTGGTGGGGCAGTCGACCTGGGCCATGCGCGGCCTCGACCCGGTGTTCCAGGTGCTGCGTACCGTGCCGCCGCTGGCCTGGCTGCCGATCTCGCTGGCCGGCTTCCAGGACAGCACTCCCTCGGCGATCTTCGTGATCTTCATCACCGCGATCTGGCCGATCATCATCAACACCTCGGTGGGCATTCGTAACATCCCCGAGGACTACCGCAACGTGGCCCGGGTGCTGCGCCTCAACGGCATGGAGTATTTCACCCGCATCATGCTACCCGCCGCCGCGCCCTACATCTTCTCGGGGCTGCGCATCGGCGTCGGCCTGTCGTGGCTGGCCATCGTCGCCGCCGAGATGCTGATCGGCGGCGTGGGCATCGGCTTCTTCATCTGGGACGCCTGGAACGCCTCGATGATCAGCGACATCATCCTGGCGCTGGTCTACGTCGGCATCGTCGGCTTCGTCCTCGACCGCCTGGTCGCCTTCATCGGCAGCCGGGTGACCCGCGGCACCGCCCAAGGCTGAGGAGCAACAACATGAGCAACCGCTATCTGAGTATCGAGAACGTCGACATGACCTTCACCGCCAAGGGCGTGGAGAGCCAGGTGCTCAAGGGCATCGACCTGACCGTGGACCGCGGCGAGTACATCTCCATCATCGGCCATTCCGGCTGCGGCAAGTCGACCCTGCTCAACATCGTCGCCGGGCTGACCGAGTCCACCTCCGGGGCGGTGATTCTCGACGGCAAGGAGGTCAATTCGCCGGGACCCGACCGCAGCGTGGTGTTCCAGAACCACTCGCTGCTGCCCTGGCTCACCGTCTACGAGAACGTGGCCTTGGCGGTGAACAAGACCTGTGCGCGCACCAAGAGCAAGGCCGAGCGCCACGCGTGGATCGTCAAGAACCTGGAGATGGTGGGCATGGGGCATGCGCTGGACAAGCGCCCGGCGGAGATCTCCGGCGGCATGAAGCAGCGCGTGGGCATCGCCCGAGCACTCGCCATGGAGCCCAAGGTGCTGCTGCTCGATGAGCCCTTCGGCGCACTCGACGCCCTGACTCGCGCTCACCTGCAGGAGGAGGTGATGCGCATCCAGGACGAGCTGGGCAACACCGTGATCATGATCACCCATGACGTAGACGAGGCGGTACTGCTCTCGGATCGCATCGTGATGCTGACCAACGGCCCCTCGGCGCGCATCGGTGAGATACTCGACATCGAGCTACCGCGACCCCGCGACCGTATCGCCCTGGCCGACGACCCGCGCTACAACCACTACCGCCAGGAAGTGCTGCGCTTTCTCTACGAGAAGCAGCGCAAGGTGGAGAGCCTGGCCCAGCGGCGCGGCGCTGGCAGCGAGAAGGAGAAGACCAAGGAGAAGCGCATGGCCAAGGCCTGAGCCTCGTCCTGTCCCAGCGCAAACGGGCCACCCAAGGGTGGCCCGTTTTGCCTGCAGGAGCGAATCTAGAGCGAATCGTCTTCGGTCGTCACGCTCATGCCCAGCAGCAGGTAAGAGAGTGTCTTGCCGTGGCCGTCCAGGTTGAGGGCGCCATTGACCCCGCCCTGCAGCACGTCGTCGATCACCAGGTTCATGCCGGCCAGGCCCGGCATCAGGTAGCGGCGAACGCGGCTCGCCCCGCGATGGGCGAACAGCGCCAGCACCCGCTCCTCGGTGACCGCTTCCACCAGCGTCTCGTAATGCTTCGGCTCATAGGCGAACAGCGCCAGGTTGAGCCGATCGCCCTTGTCGCCGGCACGGGCATGGGCCAGGCGGTGCAGGGCTACCGCATGTTTCGCCCGGAGGCTCGCGGCCGAGTTCACGTCAGCGTGCGCCATGGGCGACTCTCCTCTCGTTGGCCATCTTCGTCTCGAAAAGAGTGGTATCGAACAGGGCGGCAAAGGCTTCCACGTCGCTGCGCTCAACCAGGTAGGAGGCGGTGCATACGCGCCGCTGGAACTGCCGGCGTACCCCGCCGCCGCCGGCCGGGCCGGCGCAGTAGAGCGCCAGCAGCTCCTGGGTCGCGCGCTCCACCCAGCGTCGCTCGGCGTGCTCGGCGGCCAGCCGCAGTCGATAGTCACCGCCAGCGGCTGCCGGCACGCTGCGCTGCAGATCACCGGCATCGCTGTCGAACACACTGGCATGGCCGACGATGTCCAGCCGCGTGCGCAGCTCCGGCGGCGCGCGGAAGGTCAGCCTTTCGCGCAGCACCTCGGCGGCCAGCTGAGCCCGGGCCAGCGCGTTGGGGCCGGCGTAGGAGATCTCCGCCTCGCCCTGCCAGCCGCCCTCGTAGCAGACGGTGGTCTTGAGCCGCTGCGGTGCCGGCTTGCCGCGAATGCCGCGCACCGCCACCCGGTCGGGGCCGATCTGCTCTACCCGCACGGCGGAAAGATCCACCACCACGTCGGGGGTCAGGTAGTTGGCCGGGTCGTGCACCTCGTAGAGCAGCTGTTCCTTGACCGTGCGTTCGGTGACGGTGCCGCCCGTGCCGGCGGGCTTGGTCACCACCAGGCTGCCGTCTTCCTCCACCTCGATGATCGGATAGCCGACCTGGGCCAGGCCCGGCACCTCCTTGCAGCCGGGGTCGGCGAAATAGCCCCCCGTGACCTGCGCGCCGCACTCGCCCAGATGGCCGGCCATCATGCCCGCAGCCAGGCGGTCCCAGTCGTTCCAGGCCCAGCCGAAGTGGTGCACCAGCGGCGCCAGGAACAGCGCCGGATCGGCCACCCGCCCGCTGACCACTACCTCGGCGCCAAGCTCCAGCGCCTCGACCAGCGGTGCCGCACCGAGATAGACGTTGGCCGAGATCAGCGCCTCTTCGCCGGGCAGCTCGCGGCTCTCCGCCTCCCAGCGCTTGAGATCGACTTCACCCAGCCGTGCGCGGATATCGTCGCCGTGCACCCGGCCGATTCTCGCCCCGCCCCGCTCGCTGCGGGCGGCCAGTTCGGCTACCACGCCGCAGGCGCCGTCCGGGTTGGCCGCACCGAAGTTGCCGAGAATGGCGATGCCGTGCTGCAGGCAGTCGTCGAGCACCGGAGTGAGCAGCTCTTCCAGCAATGGCTCGTAGCCCGCCGTCGGGTCGTCGCGCAGGGCGCGGTGAGCCGCGGCGAGGGTACGTTCGCCCAGGGTCTCGAAGATCAGCGCGGCGGGCTGGCCGCGGCGGATCAGCTCTCTCACCACGGGAATGGCGGCATCGGTACGGTCGCCGGAAAAGCCGGCGCCACTGCCCAACAGAAAGGTCATGAGTGGGTCTCCTTGGCCGTCATGCCATGTGCACCTGGGGCCTTAGCAGCGACCGGAGCCGCTGCCAGACGCTGACGCCGCCGGGCGTAGAGCGCCACCAGCAGCAGCAAGGCGCCAGTGGTGGTCAGCCAGCCGGGAATGAGCGCCAGACCCACCACCAGCCCCAAGCCCGCCACGTCGAGCAGCCGGCTGCCGGTGACGGCGACCCGCGACATCAGCGTGGCGAAGGCGAGCACGAACACCACGCCCTGGGAGCTGGCCAGCAGAATGTCGATGGCGCTGCCGAAGCCGGCCAGGGCGGGATAGATCAGCAGCAGGAACGGGATCACGTAGATCGCCGCCGCCAGGCGCACCGCCTCTACCGCCGCCGGCAGCCAGTTGGTCCCAGCGATGCCCGCCGCGACGAATACCGCCACGCACACCGGCGGCGTGATAACCGACAGGGTGGCGAAGTAGAACACGAACAGGTGGGCGATCAGCGGTTCGACGCCGATGCTGGTGAGCGCTGGCGCGAGCACCGAGGCCACCAGCACGTAGGCCGCCGTGGTGGGAATGCCCATGCCCAGGATCAGACACACCCCGCCGACGATGAAGGCCACCAGGAACAGCGACTGCCCGCCCACGTTGACGATCAGGCTGGCCAGGGTCACGCCGATGCCGGTCATGCCGATCATCGCCACCAGCATCTGCGCGCCGGCCAGCAGCACGCCGATGATCACCATGCCCTTGCCGGCATCGATCAGCCCCGAGAGCAGCTTGCCGGCGATCTCGCGCAGCGGCGTACGCGCCAGCAGGGCAAAGGGCACGAAGGTCAGTATCGTCATCAGAATGCCGTAGAAGGCCGACATCTGGATCGAGCGCCCGGAAAGCACGCCGTAGAAGAGCCCGCCCAACGCCGCCAGGATCGGGATGATCCGCTCCGGCCGTAGCACCTCGGGCCAGGTGGGTAGCTCCTCGTCGGGCACCACCTGCAGGTTGCGCCGCCGCGCCACCAGATGAATGGTCAGGAACACACCGAGATAGAACAGGATGGCCGGCAGCAGCGCCGCCAGGGCGATGCGCAGGTAACTCTCGCCGAGGATCTCGGCCATGATGAAGGCCGCCGCACCGAGGATCGGTGGCGCGATCTGACCACCGGTGGAGGCCACCGCCTCCACCCCCGAAGCGAAGGGCGCCGGGTACTTGAGGCGCTTCATCATCGGAATGGTGAAGTTGCCGGTGGTGGCTACGTTGGCTACCGCACTGCCGCTGACCATGCCGAATAGCCCCGAGGCCACGGTGGCCACCTTGGCCGCACCTCCCGGCGAGCGCCCGCTGATACGCAGCGCCAGGTCCATGAAGGTCTGGCCGCCGCCGGTGTGCAACAGCAGGCAGCCGAACAGCACGAAGGCGGCGATGGTAGTGGCGGCCACGCCCACCAGCATGCCCCACACACCGAGATCGCCGAGATAGAGCGTCTCGGTGATGTAGTAGAGATCGAAGCCGCGATGCCCCAGCGGTCCGGGAATCGCCGCGCCGAGCCAGGCGTAGGCCAGCCCCGCCAACACCAGCAGCGGAAAGATAACGCCGATGGCACGCCGCGACAGCTCCAGCACCGCCACCACCAGCACGGCGGTGAATAGCATGTCCCGCGGCGTGGCCCAGGGCAGCTCGACGAGAATGCGTTCGTAGTTCATCACCACGTAGCCGCAGGCCAGCACCACGCCGGCTGCCAGCCCCAGGTCGCAGGCCAGCCCCAGCGGGCGCCAGCGCTTGCCCGCGCCCAGCGGATAGAGCGTCAGCCCCAGCAGGATCACCAGCGCAAGAAAGATGCCCCGCTGAACCATGCTCTCGAAGGGGCCGGTCGCCGAGGTGTAGAGGATCAGCCCGCCCAGCAAGAGGGCCAGCAGCTTGGTCAGGTTCTCGCGCATGGCAATCGTCTCCCCTGGCCGTTACTCGACGGGCCGCAGCGCGTCGGGAATCTCCAGGCCCTGCTCCTCGAAGTAGCGGGCCGCCCCGGCGTGCAGCGGCACGGTGCCCACTTCCAGTGTCATCTGCGCCAGATCGGCGTCGCGCACCGCGGAGAAGGCGTTGGCCTGGGGCTCGGGGTTTTCCATCACCGCCTTGACGATCTGGTAGGCGGTCTCCTCGTCGAGATCCGGATGGGCGTGTACGGCCACGCCGAAGGCCCAGGTGGTGTAGGCCGGAATACCCTCACCGGCACCTTCGGGCACGTCGATGATGGCCACGTCGGGCATCTCCTCACGCAGCGTGGCGGCCTGCTCGTCGGTGAGCGAGATCACGCTGATCGGGGTGAAGGTGGCGATGTCCATGCTCGAACCGTCGAGACGGTTGCCGACGCCGGACTTGGCCGAGCCCATCACCCGGCCATCCTTCATCGCATCGACGATGTCGGTGGTGGAACCGCGTACGTAGTTGGGCGAGATGCCGAGGGTACGCATTACCGCCTCGGTAGTCTTCTCGGTGGCCGAACCGGTGATGCCCGGGTTGAAGCGCACACCATCGAGGTCCTCGAGGGTCGAGACGCCGGCATCCTGACGCATCACCACGTTCTGCGGAGCGACGGTATAGACCCACAGCAGGCGGCTGTCGACCGGGCGGCCGTCGAAGTCCTCCTGGCCGGCGTAGGCGTGGTAGCCGGTGTTGGTGGTGACCAGGCCCATGTCGATCTGATTGCGACTCAGGCGGCGCAGGTTGTCGACGGTGGCACCGGTTTCCGCCACCGAGGCGCTCACGCCCTCGACCTGGCTGTTGATGATCTGGTTGACGGCGACGAAGTAGCCGTAGTGGCTCGACGAGCTGGAGGTCGAACCGATCAGCAGGCGCTCGTTGGCTTGCGCCATGCCCGCGGTAAGGAAGGTGGCGCTGGCGGCGGCGGCCAGCAGGGTCTTCAGCGTTGGCTTCATGAGTGGCTCCTTGGGCCCGGCTTGCGGGCTTGTTCTTGTCGTGTTGCACGTGGGTTTCCCCATGAAGCAGCTTGGATTGGGCCAACTATTTTGTATATTGAATTGTTTTTAAATTGTGTTTTACTTTCTAAATGAAACCCAGCATCAAGCAGCTGCGCGCCTTCGTCGCCGTGGCCCAGTCGAGCAGCCTGGCCGAAGCCAGCGAACGCATCCATCTCTCCCAGCCGGCGATCTCCATCGCCCTGCGCAAACTGGAAGAGGCAGTGGGCGGCGCGCTGTTCTCGCGCACCACGCGCCAGCTGACCCTGACCCCGGAGGGCGAGGCCTTCCTGCCGGTGGCGGTGCGTCTACTCAACGACTGGTCCGAGGCCTTCGAGGATCTCGAAGAGCGCTTCTCCAAGCAGCGCGGCAAGGTCACCGTGGCTGCCCTGCCCACCCTGGCGGCGGGCCTGCTGCCGGGCATCATCGCCGCCTTCCATGCCCGCTACCCGCGCATCAACCTGAGCCTGCACGACGTGCTGGCCGAGCAGGTCAGTCAGATGGTGCGTGAGGGGCGCGCCGACCTGGGCCTTTCCGTGGCGCCCCACGACACCGAGGAGCTGGCCTTCGAGCCGGTGCTGATGGACCGCTACGTGGCGGTGTGCCCCAGCGGCCACCCACTGCTGGCACACGAGAGCCTGGCCTGGCGGCAGCTGGCCGGTCACCCGTTTATCGGCATCAACCGTCTCTCCAGCTCGCGCCAGGAGATCGACCGCATCATGGCCGAGGTGGGCGAGCCGCTCGAGATCCTCTGCGATGCCAGTCAGATCGCCACCGTGGGGCGCATGGTCGCCGCCGGGCTCGGCATCAGCGTGCTGCCGCGGCTCAGCTTTCGTCAGATATCCACTCAGGGCATCGAGTACCGGCCGTTGACGGCGCCGGACGTGGAAAGGCCGCTGGGTATCGTCATCCGCCACCGCCACCCGCTCTCGGCCGCCGCCGCCGCGCTGCGCATCCTGATTCAGGAACGTGCGCAGGAATCGCTCGGCTAGCTCCCCCCATGCGCCGCCGGCTCAATAATGCGCGCCGGCGATCATGCTCACCCAGCCCGCCAGGCGCTTGTGCCAGGGGCGCTCTTCCCAGCGCTCGACGGTATAGAGAATGGCGTCGTCGAGATCGTCCTCTACCAGGCCACGAACGTAGCGGGCGAAGTCCTCGTCGTAGACGTTGACGTTGCCCTCCTTGTTGATGCGAAACGAACGGTTGTCGATGTTGGTGGAGCCGATGCTGGCCCAGCGGTCGTCGATGCTGATCAGCTTGGCGTGGTACATGGCAGGCTGATACTCGTAGATCTCCACTCCTGCTTCGAGCATGGGGCCCCAGCGGTTCACCGAGGCATGCCGGACGAAGCCGTAATCGATGCTGTCGCCGGGCACCAGAATACGCACCTCGACGCCTCGCTCGGCGGCTTCGGTCAGCGCATCGAGGAAGCTTGGGTCGGGGTAGAAATAGGCCGAGGAGATCGTGATGCGCTCCTGGGCGGCAGCGATGGCGTACTTGAACATCATGCGAATCCGATGCATGCCCTCGCGAGGCTTGCTGCTGACCATCTGCATGAGCAGCTCTCCCTGAGGTTCTAGCTCGGGGAAGTAGTCTTCGCCGTGCAGCAGCTCCCCGCTCGCCTCGAGCCAGACCTCGACGAAGGCCGCCTGCATGTTGCCCACTACCGGTCCGGTAATGCGGAAGTGGTGGTCGCGGTAACCCGGCGCGTCGTCTTCCGGCAGCCAGCTGTCGGTGACGTTGGCGCCCCCGGTAAAGCCGATTTCACCATCGACGATGAGCAGCTTGCGGTGGGTGCGGTGATTGAACTGCGGCAGTTGGTACCAGGCCGGCTCGCGCCAGCGAATCACCTCCACCCCGGCCTCCTCCATGCGTTCGAGATGTTCCTCCTCGGCGGGCATGGTACCCACGTAGTCGAGCAATGCGCGTACGGCCACGCCCCGCTCGGCCGCCTCGGCCAGCGCGTCGGCGAAGGCCGCCGCCGCCTCGTCACCAAAGAATTCGAAAACCTCGAAGTTAATGGAATGTTGCGCCGCAGCGATGGCGTCGAGCTTGGCCGCATAAATCGCCTCGCCACCCTCGATATGGTCGATACCGTTGCCGCCAACGAGGGGATGCGGAAGGATCTGTCCCAACGACCGCATGAAGCGTGGGTCGTCGAGGCCATGATCGATCACTATCGGCTCGACCAAACGTTTGGGCTTGGGGGTGAGGTTGGACATCATGACCGCACCGATCGCGAAGAGTAACGCAACCGTCAGTGCAGTGGCTCCTATCCATTTGAGCTTCTTGCGTCGCTGCAATGTGCCGTCTCCCTGACGTCATTTGACTCTACACACCGTAGCAAACATCGCTCCCTCGCCTCTGGTCAGGCAGCGTTGGATATCCATCCATACAGTTTGAAAAGGAGACGAGTGGCCTGGCGCCGGTATAGCTACACTGCTGGAGTCGGTAACCCTTTCCGTCGTGTAACGCAGGAGAAAATGGATGATGGATGGAATGAACGCGCGCGGCAGCTGCCTGTGCGGTGCCGTCAACGTGGCGGTGGCCGCCCATAAGCAGAATGTCGGCGCCTGCCACTGCAGCATGTGCCGCACCTGGGGCGGCGGGCCGCTGCTGGCGTTGGAGTCGGTCAGCGACATCGAGATCGAAGGCGAGGAGAACGTCACCGTCTATCCCTCGTCGGACTGGGCGGAGCGAGGTTTCTGCAAGCGCTGCGGCACCCACCTCTTCTACCGGCTGAAGACCGGCGATCACTATGCCGTTCCGGTAGGCCTGGTGGATGGCGGCGAAGCCTGGACCTTCGACACCCAGATCTTCATCGACCAGAAACCCGAGTACTACCGTTTTGCCAACGAGACCCACAACATGACCGGCCAGGAAGTCTTCGATGCCTATCAGGGCAGTTGAAACTCGCTACATTCGGCAACGACCCTGATCCAGGAATTGCTCTACAGTATCCAGGCGATGCCAAGACCCCATCCCCAGACAAGGAGCTGCCCATGCCCATTTCGGTAGGCGACAAGATCCCCGACGTAACGATCAAGACCATCGGCCCCGACGGCCCCGAGGATATCTCCACCGGCGACATCTTCAGCGGCAAGCGCGTGGTGCTGTTCGGCGTACCCGGGGCCTTCACGCCGGGCTGTTCGAATACCCACATGCCAGGCTTCGTGATCAAGGCCGACCAGGTGCTGGAAAAAGTGGATACGCTGGCCTGCATGTCGGTCAACGACGCCTTCGTGATGCGCGCCTGGCAGAAGGATCAGAATGCCCAGGCGATTCTGATGCTGGCCGACGGCAATGCCGAGCTGACCCGTGCCCTGGGCATGGAGAAAGACGCCAGCGGCGCCGGCATGGGCATCCGCAGCCTGCGCTTCGCGCTGATCGCCGAGGATGGTGTCGTCAGCTACGTAGGCATCGATACCGAACGTGGCGTGATCGACAAGAGCAGCGTCGATACCATTCTCGAGCACCTCCCGGGCTGAATTTCCTAAAGCTTCCTCTTCATCTGCCGATAAGTGTTAATAAAGCCGTTTCGGCACAGTTCTCACCAGGATGGGAGGAAGCTGCATGGAAGACGTGGCACAGGAACCCGTACCCGCCAGGCTGCTACTGGTCGACGATGAACCCAATGTGCTCGCCGCGCTCTCCCGAGTGCTTCGTCATGAAGGGTACGTATTGCATACCGCCGGAAGCGGGCCGTCCGCTCTGGAAGTACTCGAACGCGAACCGATCGATCTGCTGCTGTGCGACTTCCTGATGCCCGAGATGGATGGCGCCGAGCTGTGCTCACGGGTTCGCCAGCAATGGCCGGACTGCCAGCGCCTGCTGCTCACTGGGCAGAGCGATCTGGCCGCCACCGTGCGTGCCATCAACGACGGCCATATCTACGGCTATCTGGCCAAGCCCTGGGACGACGATGGGCTACGCCTGACCCTGCGTCAGGCCCTCCAGCATCAGCGCACCGAAAGTGAGAGAAAACGACTCGAAGAGCTCACGCGCGCTCAAAACCAGGAGCTCGCCGCGCTCAACGCGACGCTGGAGCAGCGCGTCGAAGCGCGTACCCAGGAACTCAAACAGACCGCCGACATGCTGGAAGTGGCGTTCGAGGAGCTGCGCAAAAGCTATGTGACGGCAACCAAGGTCTTCTCGTCGCTGATGGGACAGCGTCTTCCGCCGCGCTATCAAACCAATGCCAAGGTAGGCGTCCTGGTGCAGGCCTTCGCCACCGAGCAAGGCCTGGACGAGAAGCTGCAGCATGAGCTGGAGCTGGCCGCCGCCCTCTACAACTTGGGCAAGCTGGCCTGGAGCGACCGCATGATCGCTTCCCCCGCCGAACAGCTCACGGGCGAGCAACGCCAGCTCTATCGCCTCTATCCGACCACAGGGGAAAACCTGCTGATATCCCTGGAGCACATGGAGGGGGCGGCACGGCTGATTCGCCATCACCGAGAGCACTGGAACGGCAATGGCTTTCCCGACCGACTGCAGGGCGAGGCCATTCCCTATGGTTCACGCCTGCTGGGGCTCGCCGTCGACTTCATCGAGCTGCAGCGCGGCATGATCCTGCCGCAGCAGGTGACTCGCCCACGTGCGCTGGAACTGCTGCGCAAGTTCAGCGGGCGCCTCTACGACCCCAGCCTGTGCCGGGCTTTCATTGCCCTGTGCCAGGACAAGGCGCCCGACCTCGAAAGCCATGGCCGCCCAGTGACGGCACTGGAAACCCGCCAGCTTCAGCCCAGGATGGTACTCGCTCAGGACATTCGTTCCACCAGCGGCATGCTGCTGCTGCATGAGGGCAAGGAGCTCACGGCCCACCTGATCGAGAAGCTGATGTTGCTCGAAGAAGCCGAGAATCAGCGCTACACGATCCTGGTGTATCGCGAGGACAAGGACGATGAGTAACGCTCTCGAGCTTCAGCTTGCAAGCTGCCAGGAGCAGTGCAAGCGCCTCGAGGCGCGCCTGAATCGCCTACTGGAAAGCATCACCGATGGCTTCATCAAGGTGGACAAGGAGTGGTGCATCACCAACGTCAATCCGGCGGCTGAGCGCATCATCGGAAGCCCTCGGGAAGCGTTGGTCGGCCAGCTGCTGTGGGACGCCTTTCCCGATGTCAAGGGCACCCGCTTCGAAACGGAGTATCGTCGCGCCTTCGACGAGTCGGTACCGGCCAGCTTCGAGGCCTATTATGCCAAGCTCGATCTGTGGGTGAAGGTGAGCGTCCACCCCAACGAAGAGGGGCTGGCGATCTATTTCCAGGACATCGGCCAGCGCAAGAAAGCCGATGTAAAGCTGCGCATCCTCGAGCGAGGCATCGAATCCAGCGTCAACGGCGTGGTCATTGCCGATGCCCGCGCGCCCGACCTGCCCATCGTCTACGTCAATGCCGCGTTCGAACGCATCACCGGCTACAGCCGCGACGAGGTCATGGGGCGTAACTGCCGCTTTCTGCAGGGCGACCAGCCCGACCCTGCCCTGGGTCAGCGCATTCGTCGCGAGCTCGACGCACAGCGCGATTTCCACATGACCCTGTGCAACTATCGTAAGGATGGCTCGCCCTTCTGGAACGATCTACACATTTCTCCGGTGAGGGACGATACGCAGCAGATCAGCCACTACATCGGCATCCTCAACGACATCTCGGCGGAGCGGGAGTACGAATCGCGGCTGGCCTATCATGCCGACCACGACGTTCTCACCGGCCTGGCCAATCGCCACTATCTGGAGCGGCGCCTGCGCCAGAGCTGCACGCCCTCGCCGGGGCAGCCGCAGCGTATCGCCCTGCTCTACCTCGACCTGGACGATTTTCAGTCGATCAACGACAGCCTGGGTCACGAGCAGGGCGATCGCATCCTGATCGAAGTTGCCGCCAGACTGGTGCAGCAGGTGCGCCGCAGCGATACCGTGGCGCGCATTGGCGGCGATGCCTTCATCGTGATGCTGCCCGAACCGGACGACATCATCGCCATCGTCGAACGCCTGCTCACAGCCGTCGCCCGCCCCTATCTCATCGACCAGCGCGAGCTGCATCTCACCGCCAGCATCGGCATCGCCCTGCACGATGGCAGCGGTGCACCCGACCAGCTCATTCAGCAGGCCGATCTGGCGATGTACCAGGCCAAGCGCCGCGGCCGCAACACCTACTACTGGTTCTCGCGCGAGCTCGATGACAGAGTCAGCCATCGCGTTGCCTTGCGCAGCGCCCTGCAGCGCGCCATCGACGAGGGTCAGTTCGAGCTGCACTATCAGCCGCAGTTCCACGGTGCCAGCAGCCGCGTGGTCGGCTACGAGGCGCTGATTCGCTGGCACCATCCCGAGCGTGGTTTCATCCCGCCGGGAGAATTCATCGGCCTGGCCGAGGAAACCGGCCAGATCGTCGCCATCAACGACTGGGTCGTGCGCACCGCCTGCCAGGACAATCGCCGCCTCATGGACATGGGGTTGGGGCAGCTCCCGATGGCGGTCAACCTTTCGCCGACGCAGTTCCATCGCAGCGGGTTCGTCGAGGCCGTGCTGGCCATGCTGGAAGAGACCGGCCTGCCGGCCGCCCTGCTGGAGCTGGAGCTCACCGAGAACATCCTGATGGACAGCACCGACAAGGCCATCGAGACCCTGTCCGCCCTGCGCCAGCATGGTATCGGCGTGGTCATCGACGACTTCGGTACCGGCTTTTCCAGCCTGAGCTATCTCAAGCATCTGCCCATCGACAAGATCAAGATCGACCGCTCCTTCATCAAGGATGTGATCAGCGACCATCGCGATGCCGCCATCGTCCAGGGCATCATCGCCATGGCCAACCGCCTGCAGCTCAAGGTCATCGCCGAGGGGGTCGAGACGCAGGCTCACCATGCCTATCTCAGCAGGCTCTGGTGCGATCTCTTCCAAGGCTTCTACTTCGCTCGCCCCATGCCCTTCGACGATCTGGTCGCGTTCATGAGAGAACATAACGCGAGGGCTCACGAGACCGACCTTGCCCAGCCCGACGCCTCGACCCCGACGATCCTGCTGGTCGACGATGAGATCAACGTCCTGCGCGCCCTGACCCGCACACTGCGCCGCGAGGGCTACCGCATCCTGACCGCTAGCAGCGCCCAGCAGGCCTTCGAGCTGCTGGCCACCGAGGAGGTTGCCCTGGTCATCAGCGACCAGCGCATGCCCGAGATGAACGGCACGGAGTTTCTCAAGCGCATCAAGGCACTCTACCCGCGAACGCTGCAGATCCTGCTCTCCGGCTATACCGACCTGAAAACGGTCACCGAAGCCATCAACGAGGGCGCCGTGTACAAGTTCCTGACCAAGCCCTGGGACGATGACGAACTGCGCCTCATCGTGCACCAGACCGTACGCGAGGCCGTCTCACTGCACGACGATACCGGTCGAGGGGGATAGGCGTGAGCCGGCCGCCCTCTAGCGCCCGCCGAGAACCTCGATGTCGTCCCCCAGCACGTCGTTGATGTAGAGCGCCTGCAGCGTGACCACGGCAACCACCGCAAGGGGCGTCGAGAGAATCACGCCGGCCACACCGGCCACGGCCGCCCCGGCCAGCTGCACGATGACGGTATAGGCGGGTGGCAGTCGCACCAGCCCCTTGGCGGCCAGCGGCATCACCAGGTTCGACTCCAGGGTCTCGACCACGAAATAGAGAATCAGGGCATACAGCGCCAGTTGGGGCGATTCGAGAAAGGCGATCAGGATCGTCGGGATGGCACCGATGATCGGCCCCAGGTAGGGAATGAAGGTGAACAGCCCCGCCACCAGGCCCAGGGCGCCAGCCATGGGCACGCCGAGCAGGACCAGCCCCAACGCCACGGAAACGCCCACGAACACCATCGAGACGAGCCGGCTCAGCAGCCACAGGCGCAGTGCCCTGCCCTGCATGCACAGCACCTGGGCCAGCCGGTCGCGTTTTGCGGGCGGGCACAGCAGCAACACGTTGCCGATGTACTTGGCCGGGCTGAGCACCAAATAGAAGCCGATCAGCAAGATCAGGAAGAAGCTGGCAATGGCGCCGAAGGTGGTGGCAAAGAAATTGGTGAAATAGTCGATGACGGGCTCGCCGATCAGTTGCGCCGGCTCCTCCACTTCCGCCATCGCCGTTTCGATGCCGGGCAGCTCACGGAAGTTGTTCAGGAACTGCTGGAACGCCTGGGGCAGTTCAGCCACCAGTTGCGGCAGCTGCTCGCCGATACGTGGGCCGATCAGAGCTCCCAAGCCCACCATGCTCAGGCAGATCATGAGCAGCGCCAGCAACAGCGCCCAGGGTCGACTCAAGGGCAGATAGCGCTGACACAGCCGCACCGCACCGTCGATGGACACGGCAACCAGAATGCTGGCAAAGACCAGCAGCATCACATCGATGAGTTGACTGGCGAAGAACAGCAGCACCGCCACCAGGCTGGCAAGCCCGATGACGATCAGCGTGCGTCGGGTGAAACGTGAGAGCGCACTCTCGTTCCGCTCGATTTCCTGCATGGCAGCTCCTTGCCGTAAGAGAGGGCATCCAGCCCGACTGCGTCGAGGTCGAGAATCAGCCTAGTCCCCTTCAGCGAGCTGCGCCTAATAAGCAGAAGCTGCGAGCGTGTTCTTGAGTGACGAGCGTTACGGTGTCGGCGGCGCTGCCAGAGCCTTGTCTCCGGCGGCGGGGGTCGTCTCGGTCATGCGCACCACGCTGCCGACCACGATCAGGCAGGGCGAAGGCAGCGGCGAGGCGGCCAGTTTGGCGGGCATGTCGGCCAGGGTGCCCACCAGCGAGGCCTGTTCGGGCAGGCTGGCGTTGGCCACCAGCATGATCGGCCAGTCGTCGGGCAGCCCGTTGCGCCGCAGCCCGGCGCAAATAGCCTCGACCTTGGTCAGCCCCATGTAGAAGATCAGCGTCTCGTCCTGGCGCGCCAGGGTGGCCCAGTCGGGCTCGCCGTCCTTGCGGCACAGCTGGGCGGTGATGAAGCGCAGCTGCTGGGCGTGGGCGCGGTCGGTGAGCGGAATGCCCATGCCGGCCGCCGCCGCCGAGGCGGCGGTGATGCCCGGCACGATCTCGGCCTGAATGCCGCCCTCCGCCAGCGCAGCGAGCTCCTCGCCCATGCGACCGAACACGCCGGGATCGCCGCCCTTCAGTCGCACCACCGATTTACCTTCCTGTGCCAGCTTCACCAGCAGCGCGCCGATCTCGGCCTGGGGCACACTGTGGTGGCCGCGCTCCTTGCCCACGTAGTAGCGCTCGTGGCCGGCGGGAATCAACGCCAGCACGTCGTCGCCCACCAGGCGGTCGTAGACCACCGCATCGGCTTGCTGCAGCAGGCGCGCGGCCTTCAGCGTTAGCAGCTCGACGTCACCGCTGCCCGCCCCCACCAGGTAGACGCAGCCGGCACGACACTCACCGTCCAAGGTCACGGTGGGCGCCGGCGTGGAGCGCGACCCGCCGAACGGCGAGCGCACGATATGGCCGAGGCCGTGCAGGCGCGACAGTGCCGCCTGACCCAGCGTTTTCGGCAGCAGCGCCTTGAGCCAGGCCTCAGGCGACAGCAGGGTCTTCAATTGGCTCAGCGAGCGCATGGGCCTTCTCCTCTTCGATCAGCGATTTCAGCTCGGGAATGCAGCTTCCGCACTGGGTGCCACAGGCTAGCCGGGCGCCCAGCGCCTCGACGCTGTCGTCGCCTTCACGGATGGCTCCTAGGATAGCGCGTTGACCCACCTGATGGCAGCTACACACCACCGGCCCCTGGTTGGCGGCGCCATCGTCGCAGCCGGCCAGCAGGCGGCGGCGGTGCTCGGCGGCCATGCTCTCGCCACTTGCTGCTTCGCCGAAACGCTCGGCGAGCCAGGCCAGGTTGGGCAGCTCCTTGGGCGGCCCCGACATGAACCACCAGCGCAGGCGCCCGGCGTCATCGACCCCCGCGGCACGCAGGCGCCCGCTAGCCGGGTCGGTGCACCACAAGGTGGGCGGCACCGGCAGGGTCGCCTCGAGCCAGCTCAGCCACTCCGGCGAGGCGGTTTCCATTTCGCCGCGGGCGCTTTCAATCCTGCCGTTGGCGCTAGCTGGTTCTCCGCCGGCCAGCTGCCAGCGCTGAGCGGCGCCCAGCGGAATCCGCGCCCAGTACTGGCTGCGGTCGCACCAGCGCGATTCGGCCACACCCAGGTCGTCCGCCACCAGCAGGGTGGCCTCCCACTCCACCGGCAGCGGCGCCAGCGCCACCGCCCCGTGCTTGGATTCCGGCTGGCCGGAAACCGGGTCGACATGGTTATCGATCAGCGCTCCGGAAAAGGCCGAGCCGCTGAAGTAACCGTTCCAGTGCATCGGCACGAACACCTCGCCGCGGCGCTGCCCGCGCGACACCCGCACGCGGCCGACATAGCGACCGCCGACGCCCTGCAGGCAGGCCAGACCCTGCTCTTCCACCCCCAGCGCAGCGGCATCTTCCGGGGCGATCTCGATGAACGGCTCGGCACGGTGGTTCATCAGCCGCGGCGAGCGGGCGGTACGGGTCATGGTGTGCCACTGGTCGCGAATGCGCCCAGTATTGAGCCGCAGCGGGCGCGCCGCGTCCAGCTCTTGGGCGGGCGCACGCGAACGCACCGCTACCATCCGCGCCAGCCCATCGGGCGTGGCGAAGCGGCCGTCGGTGAAGAGCCGCGCGGTGCCGCGGGGGGCAGCGACATTGACCGGCCACTGGATCGGCTCTAAAGCATCGTAGGCGGCGCGGTCGAGCCCGGCCAGACCGGAGATGTCGAACAGCCGGCGCCGCTCACCCGGCCCCTCGCCGTTCTCGAAGCCGGAGAGCCGGGCGTGCTCGTCGAAGATCTCGCTGGGGTGGGTGTAGCCGAAGGCCTCGCCGAAGCCCAGCCGCTTGGCCACCTCGCACAGCGCCCACCAGTCGTGCCGGGCCTCGCCCGGCGGTGGCAGGATGCCGCGCTGGCGCGAGATGCGCCGCTCGGAGTTGGTCACCGTGCCGTCCTTCTCCGACCAGCTCGAAGCCGGCAGCACGATATCGGCATAGGCCAGCAGGTCGGCATTGGCCATGCAGTCGGAAACGATTACCAGCGGGCATTTCGCCAGCGCCGCGCGTACCCGGTCGGTACGCGGCAGGCTCACCGCCGGGTTGGTGGCCATGATCCACAGCGCCTGCACTTCGCCGCGCTCGATCGCTTCGAACAGCGCCACCGCCTTGTGGCCTGGTCCTTCGGGCAGGCACGGCACCAGCCCCGCGGTGGTCCAGAAACGTGTCACACGGTCCCGCGCCCCGGGGGTGTCGTAATCCATGTGGGCGGCCAATTGGTTGGCCAGCCCGCCCACCTCGCGCCCGCCCATGGCGTTGGGCTGGCCGGTGATCGAGAACGGCCCCGCCCCCGGCAGGCCGATCTTGCCGCCGGCCAGGTGGCAGTTGATGATGGCGTTGCCCTTGTCGGTACCGCTGCTCGACTGGTTCACCCCCTGGGAGAACATCGTGACCACGTGCAGGTGGCTGGCAAACCAGTAGAAGAAAGTCTCCAGACGCTCCGCATCCAGGTCGCAGTCGGCGGCGATGGCTTCCACGCCGGCATCCTGCTCTTGCGCCGCGGCCAGCGCCTCCTCGAAGCCCTGGGTATGCGCCTCCAGATACACCCGGTCGAGCTTGTTGCGCGCAGCCATCCACGCCAGCAGCCCGGTGAACAGGCGGGCGTCGCTGCCCGGCTTGAGCCCCAGGTAGAGGTCGGCGAGCTCGCAGGTGTCGGTCACCCGCGGGTCGATCACCACCACCCGCAGCAGCGGGTTGCGCTGCTTGGCCACCTTCAGCCGCTGATAGAGCACCGGATGGTTCCAGGCCAGGTTGGAGCCCACCAGCACCACCAGCTCGGCCTCTTCGAGGTCCTCGTAGCAGCACGGCACCGCGTCGGCGCCGAAGGCGCGCTTGTGGGCCGCCACCGCCGAGGCCATGCACAGGCGCGAATTGGTATCCAGGTGAGGCGTGCCGAGAAAGCCCTTGAACAGCTTGTTGGCAACGTAATAGTCCTCGGTGAGCAACTGCCCGGATAGGTAGGCAGCAAGTGCTTCGGGACCGTGGGCATCGCGCACCGCCCCCAGGCGGCTGGCCACCGCATCCAGTGCGGTGGCCCAATCGCTCTCCACACCGTCGACGATGGGCCGGGTCAGGCGACCGCCATGACCCAGCGTCTCGTGCAGGGCCGAGCCCTTCACGCACAGGCGGCCAAAGTTGGCGGGATGCTGCGGGTCGCCCTGCACGTCGACGATCTCATTCTTCTCGACGCTGGCCACCACGCCACAGCCAACGCCGCAGTAGGGGCAGGTGGTTCGGGCTTCGCGCATGTCGATCTCCTCTGGAGCACTCTTGAAACGACGATCTCGAAACGACGACGCCCGCCAACGCTTCCCCGGGATATTACTGAGGGAAGGTTGGCGGGCGTCGTTGCCGCTCGGGCGCTGACGGTGCGCCCATGTCGATATTCACTGATGTGTATCAAGCAGAAAGCGTGCCATGGCGAGAATAACCATCCCCTTTCAGGCAGATGTCATGCTTTGCCTTCCCGCCCAGCGTCGTGCTTCATGCTGCTTCGCACCATGACCCGGCGCCCCGGCCCGGCCATGCACCAGGCTGGTGCCGAGTGGCCAATTCCGCTGCTGCTGTGCGGCCTTTCACTCACCAGGAGAGTGGCGCCTGGCGGGCGCATGGGCGTGAAAATGCGCAACTGGAATATCTTTTGCATGTTTCTTGCCAGGTACTCGGTAGCGAAACCAGAGCCAGACCCGATAACGCCAGACACGAGCGACGCCTATGCCCTCACCCCTGAACATCCTGCTGGTCGACGACGAGGTAGTTCGCGCCGCCATGGTCGAGGAGGCGCTGATGGCCGAGGGTCACCGGGTCATCTGCCGACTGACCAGCCCCGCCAGCCTCAACGAGATGGTCGCGCGTCACCAGCCCGACGTGGTGATCATCGACATGGAGAGCCCCGACCGCGACACCCTGGAGAGCATGGCCCTGCTCAACCGCGAGAACCCACGACCGGTGGTGTTCTTCGCCGACCAGCACGACTCCGACATGCTGCAGGCCGCGCTCAAGGCCGGGGTCAGCGCCTACGTGGTCGACGGCCTGGTGCCCGAGCGGGTCAAAGCCATCGTTGAGGTGGCCATTGCCCGCTTCGACTCCTTTCACAGCATGCGTCAGGAGCTCGACAAGGCACGCAACCAACTGGCCGAACGCAAGCGCATCGAACGCGCCAAGGGCCTGCTGATGAAGCATCAATCCTGCGACGAGGAGCAGGCCTACCGCATGCTGCGCAAGCTGGCCATGGACCGTGGCCAGCGCATCGCCGAGGTCGCCGACAGCGTCATTGACGTTCTCGAACGCCTGAACCTGACATCGCCCCAGGGGCGAACCGCCGACAAACGGGGTCCCCGCTCATGAGCCACCCGCACCATCACGCCACCTCGCCGGAACTGGAACGCCTCACCCTCGGCTTCGTGCCGCTGCTCGATGCCGCCCTGCTGATCGTCGCCCGTGAGTGCGGCTGCTTCGCCGATCAGGGGCTCGACGTCTCCCTCTCGCGGGAGAACGCCTGGGCCACTCTGCGCGACAAGGTCGCCGCCGGCCTGCTCGACGGCGCCCAGATGCTCGCCCCCATGCCGCTGGCCATGAGCATGGGGCTGGGCCGGGCGCCCTGCGACACCCTGGCCCCGCTGCTGCTCAGCCGTAACGGCAACACCGTGACGCTTTCCACGGCCCTGAGCGAGGCCAGCGGCGCGACGCTAGGCGACGACCCGGCTGCCAGCGCACTGGCACTGGGCAACTGGCTGCGCGGCCCCGGCAGCGACAAGCGCCCCCGCCTGGCCATGGTCTATCCCTACTCCTGCCAGCACTATCAGCTACGCGAATGGCTGACCCTCGGCGACATCGATCCCGAACGCCACGTGGAACTGGTGGCCCTGCCACCGCCGCGCATGGTGGAAGCGTTGCGCAGCGGAGAGATCGACGGCTTCTGTGCCGGCGAGCCCTGGGGCACCCTGGCCCGGCACTGCGGCGCCGGACGGCTGGTGACCACCGGCGACCAGCTATGGCCCGACCACCCAGAGAAAGTGCTAGGCGTGACCCGCTCCTGGGCCGAGCGCAACCCGGCCACCCTGGGAGCCCTGCTGCGCGCCCTGGTAGCGGCCAGCGAATGGCTGGCCGCCTCACCGGAAAACCGCCGCCAGGCGCTGGCATGGCTCGCCCTGCCGCCCTACCTGGACCATTCGGTACGGCATCTGGAGTCGCTCGAACTCGGCGTTGCCCCCATTCGGCAGCGCCTCTACGGTGCCGGCATGCTGCGCCCCACCCCGCAGGATGCACTGCACTTCGCCGAGCCCATCGCCAGGCAGCTGGAAGCTCAAGGAGGACGCTTTTCGCCCGGCGAACTCGCCGCGTGCTACAGCCCTGTGCATTTCGATGCCGCAACGCACCATTGATGTGCACGGCCGGTATGGGCCAATGCCGATACCGGCCCTCCCGCCCTACCCCAGCCCAATGAAATAGAAGAAAAAATCGTCCGCTAGGCACATCCTGGCCAGCTTCTTGAAACCGATGATCAACCGGCGATCAATGAAGGTCGCCACACACAGCTAGCGACAACGACGTCTCTGCGCACCCGGTTCGATCATCGCATCGACAGGGGCCGCGCCGAGGCGTCGTTGCGTTTGTGCCCAGCCACTGGGCCACCACCACGACAAGCGCAGCGAAAGGAGGTGTTCGCATGCCACAGCGACATCCCGTGACATCGACAACCGACCGCCTGATCATCGTCGGCAATGGCATGGCCGGCCACCGCCTGGTCGAAGCGCTGCTCGCCCGGCCCGAGCGGCCCGCGATCACCGTCATCGGTGCCGAAACCGCACCGGCCTACAATCGCATCCTGCTCTCACCGCTGCTGGCCGGCGAAATGGGGCGCGATGCCCTGACCTTGCGCAGCGCCGAGTGGTACGCCGAGCAGGGCATCGAGCTGGTACTGGGCGAACGGGTGGAAAGCATCGACCGCGACGCACGCACGCTCACCACCGATGCCGGTCGCCGACTCGGCTACGACCGCCTGGTGCTGGCCACCGGCTCCACCCCGGCCCGCCCGCCGGTGCCGGGGCTCGAGCTAGGCTGTGTGCACGTATTCCGCGACCTGCACGATGCCGACGCCCTGGCACGTGCCGCGGAAGCCGGCCGCAACGCCGTGGTGATCGGCGGCGGCCTGCTCGGCCTGGAAGCGGCGGAAGGGCTGCGCAAACGCGGCATGCAGGTGAGCCTACTGCAGCGTGAAGACCGCCTGATGAACCGCCAGCTCGACCTCACCGCCGCCCGCCTGCTGGAAAGCGAGCTGCGCGGTCGCGGGCTCGACATTCACACCGACGCCCAGCTCGAGCGCCTGGAGGCCGACGCCGAGGGCCAGGTGTGCGCCGCCCTGCTCGCCGACGGCACCCACCTGGCCGCCGACTGCGTGGTAGTGGCCATCGGCATCGTGCCTCAGGTCGAGCTTGGCCGGGTGGCCGAACTCGAGGTCAACCGCGGCATCGTGGTCGACGAGTGGCTCACCACCAGCGACCCGGCCATTCACGCCCTGGGCGAATGCTGCGAGCACCTCGGCAATCTCTACGGCCTGGTCGAGCCGATCTGGCGCCAGGTCGAGGTGCTCACCGACAAGCTCTGCCGCGCTAGTGCAGAGAGCGCCGAGAGTACCCAGGGCTACGTCGAGAAACCGACCGCCACCAAGCTCAAGGTCAGCGGCATCTCGCTCTACGCCTTCGGCCCCACCGAGCCCGAGCCCGAACACGAAGTACTCAGCTATCGCGACCCCCAGCAGGGCGACTACCGCCGCCTGCTGCTGCGTGACGGCCGCCTGGAAGGTGCCGTGCTCTACGGCGACACCGCCTCCGGCCCCTGGTACTTCGAGCAGGCCCTGGCCGGGCGCGACCTCAGCGTCTGCCGCGCCGCTCTGCTGCTCGGCGCCGCCGACGCCCAGGCCCTGCTCGACGACGCACTGAACGAATCACCGCAACGCCCCGCGAAGGAGGCCGCATGAACACGCCCGTCAAACCGCAACTGATCGTCATCGGCAACGGCATGGTCGGCCACCACCTGGTCGAGCAGCTGGTCGAGCGCGGCGCCACCGAGCGCTACGCCATCACCGTGTTCGGCGAGGAGCGTCACCTGGCCTACGACCGCGTGCACCTCTCCGAGTACTTCAGCGGGCGTGACGCCGCCTCGCTCGCCCTCTCCACCGCCGACTACTACGCCGAGCACGGCATCGAGTTGCGCCTTTCCGAAGCGGTGTTCGCCATCGACCGCAATGCCGGCGAGGTGGTCACCGATCAGGACCGCTACCCCTACGACCGCCTGGTGCTGGCCACCGGCTCCTACCCCTTCGTGCCGCCGATTCCCGGCAATGACCGTGAAGGCTGCCTAGTCTACCGCACTCTGGAAGACCTCGACGCCATCCGCGAGGCCGCTGAAAACGCCGCCACCGGTGTGGTAGTAGGCGGCGGCCTGCTCGGCCTGGAAGCCGCCAATGCCCTGCGCGGGCTCAACCTCGACACCGCCGTGGTGGAGTTCGCCCCGCGGCTGATGCCGATGCAGGTGGACACCGAAGGCGGCGAGCTGCTGCGTGAGAAGATCGAATCGCTGGGCGTACAAGTGCTCACCGGTCGCGCGACCCAGGAGATCGTCGACGGCGAACGCAGCCGCCACCGCATGGTGTTTCAGGACGACAAGGTGCTGGAAACCGATCTCATCGTCTTTTCCGCCGGTATTCGTCCCCGCGACGAGCTGGCCCGCGACTGCGGCCTGGAGATCGGCGAGCGCGGCGGCGTAGTGATCGACGACAACTGCCTGACCAGCGACCCGGCCATCCTGGCCGTCGGCGAAGTGGCGCTGTGGAATAACAGCATCTTCGGCCTGGTCGCCCCCGGCTACCAGATGGCCAAGGCCGCCGCCGTCACGCTGCTCGAAGGCAATGAGCCCTTCAAGGGCGCCGACATGAGCACCAAGCTCAAGCTGATGGGCGTCGACGTGGGCTCCATCGGCGACGCCCACGGCGACCGTACACCCGGAGCACGCCAGTTCCGTTTTCTCGACCCGCTCAAGCAGCAGTACCGCAAGCTGGTGGTCTCCAGCGACGGCAAGCGCCTGGTCGGCGCCATGCTGGTGGGCGACAACAGCTACTACGACACCCTGCTGCAGTACTACGCCAACCGCATCAAACTGCCCGAGGATCCGGCCTCGCTGATCCTGCCGGCCGGCAGCAGTGCCGCCCCCGCGCTGGGGCCGGACGCCCTGCCGGACACCGCCATGATCTGCTCGTGCCACAACGTCACCAAGGCGGATGTATGCGCCTCCATCGACGGCGGCGCGGTGGATCTGGGCACGGTGAAAGGCGCCACCAAGGCCAGCACCGGCTGCGGCGGCTGTGCCGCCCTGCTCAAGACCCTGGTGGATCACGAACTCGAAAGCCGCGGCGTGGAGGTCGACAAGTCGATCTGCGAACACTTTCACTACACCCGTCAGGAGCTCTACGACATCGTCCGGGTGGAGGGCATCAAGACCTTCAGCGAGCTGATGGAAAAGCATGGCTCCAAGGTGGGTCACGGCCTTGGCTGCGATATCTGCAAGCCGGCAGTGGCCTCGATTCTCGCTTCCTGCTTCAACGAGCCGATCACCGACGCGGCCCACATTCCGCTGCAGGACACCAACGACACCTTCATGGCCAACATGCAGAAGAACGGCACCTACTCGGTGGTGCCTCGCATCGCCGGCGGGGAGATCACCCCCGACAAGCTGGTGGTGCTGGGGCAGGTGGCGCAGAAGTACAACCTCTACACCAAAGTGACCGGCGGCCAGCGCATCGACCTGTTCGGCGCCCGCCTGGAAGACCTGCCGGCCATCTGGGGCGAGCTGATCGAAGCCGGCTTCGAAACCGGCCACGCCTACGGCAAGTCGCTACGCACGGTGAAATCCTGCGTGGGCAGCACCTGGTGCCGCTACGGCGTGCAGGACAGCGTCGGCATGGCGATCCGGCTGGAGCACCGCTACAAGGGCCTGCGCGCGCCGCACAAGATCAAGTTCGGGGTTTCCGGCTGTACCCGCGAGTGCGCCGAAGCCCAGAGCAAGGACATTGGTGTGATCGCCACCGAGAACGGCTGGAACCTGTATGTATCCGGTAACGGCGGCATGCGCCCGCGCCACGCCGAACTGTTCGCCACCGACCTCAGCGACGAAGAGCTGTTCCGCTACATCGATCGCTTCCTGATGTTCTACATCCGCACCGCCGACCGCCTGCAGCGCACCTCGGTGTGGCGCGAGAACCTGGAAGGCGGCCTGGACTACCTCAAGGAAGTGATCCTCGAAGACAGCCTCGGCATCGGCGAAGAGCTGGAGCGGCAGATGCAGGCCGTGGTCGACACCTACGAGTGCGAATGGGCCAACGCCATCAGCGACCCGGAGAAACTCAAGCGCTTCCGCAGCTTCGTCAACGACGCGCGCCCGGATCCGGACATTATCTACACCACCGAGCGCGGCCAGCTCCGTCCAGCGTGATGGAAATCGCTGCGCGAGCGAAGCGCGTTGTTGCGCGGTACCCCGAAGGCTCGCCTAACCCCACGTTATGTCTCGCCTTCGGTCCGCCGCGCGCCTAGCGCTTCATCTCGCTCGCCGATTCCCCGACACCATTGCTAGGAATCTCTTATGACAATCGCCAATGCAGCAGCCAAGACCATGACCCAGACCTGGCAAACCCTCTGCACCCGCGCCGACCTGGTGCCCTACTCCGGCGTCGCCGCCTGGGTGGAAACCCCGGAAGGCCCGGCCCAAGTGGCCATCTTCTACCTGCCGGGCCACGCGCAGGAACTCTATGCCATTGACCACCACGACCCCTTCTCCAACGCCAACGTCATCGCCCGCGGCATCGTCGGTGACCTCAAGGGCCAGCCAGTCGTCGCCTCGCCGATCTACAAGCAGCACTTCCGCCTGGAAGACGGCCTGTGCCTGGAAGACGAAAGCGTCACCCTGCGCACCTGGAAGGTGAGCTTCAAGGGCGATGAGGTGTGGATCGAGGCTTGAAACACTGGCGGTCTGATTAAATCTACGGCTCCGAGGGCTGCTCTTAAAGCTCTCGGAGCCGTGAAGAACAGCCCAAGCTCAGTCGATGTACGAAACCTCTTCCTTAAACACCTTCAGCCCTCGCGACCGGTAGTTATCCAGCGCACGCGGATGGTCGAATGTGCAGGTGTGAACCCAAACACGCTGCGTGCCGGGCCAATCCCACGCCGACTCGATTGCATGGCTCAGCAAAGGCCCACCAAATCCCTTCCCGATGGCAGTTGGCGCCAGCCCAAAGTAGAGGATCTCGACATTTTTTCCATCAGGCCGGAATAGCTCGAAATAACCGGCGATACTGCCTCGATAATAGGCCACCCAAGTACGATGATCGTCGCTTTCTACCACTGCTCTCCATTGATCGTCCGTCCAAGTATTAAGGTCAGCCCACTCCCACTCGGCACCTACCAACTGGTACAAAAATCGATTGAGCTGATACTGGGGCTCTTCACACTCGACAATGGTCAATGTGGCGGGGAGCGGCTTTGGTTTGAGCTCGCTCCGTGATTTCATTTCAAGAAAGTAGGTGGTGCATTGTTGGGTTTTGATAGCTCATACTCCTGAAAAATGCATAGCCCTTTACGCTATTAATCTATCAGACCCATATCATTGTCAAGAGGCTATCTATGCTGGACTCAGCATAGCGCCCTACCGGTTAAATTAAAATTATATCAACAGGAGCAGGAAGCCAAAACACCGTGCTCACTCCCTTCACATTAACCACACAGAAGCGAAGGAACAAGATTCTAAAAAATTCTACAATCACAAGAATGGCAGCAAATAACAAAATTCCTAATCGGAGATATGTTCCCATATCTGCATACTCTGGGCTTTCTGCCAAGCTAGGCACTAGAGCACTGCCTTGGGGAAAGAAAAAAACCGCCGACGCTGAAAAAAGCGCCGGCGGCTTTAGATAACCCCGCTCTCATCTCAACCGCGAAAGGCTGCCTCGATCTCGGCGATGTCGATTTTCCTCATCGTCATCATGGCATCGAACGCCCGCTTGGCGGCGGCACGGTCGGGGCTGGTGAACGCCTTCGTCAGCGCGACCGGGGTAATCTGCCAGGAGATGCCCCACTTGTCCTTGCACCACCCGCATTGGCTCTCCTCGCCGCCATTGCCGATGATGGCGTTCCAGTAGCGATCCGTCTCCTCCTGGTCTTCGGTCGCCACCTGAAACGAGAACGCCTCGCTGTGCTTGAACATAGGCCCGCCGTTCAGCCCGAGGCACGCAACGCCTAGTACGGTGAACTCAACCGTCAGGACGCTTCCCTCCTGACCCGACGGAAAATCACCAGGGGCCCGGTGCACCGCGTCGAGCGAGGAATCGGGGAACGTCTCGGCATAAAATCGCGCGGCTTCCTCAGCGGCGTCATCGTACCAAAGGCAGATCGTATTCTTTGCCATGTGCTTCATGATCAGCTCCCTTCTGTGGGTGATTGCTGTGAGTGGCAACCTAACGTCGAACGGAGCTGGTCGGAATCGACAGGGGTGGTTAACGCTGGAATTCACCTGACATGCACCAGCAGGCAGAGCCTACTGGTGCATGTCAGGTGTAACGACCGGTTAGGTGTATGCATGGAAGGCCGGGGGATGCGCAGAAGAGCCCAGCTACTCATGCGTGAGCATCTCGTCGGTGATGTTGTCGACGGTGATCAGGTTATCGAGATACGTAATAGACGGTTCTGTGCCGTACTTCTCCCGGACGAAGGATTTCCAGCTCTCAGTATACTGGGCCTCCGCATCCGCTCGCGATCTCCACAAATAGACTCCTCCGACGGTGGAGCCGTCCTCCCATATGACGTAGTGCTTGCGGAAGAGGCCCGACATGCCTTGATATTTTGGAGCGGTGCTCAAAAAGATTTCGCGTGCCTCGCCCCGAGTGACGGGCTTGGGCAACTTGAACTTAGTGATAGCAATGAGCATTTTCTTCCTCTCGTCAGGGGGAGACTAATCCATGCGTATTTACTGAAGTGGGGGAACTCCAGTGTCGACTTGAATGAATTGTTAGGCTCCATCAGTCGGCTTATGCCCCTCGATTAGCTGGAGTATGGATGGCGGAATCGGACGACATCCACAAGCCTTCGCATGAGCCAAGTGCCACTCAATGCGCTGCTGAACAGTTGCGTTCTTTGGCATACGATGTTTCTCATGCCATAGCTTATTGGTTTTGCCCATCATAAGCCTCCACGGCAGCGGGGAGAGCGCCAATAACAACTGCGCCAGCGGCGGGCAGGCCAAGAAGAACGGCACTCAACACCTCCTGCCTCGACGCACCGTGCGACTTTGCTGAAAGCACATGAAACGGAATGCCAGAGGTATTTCCAGTGGCTGCCAGCACCGCAATGTAAGCTAATTCTTCGGTCTTCTTGTCTAGAGCACTAGCAATATCAAGTGCTTCTGCGGCTTGCGCCCAAGCCTTGGCATGGGCCGGGGCCTCTTGCATGAATAAGGCAAACGCTTTTGACACGCTCATGGTAGCTTCCTTATAGGGCCTAACGCCTTGCTCTGCGGCAAGTTTGCAGCGCAGCGAAAAACCTGTTCGACAGCAGCGCTTTGTTAGCTTTTACCTTGGCATGTGGTAGAGCATAACTGCCAGCTTTACCACTCTGTTTCTATCATCACGGGTGTTCTCTCCGAACATTATTCCAACTAAGGAAGTTCGATATTCGACGTACTTGGGTTCCGAGTCCTGCGCATGAACCAGGTAGCGCCACTCATTCTCGTCCCTCCAGTCGCTCATTTTTTTGAAAAATAGGCGCCTGTAATGGGTGAACAAATGGTCAGTTACGTATCTCGATTTGCCAACCTTCTCGAGGTGATCAAGGTTAATCATGAATTCCTGCTCACGCTGATCAAATAGTCTTCTGGTAATACCCTGATCGTAATACTCAACATTCCCTTTAAGTATTTGACCATCAGCCCCAAGCTGGCTTTCAACTTACTGCGTAAACCGTTCTTTATCAAAACGAGGCAGATGCCTGTATGGTTACTTGCAGAATCCTCTCGAAAAAATATCCTGAAGATGGTTTCCAGAGAGACTTTCTTTATCACCCGAAAAACATAGAAGTTGAGCGCTATCTTTTAGAGCTGACGATAACCAAGAAGATAACTCAGTTGCGTTGTATTTGGCAAAGTCTAGCCCCTCGTTACTCCCATATTAGAAAAACCACTCTTTTGACTCTTTAGGATCATTGGTTTCTCGAAAAGGCGCAAATCTTAAATTTCCATTCGGAAGAATAAAATCTATTGCCGTCTACGGCTTGGTGTAATGATAGATATACCTGTCACTTGACCTGACGTTCTCAATCATATTTACCCGTATAACGCCGCGATCTGCGGAAATTTAGGAGCGCCAGCGAGTAAATTTTCCGTAGCAGCGCATTGTTATGCCTTTGCTCCCAAAATTACCTCTGCGAGCTCTCCGGCGATTTCCTCAATGCTCTGCAAAGAAGTGTTTAGCGCTACTTTATCCGCAAGTGCTGGGCTAAAATTAATAACTTCATTCTTTGTTATTTTGTGCCATATCGGCAATATCATTTTATGTCCATTCATTTCCCGCGCAACCATAGAGTCAAGCTCGTACTGTGTCCAATTCTTCGAGCAAAAAGCAGATGATAGAATCACTGTTCCAAATCTCGAGTTTACCAACCCTTGATCGATGCTTGTTCGCAAGCTGTCACCAACTTTTAAAGTGAATTCGTCATACCATACTTTGACCCCAATATTTTCCAGCGTTTCAGCGAGCGGGCGAACAAATTCTTCCTTATCTTCTGAGGCATGGGATATAAACAAGTCATATTTCACAATATTTGTATGCGAAATGTTTTGGGTGGTCGCCAACTCTTTCACAGAAGCAGCCATATTCGCAGTTTGATTGATCTCTGCTCGCAACCGGCGCTGATATTCAAGCTGCTCTCTCTGATGCCTCTTTTCTATATCTGCTAGTTTTTTCCTTTCTCTCTCGTCGGCAACAGCTTGCTTTTTACGTTCCTTTTCCTCTTCCTTAAGAAGATCTTGCTTAGCCTTTAGCAACTGCCCTTCTTTGTCGGATAGCTTTTTATAAAGACCTGCTTTATTTACTTGTATCTTAGCTATTTCTGACTGCTTTCTTTGGATTTCAGCGCTTTTGCTTTTCAAAGTGCTAATGCTAGTGCTTTTGGTAATGCTCCTTTCAATTTGCCCGATCCGATTCCCACAATCAGACTCCTTTTTTGTCTCCAAACTCATTTTGTGATGGAGATCTGATACTTCTTTTTGCAACCTAGCAATCAAACTTGAAATTGTTGAGATAGACATTCTTACTCCATTGCCTGTTTTAATCTTGCATAACGCCGGTGTAACGGGTGCATTGGAGCGTAGCGTAAATGCATCCCGTTGACACCCTTGTTAGCCCTGTACCTGAGAAGTTAACAGGCTTTCGATTAATACGTTGCTTTCCTGAGCTTTTGTTAAAAGTTTTTCGTGGTAAGACTCAACTTTTTTCTTTAACTCTAGGCTTTCTGTTATGTGCTCTTTGAAGTCCACTAAACATTCTTCTGGAGTCATCTCTTCTTCTGGTTCAATAATCTCAGATGTGAGCCCCATTGTTCTATAAAAAAGACTTTTGCTTCTATCCATGATTTCATTTAGCTCAGAAACAAGATTCAGCTCTGCTGACGCAAAGCTCTTTGGTAGAATTGGCATTCTTAATGCCAGCACCTCCGAATACTTATTAATTGCAGACTCAGCAGGCTTTTGCCTTTTTGGCCAGTACTCCCTCTTGATTTCAGCATAAACTCGATAATCTGAAAACTCAGAAAAATCCTTTTCTTCGGCTTGAAATATGAAGTAGTTTGCAGCTTCCTCTATATAAGCATGATTGATATCAATGTACTCTAGAAATGTATTGACAGCGAAAACGTAAGATTTATTGAGTTCTAGAATACTGTCTATTTTTCTTTCTAGATATCTAGCTCGCTGCCCACTTAGAACTTCCAGGTCAGCTTTATATGTGGCAACATCCTGTTGAAGCGACCTATTTAAAGCGTTTTTGGTTTCCTTTAACTCAGATTGAAGCTCATATTTTTTCTAGACAAGCGTTCTGCATATTTATGATCGAGATGTTTGAATAACATTTTCTCACCAAACATAGCGACAATTGCAATGGTTAGTCCAGCCCCAGCGGCTGCACTCATAAGGTATTTTAAAATTTCAACAAGCTCTTGAGGCAAGTAAAGTCTCCGTTCTATAGAATTTGGGGCTAACGCCGCAATAACCGGTGAATGAACGCGTGTTATGTTTGAGCGTAAGCGAGTCGGCGCGCGTTCATGAATCCGACTTAATTGCTTTGTTAGCTACATTTGAGTTCAATTATCTCAAAACCACTTTCACGAACTTTGGTAAAGTACACGAAATTTTGAATAGGTAGCATGCAAACACTAGCGTTGAAAGCATGTTCGTCGTCTATCGAGTTCCAAATATCGAAATATTTCTGAATGAGATCCATACCCTTATCGCTCTTCGCAATTTGCCGATGAATTGGGAAGCACCAACCAGAACTATGCTTTATCAGTATCAAATCATCTTTACCGCAAAACAGTAAATCAGGATATTCAACTTGTATCTCGATATGATCTTCATGAGGAGTATCAATCCAATTAACAGTGACTCGATCAACAAGCACATCATCCAAAATTAAACCTGCTTGCCCAACTAGCGAGTCCAGGATTGGCTTAATTATGTTGTCTATATCATAAGCACCCGGATTCTTGATCCTTTTTACGTGCTGACAGTAATAATCTATCGAAACCCAACACGTCCCTGTTACAACAAATGGTGATGTTTTCGTAATCTCCTGAAGCTCACGTTTAAAGGCAGCCTTCCTATCACCACGATTCTGAAGAGAAACCGGCGTAACATTGACCTTAAAGTTTATGCTCCCATTTTTAAATGGGACTTCACTAAAATCACACATCATTACCCTTTGTTTGTAGCTAACGCACGCCTAAACAGCGATCAACTTATTGCGAGTCCAGCGACCGCAGGCCGCGATGTTTAAGGCGCTTATTAGCTTAAACTTACATCGCAATAGTTGCTGGGTCTGAATGATCATATATTTGGGCTTTACAGGTACTGCATAAGTAATGGGTTCCACCATAATCTTGGGTCACATACTGAAAAGCGGACGTGATTTGTTTCTCCCAACAACTCTGACAATACCAAACATCAGATACCCTGTTGCCTTTGCTGTCTTTATTTCGAATAACATGAACCCCTTTTACTATCGTTACCAGTTCATGCTTTTCATCTTCAGCTTTCCAACACAGCGCTTCTTTAAGTGATTTTTCGAGGTTTAATTTTTCTTGTGTTAGATTTTGAAGTTGTGCCTGCATTTCGAGAATGCCGGTTTGAAGCGCAATGATTGAACCTTGTAACTCAATTGCTTTGTCGGTGACAGCCGAGTCCACTTTCCGCCCAATCATCAACGTCGCGAACTCTTTAGCAGTTGAGATAGCCGCCAATGTTGCTGATATATCCATGATTACTCCTTAAAAGTTAACAGTGATTGGACTGCGCGTTCTGATATTGGATGAACATCCCTGCGCGTTCAGTAAAATTATCTGACGCGCTGCATTTCTTCCAACTCATTGATTTTTCTTGAGCCGAAGTATAGCTCGGCCACCTATCCAGAATTCGCGCGGTTGTACGTCTTGTCGGAACCAATAATACTGTACGTATATCCATTCCAAGAAGGAGCTAGCAGATGGATACGCACAACAAGCCACCGAAGCTTATGGACCGTGTGAAGGCCACCATGCGGGTGAAGCGCTACAGCCCGCGTACCGAGAAAACCTACTGCTACTGGATTCGCTACTTCATTCGCTTCCATGGCGTGCGCCACCCTGCCAGCATGGGCGGTTCCGAGGTGCGTGCCTTCCTGGAGCACCTTGCGGTGGAGCGCCAAGTGGCAGCTGCCACGCACAACCAGGCGCTGAATGCTATCGTCTTTCTCTATCGCCATGTTCTCGAGCAGCCCTTGGGAGAGATCGGTGAATTCTCACGCGCCAAGCGACCACGCCGGCTGCCAGTGGTGCTATCCCACGAGGAAGTGATGCGCGTACTGAGCCACCTTTCGGGTTCCATGTATCTGATGGGAACATTGATGTACGGTTCAGGGCTGCGGCTCATCGAAACATGCCGCCTACGAGTTCGAGATATCGATTACGAGCGTCAGGTGATTACAGTGAGAGCTGGCAAGGCGACAAGGACAGAACCACTTTGCTGCCAGCGACTTGTATTCCCGCCTTGCAGCATCAAATCTCCACGGCCAAACAGCAACTAGACTATCGGCTGCTGCATGGCCGCGTACCGGTAACGCTACCTCACGCGCTGGATCGCAAGTACCCCAATGCCGGCATCTCTTTGGCTTGGCAGTGGCTTTTCCCTGCCACCCGGCCTTGCTGCGATATGGATGGCAAGGTGGTTCTCCATCATATTCACCCATCGGCAGTGCAAAGAGCCGTCAGACACGCCATGCGACCCGCATCGCTACCACGCCCCGGCTCCTGCCATACTCTGCGGCACAGCTTCGCCACTCAGTTGCTGAGCCAGGGAACCGATATCCGCACCGTTCAGGAATTGCTGGGGCACAAGAGCGTGGAAACCACTCAAATATACGCATGTACTGGGCAAGGGCTTTGCCAGCGTTCGCAGTCCTCTGGGCTGAGTACAATCGAGGCATTCAGCCACGCTACCGCCCGGGAATGCCGCTCATCGGCCTCCCACTATGGCAGTTACTGGCCGCCGACATGTCATCATCGGACGATGTTGGAATCCGATTCAAAGCACTTATTCACACTAGTCTTGCCAAATAAACCATCGGCACGTGTCGTGACATCTTGGTCGATCTGGGTGGTGCCGTCAGGCGTAGGCAGCGTGACGTTGTGAACGCCGCGGTACTCATCCGCCGGCAACCGCACCTTGGCGATCAGCTTGACGAAGGCCTCGCCGAACATGCCCTTGAACCAGCGGGACTTGAGCACGCCCAAGAGCACGATGAGGGGCAGCACCCACCATAGCGGCCTTGCGGCTTCAAAGAGGATCGAATAGTCCAAAGGCTTCCTCTCGCTTCAGCGATTCGGCTAGTGACGTTTGCTTCAGTCTGCTTAGGTCACGCTAGCGCTTTCTATCGTGTAATTCTACGTAACGAGACTGACTTTTGACCTTGGTCGTGTCGATCAAGTCAATGGCTTACTCCTTGTAAGCAAAGGCTTACATCGAGTCGACGAGCTTGACTCGTTACGTAACCCGCTTCGCCCCAAGCTGAGAAGCCCGCCAGATCACCACGGCTCGGCCCAAGAACATACCGCCGAGTAGGCCGTATACGAGACTGACAGTAGCAGCGAAGGTGGCCGTATCAGCTATGGGAAGCTGCATGCCGACCATTACGCCAACGGCAAACTTGGCGCAGAAGATCGTCAGCATGAGAGCGAGCGGCTGCCAGCTGCCCGGCACGTGGAAGGTTTGGTCCTGCGGTGAGAAACGCACACCTCTGGGCAGTTCGAGCTTGAGATGAAGGAGTACAGCGAGACCGATACCGAGCGACCAGAGCGTGAGACTTACCGGCTCGGCGCCAAATGCATTGATCAGGCCAGAGAGCCCGAGGAAGAGGAAAATCGCCGGGATGATACCCAGCTTGGAAAGGCCGATGGTTCTGTCCTGGCTCTGCTGATAGCCCCGGTAGAGCAAAAACAGCAGCAGCGGCCATACCCATAGCGGTGTGTTTCTTATTATCTCGATCAGCATCGGTATTCCCTGGCGTTGTGTTTCGCCCCAGCATAGCGAGGCAAAGCCAGCTCCTCCAGTCAGTGCTTACTAACCCCTAAGACCTTTCCATGAAGAGGATTGGTGATCAGGAGTCATAAATTACAGTGAGCTGTGGCCAGGTACGCTGCCAACCCTTATCCCGTATTCGCGCCGCGAATTCTTTTGGCTTTCTCCGCTTCGCGTTCATCGTGATCGTTTTCTCAAACAAGGGACGAACCCCGAACGGGGCTACCAGCTTGAGCTCATCCGCTTCACGATCGAACGTCACCCCGACAGCTGTCTCCACTTCCACCCAATGGCTCATTGCCTGCGCTGTCGATGAGTAAGGTGGGTCTCCGTTCCGAGTATGCATCCTCGCCTGGTTCTTGACCGACCATGGGTGTGACGACATGGTGTGGAGCCGTGCCTCAAGAGCCTCATCTCTCTCTGCAGAAGCGTAAGCACGGTCAAAGTAAACCAAGTCGATGTCGCTTAGCGGCGTGGGCTGAACATAGCCATGAAGTCTATCCCACGCCAGGTTACGGACAAAGCCGGCTGCCAAGCACCAATCCTTGAGCTGTAGCCGGCTGGCGGCTTCCAGTGCGGCCATTCTATAGTGGTCCGACCGAATCCACTCGATTAGCTTCTCTTTCATAAGTCGCTCCGCCCATTTTTCCAGGCTTAGGTCTTGTTCACTTCACAAGACACCATTCATGCAAAAACTGGCCGGAAAAAAGCTTCTTACGTCCGAGCATCATAGGCTTCGAAAATAGCATTCAACTCATCGAAGCTTGCCGCATTGCCCAGGCCTTCGAAGCTCCCTTCCTCTGCCATCATTCTGGCAGCCCGTATGAAGGCGCCCCAGGCGGTGCGGGCTAGCGCCGAGCCAACGCTGATACGCCGCACGCCAAGTTCGGCGAGATCCTGAACCGCCAGCCCCATATTGCCCATGACGATGGCGTTGACCGGCTTGGGCGCGACGGCACTGACGATGGCGCTCAGCTCCTCTCGCGTTCGCGGCCCTGGGGCGAATAGCACATCAGCGCCCGCCTCCGCGTAGGCTGTCAGACGTTGTAACACGTCCTTCAGGGGCTCCGGCTGGCCCACCAGGTAGCTTTCTGCCCGTGCAGTGAGCAGAACCTGAGCTCCCGCCTCATCTATCGCAGTGCGGGCAGCGCGGATGCGCTCCACGGCAAGCGCCAGGTCGTATAGCTGCCCGGGTTCTCCGGTGGCGTCTTCGATGGAGAGCCCGGCCACGCCGGTTCCGACACAGCGGGCGACATTCGCCGCCACGCCTTCGGGCTCGTGTGCATAGCCGGACTGGAAATCCGCATTCACCGGCAGATCGGTGGCGTTCACCATTTCGGTGATGTGGGCAAGTGCCGCTTCGCAAGAAAGACCGAGCACGCTGTCGGCCTGGCCCTGGCTGAATTGAAATCCTGCGCTGGTGGTTGCCAGCGCGCGAAAACCGCAGTGCTGGAGAAAGCGCGCCGTACCGATATCCCAGGGATTGGGAATCACGAAGCAACCGGACTCATGAAGTCTGGCAAATTCCGCGCGTCTTAACTCAAGATCGACCATGACACCTCCTAATGGCGCAACCAACCCCAGTCAGTACTCACTAACCCATCACGCCCGGTATCAACGACCGTTTAACCCCTTTCCGGCCAGAATATCGGGCATGCACTTCTCGATTCGTGACGCTCGCGTGCTCGATTGCTTGGCGCCGGAAAAATGCAGAATGTAGCCTCTCTGACGGCCGGGGGTGAGCGCTTCGAAGGCAGCTTTCAGGGCAGTGTTTCCATCCAGCGCTCTCTGAAGTTCTATCGGGTACGTCAGCTCATGCTTCTCGCTGAAGTCCACCTTGGCACCGACCTTCTCCAGCTCGATGGCCTCGAGGAGATAGGCTTCCAGTATGGCAGCCTGCGCTTCGATCTCGCTCAGCTGTGTGAAGCGAGCCTGGCGCATCGCCTGGGAGTGCTCGCCAGGGGCAACGAGAATTCCTTCGGGGTCCTTCAACAGGCTGCCCTTGAAAAAGCCGAGCGCGCAGTAGTCTTTCATACTGAAGATTATGGCTACGTTGCCGTTCTGCACCGAGTAGCAAAGCTTGCCCCACTTCACGCTCTCGGTCAGTTGGCATGAGAGCGCTATTTCGCGCAGCTTCTTGCGCTCGTCATTCCATTGCGGCTGGCTCAGCAAGGCTTCCACTTTTGGATTGGTATCGTTCATTGTCCTTGTTCTCGTTATTGGCGGCGAGGCTACCCAGTCAGTACTTACTCACTCCTGGGCCCCGCTATATGAACCACTCCAACCCTTCATAGGGGTTATCTCTCAATGCCGCCAGTCGGCTTTGCAGATCACCGGAGTGAATCTCCAGCTTGTGGCCGTCCGGGTCGAGAAAGTAGAGGGAGTCGCCTTCGCTGCGGTTCTCCTTCCAGATCGTCACGCCCTGCTCGCGAATGACCTTGGTACAGCGGGCGAAGGCCTCTCTACTGACGCTGAAGGCGACGTGTGTATATTCAGGTAGCGGGCCTTACCCGTACAGAGCCTCCCAGTGGATGTCTCGCTCCGCCGGATGGTCCAGATGAAGCGCCTGTTCGATATGCTGTAAGTGATGCAGCATGAGGCTTATTGCTCGCTTTTCATCTCGTTGAGCTATTGCCTCGACGATCTCGCCGTGTTCGTCCTCTGGGCAGGCGGGGGTCTGGGGCTCATCGTACAGCGCAATGATCAAGCAGGTTAACGGGCAGAGTTCTGCCATGAGCTTTTCAATGAAACTGTTACCGCTGACCTGAGCGAGCAGCATATGAAACTGCCCCGAGAGTCGAATGATGCGACGTCGATCTCCAAGTCGGCGTGCTTCGGCTTCTTCTTCTAAGTGTGCGCGTAGTTTCTTCAAATCTTCAGGGCAAGCCCGCTGGATGACGTTGCGAACGATCTCAGGCTCCACTAGACGACGCGTGGCAAAGAGATCCCGAGCCTCCTCTGCGGAGGGCCGCGTTACGAAAGCCCCACGATTCGGGTGGAGCGTCACCAGCCCCTCCTTGGCCAGCAAGGTCAAGGCTTGGCGGATCTTGGTTCGGCTTACCCCGAAGACACCCGCCAGCTTCTCCTCCACCAGTTTGATGCCCGGCGGCAGCCGATGCTCCATGACCGCGTCGGTGATGCGTTCTGCGATCTGCTCTATGCCAAGTTTCGTGGTAGAGCCGTCCATGAGATTACGTCCTTTCTGTAATGGCTGGACCCAGTATGCCGTAGCCGCGTGTGTGGCTGAAGCCCGTGCGTCCGGCTCCCTTGCATCTGATCCAGGCGTGCACCGTGATCGAGCCTGCCTAAAGTTCTTGCACAAATTGAGTGCGCTGTCTATCTTTCAGATTGTATGCAATTCATTCGACAATTTCTATAAAATAAAAGAAATACAAAATAGTTTTCAATAGACATCAATAAATTGCGCTCATCTCAAGGATAGCGGCAGGGATTGGCACCGCGCTTGGCATGCTGCTTGCCTGTGCAGAAAGCGGCCGGGGTTCTCCCACCTCGACCTGATTTACCTACAAAAAAGGAGGTTCCCCCGATGTCCAAGTCGCACTTTTTGAAACTCGCTTCCGTGCTCACCGCAGGCATGCTGATCTCATCCTCGGTGCTGGCTACAGAACGCCTCAGGGTGGCCGGCAACGAGTTATCGTCAAATCTGGTGGATGGCGATCAGGCCGCATTCCTGTCTGATTGATCAACCACTTGCTCCCCGTCCTGGAACTTGACGTTGCTGACGACCAGTTCCAGCTTCTGGAAG
>NZ_JABFTW010000016.1:0-104084 GCF_021404355.1 Halomonas sp. MCCC 1A11062
CGGAGGGTAGAATCGGTCATGGCGTATCCACTCATGTTGATTGAGATCTTGGTCGTGATCAATCAACAGGATACGCCACCCTTCCTACCTCCTCCCATACACCAGAAATCACCATAGCTCGGCATGGCGGCGACTTGCTTGAGGCGCCGCATATGCTGGTCGGCAACCTCGCGCGCTATTTCCTCATAGCATGCCTTCATCTTTTCGGGGTCGGCGCCGTGGGTGTCATAGCAGTGTCCGAGCTGTTGTCCTGCTTCGGAAAGCGCGGCGAGGAATTTCGCTTCTTGAAGCATCATGTCAGATACGCTTTCCATCCATGCCAGTTGAAGGCGCGTCATCGGGGTAACTCCCTGGATCCATTGCTGCGACCACCATTCCATCAGTGGCAGGGAGGCATCGAGGGCGGGGTTGGGCGCGGGGCGACCGGGGGTGGGGCTGGCCATGGCGATCTCCGTGATATGTCGAATGGGCGATTGGGACAGGGTAGAACGCTTGCATTCGAGTGTAGTCCAGCAAAGGTGGCTCTCCCATGCTTTTTTGCTGCATTGCGGTATGCGATTTCGTGATATCGAACTCGGCACTCCGATACGGGCTTGCAAGCCAGTGGCTTACCGGCAATGGGGTGGTTGTGTCATGCTCTGAAGCCAGCCGGTCTATCCTGCCGGTCTATAGAGGGGGAAGGCGATGTGGAGTGTCATAAAATCGGTGCTGGCAGCGTTCTTCGGCGTTCAGCGCGATAGGCAGCGGCGTGAGGATTTCGAGCGTGGCAGTCCAATGGCCTTCATCGTGACTGGAATCGTCATGGGACTGCTGCTGGTGGGTGTGCTGGCCCTGGTGGCGATCTGGGTTGCGCGCTGAGCGTAGCAGGGCCCAGCGTTGACTGCTGCGTTAGCCATAAGGTGAAGGTTAGGCGAGTGACTTTCTAAACTTGTCTCCATATACTCGGCTAGAAGAAGCGGCTAATGTTCTCTGGGATGAGAACCCCCGTACCCTGACTCGTGGGGCGCCGTTATCGACACAACTACAAACTCGGGAGGCGTCGATGCGCACTCTGCTCGTCTGGCTGGCAGGGGGCTTGACCCTTGTTGGCTCGAGCCAGATGGCTCTGGCTAGCGGCTGGAACATGCCGGTTGGGGTCACTGACCTCAGTAGAGAAATCTACAACCTTCACATGACGATCTTCTGGATCTGTGTGGTCATCGGCGTGATCGTATTCGGGGTCATGTTCTACTCCCTGTTTCGCTATCGTCATTCCAAAGGCGCAAAGTCTGCCAATTTTCACGAGAATACGACGGTCGAGATCATCTGGACGGGCATCCCACTGCTGATTCTCATCGGCATGGCCATACCGGCGACCGCCACTCTCCAGAAAATCTACGATCCTTCCGGGGCCGAGCTGGACGTCATGGTCACCGGTCAGCAGTGGCGCTGGCGCTACGAATATCTCGGTGAAGACGTCGCCTTCAACTCCAATCTCGCCACCCCGAGGGCGCAGATTCGCGGCGACGAGGAGCGCGGTGAGCACTACCTGCTCGAGGTCGACGAGCCGCTGGTCCTGCCGATCAATCGCAAGGTTCGTTTCCTCTTTACTTCCGACGACGTCATCCACGCCTGGTGGGTTCCCGATTTTGCCGTGAAACAGGATACGGTGCCGGGCTTCATCACCGAGAACTGGGTACGCATCAACGAGCCGGGTATCTATCGCGGGCAGTGCGCCGAGCTGTGCGGGGTCGATCACGCCTTCATGCCGATCGTGGTGCGCGCGGTGGAAGAGGACGAGTTCGACGCCTGGCTGGCCGAGCGCCAGGAGATGGCGGCGGAAGAGGCCATGGGCATCGACCGCGAGTGGGAGTTCGATGAGCTGATGGAGCGGGGCGAGGGCGTCTACGGCAGCATCTGTGCTTCCTGTCACCAGCCTGAAGGCCAAGGGTCGCCGCCGGCGTTCCCCGCACTGGCCGGCAACGAGCGGATGCTTGCGGACGTGGAGTGGCACAAGGACGTCATCATCAATGGCGTATCCGGGACTGCCATGCCGTCGTTCCGCACTACGCTCAATCCGGTCGAGCTGGCAGCGGTGATCACCTATACCCGTAACGCCTGGGGCAACGAGTCCGGCGATGCGGTACAGCCGGCCGAAATCGCCGAGCGGCTGCAATGATCGTCGCCCTCACGTCGCCACGGCGGCGTGAGGGACCCCTGACAAGCTGCGACAAAACAAGACAATGAGATTGGAGTATTCCGATGGCCCCTAAGGTACCTCCTCAGCCGACTCTCGAGCAGAGCACTACCGCCGCGGAAGCGGGGCATGGACATGCCCACGAAGCCCCACCAAAGGGCATCATGCGCTGGCTGCTGACCACCAATCACAAGGAGATCGGGTCGATGTACCTGATCTTCTCGCTGATCATGTTCTTCATCGGTGGCATCTTCGCTCTGGTGGTTCGTCTAGAGCTTTTCCAGCCCGGATTGCAATTCGTCAATCCGGAATTCTTCAATCAGATGACTACCATGCACGGCCTGATCATGGTCTTCGCGGCAGTCATGCCGGCCTTCACCGGGCTGGCTAACTGGATGATTCCGCTGCAGATCGGCGCACCAGACATGGCCCTGCCGCGGCTCAACAACTTCAGTTTCTGGCTGCTTCCGGTGGCATTCGGGCTGTTGCTCTCGACCCTGTTCATGCCGGGTGGTGGGCCGAATTTCGGCTGGACGTTCTACGCGCCGCTGTCCACGACCTATGCGCCGCCCTCCACCACCTTCTTCATCCTTTCGCTGCACATTGCCGGCATCAGTTCGATTCTGGGGGCGATCAATATCATCGCCACCATCCTCAACATGCGTGCTCCGGGCATGCGCATGATGGACATGCCGCTGTTCGTGTGGACCTGGCTGATCACCTCCTTCCTGCTGATCGCCGTGATGCCGGTACTCGCCGGGGTGATCACGATGATGCTGATGGACATCAACTTCGGTACCAGCTTCTTCGATGCGTCGGGCGGCGGCGATCCGGTTCTGTTCCAGCACCTGTTCTGGTTCTTCGGCCATCCCGAGGTCTACATCATGATCCTGCCGGCCTTCGGTATCGTGTCGGCGATCATTCCGGCCTTTGCCCGCAAGCGCCTGTTCGGCTATGCCTCCATGGTGTATGCCACTGCTGCCATTGCGGTACTGTCGTTCCTGGTCTGGGGGCACCACATGTTCGTGGTGGGGATGCCGCTGGCCGGGCAGCTGTTCTTCATGTACGCCACCATGCTGATCGCCGTGCCCACCGGGGTGAAGGTGTTCAACTGGGTGGCCACGCTGTTCCGTGGCTCCATCAGCTTCGAACCGCCGATGCTGTTTGCCCTGGCCTTCGTGGTGCTGTTCACCATCGGCGGCTTCTCGGGGCTGATGCTGGCCATTGCGCCGGCCGACTTCCAGTACCATGACACCTACTTCGTGGTGGCGCACTTCCACTACGTGCTGGTGCCGGGTGCCATCTTCTCCATCATGGCCGCCGTCTATTTCTGGCTGCCCAAGTGGACCGGCCACTATCCCAACGTGCGCCTCTCTCAATGGCACTTCTGGCTCTCGGTGATCAGCGTCAACCTGACCTTCTTCCCGATGCACTTCTCGGGGCTGGCCGGCATGCCGCGGCGGATTCCCGACTATGCGCTGCAGTTCGCCGATTTCAACCTCGTGTCTTCCATCGGTGCCTTCATGTTCGGCTTCTCCCAGCTGCTGTTCGTCGCCGTGATCGTCATGTGCGTGCGTGGCGGCAAGAAGGCGCCGGCGGCGGCCTGGGGCGAATACGCCGACGACCTCGAGTGGAGCGTACCGAGTCCTGCACCGCTGCATACCTTCGAGACGCCGCCGACCTTCCAGCGTCCGGCTCACTGATTCGCATTGCCGGCCACGCGTGGCCGGCCATCGAAAGGAGGAGTGAAGCATGACTCAGCACGATATGGAGGCCAGGCAGGCGGGGGTACGGCGGACGATCTGGCGCAGCGTGGCGGCACTGATCGGCATGTTCGCCTTCGCCTTCGCCCTGGTGCCGCTGTACGACGTGTTCTGTCGGGTAACCGGTATCAACGGCAAGGTCGATACCACTGCCCAGGCACTGGTTCACGACGATGTGGACGAGTCGCGCCTGGTCACGGTGCAGTTCATCACGCGTAACGGTTCCGGCCTGCCCTGGAGACTGGATGTCGAGACCCGGCAGGTGCGGTTGCACCCTGGGCAGACGTCCGAAGTGAATTTCATGTTCAGCAATCAGAGCAGCAGCGAGAACTGGGGGCGCGCCGTGCCCAGCGTTTCGCCCAACACCGCTACCCGCCATGTACGCAAGTCGAGCTGCTTCTGTTTCGAGGAGCAACTGCTGCAGGCAGGCGAGCGGGTAGAAATGCCACTGGTGTTCCAGTTGGATCGCGACCTCCCTCCCGAGGTCAACACCGTCACTCTGGTCTATACCCTCTACCCCGTTGAGGGCAAAACCCAAACGCTGCAGGCCGGGGTCAAGCGCGACGAAGGAGGTGAGGCATGAGTGGTGGCAGTTATTACGTACCCGCAACCAGCAAGTGGCCCATTCTTGGCTCACTCGCTCTCGGGGTGATGATGGTCGGCACCGGCATGGTGCTGGTGCACGGGCGAGGTACCGTTATCACGCTGGTGGGCCTGGTGGCAGTCATCGCCGTGATGGCGCTGTGGTTCCGTGACGTGGTGGTGGAGTCGCGCAGCGGGCTCTACGATGCCCAGATGGATCGCTCGTTCCGCTGGGGCATGGGCTGGTTCATCTTCTCCGAGGTGATGTTTTTCGCCGCCTTCTTCGGCGCGCTGTTCTACGTGCGCACCTTCGCTGTGCCGTGGTTGGCAGGTGAGGGTACCAAGGGGGCAACCGCGCTGTTGTGGCCGGAGTTCGTAGCGCACTGGCCCTTGCTCAGCCCGCCGGACCCTTCCGTGGCGGGCCCCTCACAGGTCTTCAGCCCTTGGCACTTGCCGCTGGTGAACACGCTGATCCTGGTCTCTTCGAGCATCACCCTGACCGTGGCGCACGAGGCGTTGAAGGAAGGCAAGCGCAAGATATGCCGCAACTGGCTGGCGGGCACCGTTCTGTTGGGCCTCACCTTCATCGTCATTCAGGGCGTGGAGTACTACGAAGCCTATGCCCATTACGGCATCACGTTGCAGGCAGGCATCTACGGCGCCACCTTCTTCATACTGACGGGCTTCCATGGGGTTCACGTCATCGTCGGAACGCTGATCCTCATCGTGATGCTGTTCAGGGTGATGCGCTACCACTTCTCCCCGGAAGACCACTTCGGCTTTGAGGCCTCATGCTGGTACTGGCACTTCGTCGATGTGGTATGGGTGGGGCTGTTCCTGTTCGTCTATGTGTTCTGACGTGGTGGTGTGATGCATAGCCCCATGTGTCCTCATGGGGCTGGTGATATCGGCAGTCTGGGGTCAAATTTCTCCCAGGCTGCCAAAATAGAAGCCGTAGAACAGCAGGGCCAGTAGCAGTGCGGCCAGAGAAACGCGAATCTTCAGCGATACGAGCAGGCGCCGCGAGCTGGAATCGTCGCGTAGCAGAAAGCCAACGCCGGCGGCCAGGCTGGTCAGCATGGCCAGGAACACCACGGCTATCAGAGTTTTGAGGAACATGGGGCACTCCATTGAAAGTCAGGGGAGCGGAAAGTGGCGACTGAGGATCTGGTTCTCGTTCTGGTCGGCACTGGTCGCATTGGGCTTGTTCCTTGGACTATGGCAGTGGGAGCGGGCGGACGACAAGCGCGAATACCTGGCACGTCTCGACGCCGCCCCAACGCTGGAAGCGCCAATCGACACTCCCCCCGAAGGCACTCGGCTGACGTTGCGTGGCCGCTATCTCGAGGAGCAGACTCTGTTTCTCGACAACCGCACCCATCAGGGCCAGTTGGGAGTGGCGGTGCTCACCCCCCTTCGAACCGAAGATGGCCGACTGTGGCTGGTTCAGCGAGGCTTCCTGGCCACCGGGCCGACCCGCGCGGCGCCTGAGGTGGAAACCCCCATGGGTGAGGTCGTCGTCGCAGGCCGCTGGCAGGCGGCAGGCAGTGGCACTCCCTTGTTCGGCCCCAACCGTGAAGGTAGCCGCCTGCAGCGCATCGAGCTCGAGGCCTGGGAGGCGGATTTCGCGTACGCCGGATGGATGCATCTCGAGCGTGGGGGCGGCCTGCTCGAGCCGTGGTGGCAGCCCAGCGTGATGCCACCCAGTCGGCATGTTGGCTATGCCGTTCAGTGGTGGGGATTAGCGCTGGCCGCTCTGGTCGTGATGCTGCTTGGCGGGCGCCGGCTGGCCAAAGACCGTCGTGATGCCACTAACGCCGCAGGTCGCAATGCACATGAGGAGGCAAAGCCTTGCAGGAAGCCATGAGAATTCGTCACCAGCGCTTCAAGTTGTTGGCATTGATAGCAATCTTCGCCTTGCCGGTCGTTACCGCCTGGGTGATGGTGCAGTGGCGTATCGGCATCCCGGAGCAACGCACGGCCCACGGCGAGCTGGCACCGGACGTACCCCAGCTGGCGCAGTGGCCCCTGGTGGAGCTTACTGACAGCCTGGATGAGGGCGACTGGGTGCTGGCCTTCGACTGCAGCGTGGCATGTGCTGAAAACGCCGACCGCTGGTGGCGTCTGCATCGTGCGCTGGGCCGCGAGGCGCCCAGGGTGACGAGGTTGCGTGTCGGCGGCGAGGGCGAGATTTTGCCGGGAGAACTTTTGCCGGGAGAGATCGGTGCACAGTGGCTGGATGTGCCGGATTGGCAGGCGCCCGGGCAGGTCTGGCTACTCGACCCGAGGGGCCAAGTGGTATTGACCTATGGTCGTGAGGTCGGCGAGCGCGATGTGATGGATGATCTCAGTCATCTGCTGCGCATGAACCCCGACCGGCGCAGTGCGCCGGAGCGTGACGGCGATACACGCTGAGCGCAGCTACCATTATTCGACCAGGGAGGCGGGAGCCACACCATGCAGAGTGCTTCGATGTCGAATGCTTCCATTCAGCGCGATACGGCGCGGCTGCGTCTGTTGCTGCGGCTGAGTCTGGCTGGGGTCGTCTTTACCACCGTGGTGATTCTGATCGGTGTGTGGACGCGCCTGGTGGATGCCGGGCTTGGTTGTCCTGACTGGCCGGGCTGCTATGGGCGCTTGGTGGTGCCGAATGCCGATCGGGCGATGGCCCACTCTCCCGACGCGCCGCTGGAAGTGTTCAAGGCCTGGGTGGAGATGGTTCACCGCTACGTGGCATCGGCGCTCGGGCTGCTGGTCATCTCCTTGCTGGTGCTGGGGGCCGGGCTGCGCCGTCGCCCCGGCTATCCGTGGAAAACGAGCGTGGCTCTGCTGGTCGTGATTCTGCTGCAGGGGGCGTTCGGTGCCTTCACCGTGACGTTGAAGCTGTGGCCACAGGTCGTGACCCTGCATCTGTTGGGCGGCCTGGCGGTACTGCTGCTGTTCCTTTGGCTGCATCTTAGTTTGCGCCGGTTTGCCAGAGGCGCTGCGGCACCTGGCGTAGCGAGGCGGCGTCTCACTCCGCTGTGGGGCATTGCCATGCTCTGCCTGTTGCTGCAACTGGCTCTGGGCGGCTGGGTGTCGAGCAACTACGCGGGCATTGCCTGTCAGGGCTTCCCCACCTGCAACGGTCAGTGGTGGCCGGAGATGGATTGGAGCGAGGGCTTTCATCTGACCCAGACGGTAGGGCCGAACTATCTACACGGGCAGCTGCATGCAGATGCCAGGACTGCCATCCATCAGGGGCACAGGATCGGCGCTCTGGTGCTCGGACTGGCCTTGATAGCGTTGGCACTGCGCTATTGGCGCGAGGCGCGCATGCGCCCCTGGCTCGGTGGGCTCGTCTTCGCCTATGGTATTCAAGTGGGGCTTGGCATCGCCAACGTGCTGATGTGGCTGCCCTTGTGGTTGGCATTGCTGCATACGGCCGGTGCCGTGGCGCTGGTACTGCTGCTGGCGTTGGCGGTGTGGCATTGGCGAGAGTCGGCCGTTGCGGCCGAAGATTCAACACGACGGGACAAGGAGTGGGTGCATGTCTAACGCGCTGATGAGACGTGGCGAATTGAAGCGCGTTCTGCTGTCACAGCTGGAAGGCTCCAACTGGAGCTGGCAGGACCTGCTCACGTTATGCAAGCCGAGAGTGGTATTGGTCATGCTGGCTTGCGCACTGGTGGGGATGGCGTTGGCAACGCCAAGCTTGCCTTCCCTTTCCACGGTAGTATTCGGCCTGGCCGGGATCGGTATGGCGGCCGGTGGCGCAGCGGCGTTCAACCATGTGGTGGATCGGCGCCTCGATGCGATGATGCTGAGGACTTCCCAGCGGCCGCTTGCGGCCCAGCGCATGCCGACGGTGCTGGCGCTGGGCTGGGCATCGCTGCTCTCCATGGCGGGTATCGCGCTGTTGCTATGGCAGGTCAATGCCTTGACGGCGTGGCTGACGCTGGCATCGCTGATCGGCTATGCGTTGATCTATACGGCCTTCCTGAAGCGGGCTACACCGCAGAACATCGTCATCGGTGGCGTGGCCGGGGCGGCGCCGCCGATGCTGGGTTGGACGGCGGTGACGGGGCAACTGGGGCCGGAGCCGCTGCTGCTGGTGCTGATCGTATTCGCCTGGACGCCGCCACATTTCTGGGCCTTGGCAATCCACAAGCGCGATGAGTATGCGCGTGCTGGTGTGCCGATGCTGCCGGTAACCCATGGCGAAGCGTTCACACGGCTGCAGATATGGCTTTATGCCTGGTTGACCGTAGCCGTAACGCTGCTGCCCTTCGTCATCGGCATGAGCGGGGCCGTCTATCTGGTGGGCGTCATGGCGCTGAACCTGCGCTTCATGTACTGGAACTGGAAAGTCTGGCGGGGGGCCGACCCCACCGCACCGCTGGCGGCCTTCTGGTTCTCGATCCGCTACATTCTCGGTGTGTTCGGTGTCCTGCTGCTGGATCATTATGCCGGCCTCTGGGCAGCGTAAGCGAGTCAGGTGGTTTTTCTACTTCGAGCGCCCGGCATATGCCGGGCACTCGCGTTTCGGGCTGCTGAATCATTACGACAGGGAGAATAGGCGTGATCGAGAACGAAGGCGCGACGTCGCTGCTGCCCGATGGGCGAGCGCTGCGCGAACTTTGCGAGGCGGCGGGCCGGGAGATCCTGCGCATACGCGAAAGACGCTACGAGGTGGCCGGCAAGGCCGACGGCAGCCCGGTCACGGAGGCCGACATGGTGGCGCACCGTCGTCTGGTGCGTGGTTTGCCGAGGCTGCTGGAGATACCGGTGCTGTCCGAAGAGCAGGCCGATATCGCCTGGGCGGAACGCTCTACCTGGCACCGCTACTGGCTGGTCGACCCGCTCGACGGTACTCGTGAGTTCGTCGATGGCTTCGATGACTTCACAGTGAACGTAGCGCTGATCGAGAAGGGTGAGGTACGGCTGGGGGTGGTTCATGCGCCGGCACTAGGCACGACTTGGATGGGCGGAAAGGGGATCGGTGCCTGGCGCTGGCATGAGAACCGGTGTCGGGAGCTGGTCGTGCGTGTCGAGAGGCCGCCACGGATCCTCGCCAGCCGAGCCCATCTGGACGCGCAGACCCAGGCTTGGCTGGCGCGCTTTCCCGAGGCCACGCTCGAGCGCTGCGGCAGTTCGGTGAAATTCTGTCGCATTGCCGAAGGTCGCGCCGATCTGTACCCACGCTTCGGCCCTACCTGCGAATGGGATACCGCTGCCGGTCAGGCAGTGCTGGAAGGGGCCGGTGGTGCGGTGATCGAGCCGCGCGATGGTCATGCGCTGCGCTACAACCGGGGTGAGAGTTTGATTAATGGTCCCTTTATCGCTTGTAGCGACCCAACCCTGATCGATAACACGCTGAATTGAATGAGTGCGTCGGGCGCTGTCCCGTGCTCGTGCTTGCGTTACAATGCGGCCCACAACCCACTTTCTGGAGTTTGGATGACGACGACGACGGCATTGATTCTGCTCGCCGTGGGCTTGGCCATCATTGCCGGCCTGGCAGCTTACGCTTACACCTTGTGGAAGGAGGTGCAGCGGCGTGAGGCGTTTCGTGAGGATGAGCTGCGCCGTGCTCATGAGAATTGCCTGGCCAATCTCGAGATCGTTGCCTCTTCGCTGCTGCAGGAGCAGGTCGACATCACCGAAGGTGCATGGCGCTGCAAACTGCTGCTCGACATTCTCGATCCGCGCCTGCTCGAGCGGCCCGGCTTTCAGGCCTTCAGCGAGGTATATGAGCGCACCCAGCACCTGCATACGCACTCCGCGCGCAAGGAGTTGGCCCCCCGCGATCGCATGCGCGAGGACCGCGAGCGTCTCGAGGTGGAGGCGGAGTGGCGCCAGCCGGTACTTAAGGCGGCTGAAGAAGTGCTCAAATTTCGTCGAAACTGGCCCGAAAGCCTGCATTGAGATCTATACAAAAGCTTTACAGCACGGTATGTTGGCAGCGCCTTGGGCGCTCCGCCAAGCTAAACATGGCCATTCCCTGGGTATTTGCTGGCAGAAAATGGCAGAATGGCCGGGGAAAGGAGTGAGACGGCGCTTTGAGCAAGGCCGATAACGGCCTACACTTTAAGCCGTTGGGTCAATGAGTGTCCTGACCATCGGGAAATTCGCGTTTCGTGCAGCCCGAGATGAAAATCAAGAAGGAGTCTTGCAATGAAAAAATCAACGACTGGCTTGCTGTTGGGTTCAGCTCTGGTGCTCGGCCTTTCTGGCTGTGCTACGGATTTTCAGCGGGGCGGTGAGCGCGCGGGCGGCACTGCGGCGGCTGGCACCGGTGCAGGCGGTACCGCCTGGTATCAGCAGCCCGTGGTATGCGGTATCGCCGGTGGCCTGATCGGCGGCAGCATCGGCTATGCGGTGAGCGGAGAATCCGATGAGGATGCTGGTATCGCCGTGGGCGGTGCCACTGGTGCTGCCATCGGCGCTCTGCTGTGTGCCGATCGTACCCCGCCGCCGCAGCCGGTTGCCGAGCCGGAGCCCGAGCCGATGCCTGAGCCTGAGCCGGCTCCGGTTACCGAGTTCGAGCCGGTTACGCTCGATAGCGGAGTCACCTTCGCCTTCGATTCCGACGAGATCCGTCCGGGTGCCTATCAGACTCTGGACCAAGTGGCGACCACGCTGCGCGAGAATCCCAACCTGCGCGTGCGCATCGAGGGTCACACCGACTCCGTGGGCTCCCCGCAGTACAACGTGGGCCTCTCCGAGCGTCGTGCGAACTCCGTGCGTAACTTCCTCGTCTCACGCGGTATCGCCGAGAATCGCATGACCACCCGCGGTTTCGGTGAAGAGCGTCCGGTTGCCACCAACGACACCGACGAAGGACGGGCGCAGAACCGTCGCGTCGAGATCATCAACTGGGATTGATGCCCGGCGCTGGATGAGTTTCCAGCACCGCCATCAGCAGGGGCACCTTCGGGTGCCCCTGTCGCGTCTGTGTCCTTTTCATTCTGCCCAGGCGATGCTCGCCATGGCGCAAGCGGGGGCTGTTCTGGTAGTCTTGTCGGTCGCCGTGACGTGCAGCGGGGCCGCTATGAATACGGCACCCGTATCGCCCAAGGTAGTGGGTGGGCTGCATGTTTCGCTGACGACCTGTTTTTCGTATCTGCTATCAACCGCGACACGTGATCCCTGGTATGGATCACCACTGCGCAAAGGACCCTTCGATGCCCATCGTGACCCTGCCGGACGGCAGTCAGAGAACTTTCGACGAACCCATCAGCGTGATGCAGCTGGCCGAGTCCATTGGCCCCGGGCTGGCCAAGGCCTGCGTGGCCGGCAAGATCGACGGCGAGCTGGTGGATGCCGCCGACCTCATCGAGCATGACGCCGAGGTGGCCATCATCACTGCTCGTGACCCGGAAGGGCTCGAGATCATCCGCCACTCCTGCGCGCACCTGATCGGGCATGCGGTCAAGCAGCTCTACCCCGATGCCAAGATGGCCATCGGCCCGGTGATCGATGACGGTTTCTACTACGACATCGACTTCGGCCGCTCGGTGACGCCGGACGATCTGGCCGCCATCGAGACGCGCATGAAGCAGCTGATCGACACCGACTATGAGGTGGTGCGCGAGTACGTGGATCGCGACAAGGCGATGCTGACCTTCCTGCATCGGGAGGAGCCCTACAAGCAGGAGATCGTGCGCGAGATCCCCGAGGGCGAGACCATTCGTCTCTACCATCACGAGGAATACACCGACATGTGCCGTGGGCCTCACGTGCCCAATACCCGGCACCTGAAGGCGTTCAAACTGACCAAGCTGGCCGGCGCCTATTGGCGCGGCGATGCCACCAAGCCGATGCTGACGCGTATCTACGGCACCGCCTGGGGCGACAAGAAAGATCTAAAGGCCCACCTGCAGCGTCTCGAGGAAGCCGAGAAGCGCGATCACCGCAAGCTGGCCAAGCGCATGGACCTCTTCCATCTGCAGGAGGAGGCCCCGGGCATGGTGTTCTGGCACCCCAACGGCTGGACCCTGTACCAGGCGCTGGAGCAGTACATGCGCCGGATCCAGATCGAGCATGGCTATCAGGAAATCCGCACGCCTCAGGTGGTGGATCTTTCGCTGTGGAAGAAGTCCGGCCACTGGGGGCACTACAGCGACCTGATGTTCACCACCGAATCGGAGAAGCGCGAGTACGCGGTCAAGCCGATGAACTGCCCCTGCCACGTGCAGGTATTCAATCAGGGGCTCAAGAGCTATCGCGACCTGCCGCTGCGCTTGGCCGAGTTCGGCAGCTGCCACCGCAACGAGCCTTCCGGTTCGCTGCACGGTTTGATGCGGGTGCGTGGTTTTACTCAAGACGACGCTCACATCTTCTGTACCGAGAAGCAGATCCAGAGCGAGGCCGAGGCCTTCATCGCGCTGACGCTCAAGGTCTATAAGGAACTGGGCTTCGACGACGTAGAGCTCAAGCTGTCGACCCGCCCCGACGACTTCATGGGCGAGGCGGCGCTGTGGGATCGCGCCGAGGCCGGCCTCGAGGCGGCGCTGAACGCCACCGGTCTGAAGTGGGAGCTGCAGCCGGGCGAGGGCGCCTTCTACGGGCCCAAGATCGAGTTCGCCCTGCGCGACTGTCTCAATCGCGTGTGGCAGTGTGGTACCCTACAGCTCGACTTCAACCTGCCGGGCCGCCTGGGCGCCCAGTACGTCGACGAGGATGGCGAGCGCAAGACCCCGGTGATGCTGCATCGGGCCATCCTGGGCTCTTTCGAGCGCTTCATCGGTATTCTGATCGAACACTACGCCGGGGCCATGCCGCTGTGGCTGGCGCCGGAGCAGGCGGTGGTCATGACCATCACCGATGCCCAGCGTGACTATGCGCTGGAACTCGAGCGGCGCCTGCAAAAAATTGGCCTTCGCGTCAAGGCGGACTTGAGGAACGAGAAGATCGGCTTTAAAATCCGCGAACATACGTTGCAGAAGGTTCCCTATCTCCTGGTAGTAGGGGATAAGGAAGTCGAAGCCGACTCGGTTGCCTTGCGTACGCGCACTGGCGAAAACCTGGGCACCATGACCGTCGATGCTTTCATCGAGCGGGTACGGGCAGAAGGTCTGTAAGAGACCTGTAAGGCCTGGGCTGGGTCTGTAGACCTAGATTAGACCTGTAGGGCCTGGAATAGACCTGTAAGCCCAGGTGGGGAAAGACAGGTCGGCATCGACATCGTCAATTACCGGAACGGAGACGGAACGATCAAGCGAAGCAGCCAGCGCGGACGTCCTCAGGACAAGCGCCCCCCAATGAACGAGCGGATAACCGAGGATCAGGTGCGCCTGATCGACAGCGACGGCGAGCAGCTGGGCGTTGTGCCCACGAGCGAAGCGCTCGAGCGTGCCGAAGCGGCCGGTCTTGACCTCGTCCAGATTTCCAATGCCGATCCGATCGTCTGCAAGATCATGGATTACGGCAAGTTCGTCTTCGAGCAGAAGAAGCAGAAGGCAGCTCAGAAGAAGAAGACGAAGCAGATTCAGGTCAAGGAAGTCAAATTCCGGCCTGGCACCGACGAGGGGGATTACCAGATCAAGTTGCGTAACTTGATCCGCTTCCTCGAAGGTGGCGACAAGGGCAAGGTCACGCTGCGGTTTCGCGGCCGTGAAATGGCGCACCAGGACATCGGCCGCAAGCTGATGGAGCGGATCGCTGCGGATCTCGAGGAGATCGGGACCGTGGAGTCCTTCCCCAAGATGGAAGGGCGCCAGATGATCATGATCATTGCCCCCAAGAAGAAGTGATCCGAAGGCCAGTCAGACGGGCGGTCGGCAATAGCCGGCCGCCGGCCCCGGGTTTTCTGAAAAATCTCGAGCGGAGTTAGTCTCATGCCGAAAATCAAGAGCAACAGCGGCGCTGCCAAGCGCTTCAAGAAGACGGCCAACGGCTTCAAGCACAAGCAGTCGTTCCGGAGCCACATCCTGACCAAGAAGTCGACCAAGCGTAAGCGTCATCTGCGTGGTACGAAGCTTATCCACGACGCCGACAAGGCCCTGATTCAGCGCATGCTGCCGAATCTGTAAGCCTCAGGTCACATACTTTAACGTCAGGAGAAAGCCATGACTCGTGTCAAGCGTGGTGTCGTCGCTCGTCGTCGTCACAAGAAGGTTCTCAAGCTGGCCAAGGGTTACTACGGTGCCCGTTCGCGCGTTTTCCGCGTGGCCAAGCAGGCTGTCATCAAGGCTGGTCAGTATGCCTACCGTGACCGTCGTCAGCGCAAGCGTCAGTTCCGCGCCCTGTGGATCCAGCGTATCAACGCCGGTGCCCGTCAGCACGGCCTGTCCTACAGCCGCTTCATCGGCGGCCTGAAGAAGGCCGGTATCGAGATCGACCGCAAGGTGCTGGCCGATCTGGCCGTTCACGAGAAGGCTGCCTTTGCTGCCATCGTCGAGAAGGCCAAGGCTGCCCAGTAAGTGACATTGTCTCGGGTGTCGGGCCGGTCGCGGCCGGCCCGGTCGATGCCAGACCGTCGCAGGGGAAGAGCAGCCGCTCTTCCCCTGTTTTTTTACGACGCGCACTGACGCGTCAACAGCACGATAACGACTTCGGAGCTCAACGGATGGACCATCTACCAACACTGGTCACCGAAGCCCGTCAGGCCATTCAGGCTGCCGACAGCATCGCGGCGCTCGAGGAGCTGCGGGTACGCTACCTTGGCAAGAAAGGCGAGATCACCGCTCAGCTCAAGGGGCTCGGCAAGCTGCCGGCGGATGAGCGTCCGGCAGCGGGGGAGCGCATCAACCAGGCCAAGCTGGCCCTGACCGAGGAGCTCGACGCCCGTCGCGAGTCGCTGGCCAAGGCGGCCCTGGAAACACAGCTGGCCGCAGAGCGCATCGACGTGACCCTGCCGGGGCGTGGCCAGACCAACGGCGGCCTGCACCCGGTCACCCTGACCCTGGAGCGCATCGAAGGGCTGTTCAGCCGCATCGGCTACGATGTTGCCGTGGGGCCTGAGGTCGAAGACGACTATCACAACTTCGAAGCGCTCAACATTCCGGCTCACCACCCGGCCCGGGGCATGGCGGACACCTTCTACTTCGACGCCACGCGCCTGCTGCGCACGCATACCTCGCCGGTGCAGGTGCGCACGATGAAGAATCAGGCGCCGCCGATCCGTATCGTCTGCCCGGGGCGGGTCTATCGCAGCGACTCCGACCTGACCCATACGCCGATGTTCCATCAGGTCGAGGGGCTGCTGGTCGACGAGGACGTGAGCTTCGCCGATCTGAAGGGCACCATCGAAGACTTCCTGCACGCCTTCTTCGAGCGCGACGACTTGTCGGTGCGTTTTCGTCCCTCCTACTTCCCCTTCACCGAGCCCTCCGCCGAGGTCGATATCCAGTGCGTGATGTGCTCCGGCGAGGGTTGCCGGGTCTGCTCCCACAGCGGCTGGCTCGAAGTGATGGGCTGCGGCATGGTGCACCCGGAAGTGTTCCGCCATTCGGGTATCGACTCGGAACGCTACAAGGGCTTTGCCTTCGGCATGGGCGCCGAGCGACTCGCCATGCTGCGTTACGGCGTCAACGATTTGCGCATGTTCTTCGACAACGACCTGCGCTTCCTGCGCCAATTCGCCTGATCGGGCGTCGAGCCCAGGCGGACATGAACTTCGGCCGAATACAGGATTGACCATGAAATTTTCCGAACAGTGGCTGCGCGAGTGGGTGTCACCGCAGCTGGGCGTACAAGGGCTGGCCGACCAGATCACCATGGCCGGCCTGGAAGTGGATGCCGTCGAGCCCGTTGCCGCTGCCTTCAGTGGTGTGGTGGTGGCGGAGGTCGTGGACAAGCAGCAGCATCCGGATGCCGACAAGCTCAACGTGTGCCAGGTGCTCGACGGCAGCGGCGAGCCGGTTCAGGTAGTGTGCGGTGCCGCCAACGTGGCGGTCGGCCAGAAGGTAGCGTTTGCCCGTGTCGGGGCAGTGTTGCCGGGCGACTCCAAGTCTGACGGTTTCAAGATCAAGCAGGCCAAGCTGCGCGGCGTGGAATCCCGCGGCATGATCTGTTCCGCCTCGGAGCTGGGTCTGGCCGAGGAGACCTCGGCGGGCATTATGGAGCTGCCTGCCGATGCGCCCGCCGGCGAGGATTTTCGCACCTGGATGGGGCTCGACGATCACACCGTCGAGGTGGATCTGACGCCGAACCGCGGCGACTGCCTGAGCTTGAAAGGCCTGGCGCGCGAAGTCGGCGTGCTCAACCGACTGGCGGTGACCGAGCCTGCCGTCGAGCCGGTCGCGGCCAGCCACGACGAGACCTTTTCGGTGCGGGTTGAGGATGCCGAGCGCTGCCCGCGTTACATCGGTCGCTTGATCAAGGGCGTGGACGTCACCGCGGCGACCCCGCTGTGGATGGTCGAGCGCCTGCGCCGCAGCGGCGTGCGCTCCATCGATCCGGTAGTCGACGTGACCAACTACGTCATGCTCGAACTGGGCCAGCCGCTGCACGCCTTCGACCGGGAGAATCTGCACGGTGCGGTGATAGTGCGCCTGGCGCGGGAAGGGGAGCAACTGATACTGCTCGACGGTCAGGAGATCACGCTCAACGCCTCGACGCTGGTCATCGCCGACGAGCGCGGGCCGCTGGCCATTGCTGGCGTGATGGGCGGCGAGGGTTCCGGCGTCGGCCCGGCAACCCGCGATATCTTCCTCGAGTCCGCCTTCTTCTCGCCCCTGGCGATTGCCGGGCAGGCGCGTTCCTATGGGCTGCATACCGATGCCTCGCATCGCTTCGAACGAGGGGTCGATCCGTGCCTTACCCGTGACGCGGTGGAGCGTGCCACGGCGCTACTGCTCGCGATCACCGGCGGTGAGCCGGGGCCGCTGGTGGAAGTCATCAGCGATGCCCATATGCCGGCCGCGCGTGAGGTCACGCTGCGTGCCGCGCGGCTCGAGCAGGCCCTGTGCAAGGCACTACCCTCGGCCGAGGTGCAGGAAATCCTCGAGCGGCTGGGTATGGCAGTCATCGCGACGGAAGCGGGATGGCAGGCGAAGGTGCCCAGTTGGCGCTTCGATATCGCCATCGAGGAAGATCTGATCGAGGAAGTGGCGCGGATCCACGGCTACAACCTGCTGCCGGTGCGCCGTCCTACGGCCCGTTTGGCGCTGCGCCCCGACAACGAGGCGCGCACGCCCCTGGCCAGGCTGCGGCGTCAACTGGTGGCGCGGGGCTATCAGGAGGCGGTCACCTACAGCTTCGTTGCCCCCGAACTGCAGCAGGCGTTGCTGCCGGATGCGGTCTCTCCGCGGCTGGCCAACCCCATCTCCAGCGATCTGGCCGTGATGAGGGCAAGTCTGTTCCCGGGGCTGATTCGTGCGCTGGAGTACAACCTCAACCGCCAGCAGACCCGGGTGCGTCTGTTCGAGACGGGGCTCGTTTTCCGCGGCGATCTGGATGCGCTGGACCAGACGCCCATGGTCGGTGCGCTGGTCTGCGGTGAGTGCCTTCCCGAAGGGTGGGCCGGCAGCCGGGACAAGGTCGACTTCTTCGACTTGAAAGGCGATCTGGAAAGCCTCATCGCCCTGGGTGGAGAGGAGCATGCCTGGCGCTTCGAGCCGGGTGAGCACTCGGCGCTGCATCCCGGTCAGTGTGCGCGGGTGGTGTTTCGTGGCGAACAGGTGGGCTGGATCGGTGCGCTGCATCCCGCCGTCAAGGCCGAGCTTGGCCTGAAGGCTGAGGTGTATCTGTTCGAAGTGCGTCAGGATGCGCTCACTCATGGCAGCCTGCCTGCCTTCGAGCCGTTGTCGCGCTATCCGGAGGTGCGCCGGGACCTGGCCTTCCTGCTCGACGAGAGCCGACCCGTGCAGGCGCTGCTGGATTGCGTACGCCAGCGCGCAGGACAATGGCTGCAGGAACTGCGCCTGTTCGACGTCTATCAGGGCAAAGGGGTGCCCGAAGGGAGCAAGAGTGTTGCCTTGGGCTTGACCTGGCAGCATCCTTCGCGCACGCTGAATGACGAAGAAATCAATCAGTTGGTCGATGCCATCGTCGCCGAGTCGCATCAGCATCTGGGGGCCGAGCTGCGCGGGTAAGTGCTCGAACGAACCGGGAGCCATGACGGCGGCGGGCTGGACCGCCACTCTGAGGAGATGACATGGGAGCGTTGACCAAGGCGGAACTGGCCGAACATCTCAATGCTGAGTTGGGGCTGACCAAGCGTGAAGCCAAGGCCATGGTAGAGGCTTTCTTCGAAGAGATCCGGGCCTGTCTGCGCGAGAACGAGCAGGTCAAGCTGTCGGGGTTCGGTAACTTCGATCTGCGCGACAAGCGTGAGCGCCCGGGGCGCAATCCGAAAACGGGGGAGGAAATTCCCATTTCGGCGCGACGTGTCGTGACCTTCCGACCCGGCCAGAAGCTCAAGAGCCAGGTCGAGCGTTACGAAGGCCCGGCGCCCAGCTGATGAAACGCCATAGCAAGATGCCACCCCACGGGTGGCATCTTGCTATTGGATACTGCGGCTATTGGGTACATGCCCAGTCAGGTTCAAACCCCGCCGCCACTCTCCATCAGCCAGGTGATCACCACCTTGAAGATGTAACCCATCATGCCCGCGCCGAGCACCACGAACAGCATGAGGGTGCCGAAGCGACCGGCCTGGGATTGCTTGGCCAGGTCCCAGATGATGAAGCCCATGAACAGGATCAGGCCGCCGATCAGCAGCGGGGTGACCCAGGCTTCGAACGTATGCGCCTCCAGCATGTCGCCTCCTCGAAACAGAGACCGAACATTATACTTGGCCAGCTTTCGAGCCGCCTGCGACAACCTGTCGCTTGGCGATGGCGGGTGGTGGCGTTCGGCGCCAACTCGCCGACACGTGGTAAACTCGTGTCGAACGTATCGGTTGAACGAATCAGGTCTATTTCCGACATGCCAATGCTGAAGATTTTCGTAGGAACCATGTATGGCGGCGCCCTTGATGTCGCCGAACAGGTCGCTCCGCTGTTCAAGGATGCCGGCTACGAGACCACGGTTCTCGAGCAGCCCACGCTCGAGGACTTGACCGAAGAGCGGCCCGATCTGGTGCTGTTCTGCGTCTCCACGACCGGCAGCGGCGATTTCCCGGGCAATTTCGTACCCTTTGCCCGCGCCCTCGATGAGCGAAGCCCGTCGCTGGTGGGCGTGCGCTACGGCTTGATCGCCATGGGCGACAGCTCCTACGGTGATACTTTCTGCGGAGCAGGGCGCCGTCTTGATGAGATGCTCGAAGGGCTTGGGGCCACCCGGCTGGGGGAGCGGCTGGAGATCGATGCCATGGAGACCTTCATGGCCGACGATGCTGCGCTGCCCTGGGTCGAGGAGTGGATCGAAGACCAACAGCTGCAGGTGGCTTGAGATGCATGCCGAGCCGACTGCGGAACGACTGAGCCTGCTGGCGGGCTTGCTGATACTGATGCTCGCTACCGTGCCGCGATTCATCGCCGGCGATTATGGCAATCGCCTGTCGCTGATCTCGATAGCGCTGGCGGTGGTGGCGGTGGTGGCTTTCCTCAACTGGCGCATGCTGGATGCGGACCAACGCCGCCGGCTGCCGCAGCTGGGCAAGCGGCTGCTACTGGCGCTGCTGGCAGGGTTGGTAGTGATGGGCCTGTGGCATGCGCTGTTCACGGCCTGGATCAGCTGGCAGCTGTTGCTCGCGCATGGCGCCACGCTTGGGCTGCTGCTGCATGCAGTATTGCTGTGGTTGCGCCCACCTGTTCCTCGAGACTGAGCCACGAGCCTGAACTGCCGGCGGCGCCTTTCAGGCGCCGCCGTTCTTTCTCTACTCGATTCCTGCCGGCCCGCTGTCACACCAGCCGGTAGCAGGGCACGTATTCCTGCCCTGGCAGCTTCATGCGGCCCTGGGCCACGAAGGAGCCGAGCAGTTCGTCCAGGCGGCGCATCAGCTCCGGCTCGGCATGTAGCTGGAAGGGACCGTGGGCCTCGATGGCGCGCAGCCCCCGCTCCTTGACGTTGCCCGCCACGATGCCGGAGAACGCCCGGCGCAGGTTGGCGGCCAGTTCATGGACCGGCTGCTTGCGATGCAGTGCCAGGCCGGCCATCGCCGCGTGAGTGGGCTCGAAGGTCTCCTGGAAGTCCCGGGCGATGGTGAGGCGCCAGTTGTAGTGGAAGGCGTCCTGATGGGCGCGGCGGAACTCGGTGACGCTATCGATGCCCTTGCGCATGGTGCGGGCGACCTCGACGGGGTCATCGACGATGATGCGATATTTGCTGCGCGCCGCCTCGCCCAGGGTGTAAACGAGAAACTCGTCGATGCGCTGGAAATAGTCGGCGGAGTTGGCCGGGCCGGTGAAGATGACCGGCAGGGCCATGTCGGCATTATCGGGGTGAAGCAGGATGCCCAGCAGGTAGAGGATCTCTTCCGCCGTGCCCACGCCGCCAGGAAAGACCACGATGCCGTGGCCCAGGCGTACGAAGGCCTCCAGGCGCTTCTCGATGTCGGGCATCACCACCAGTTCATTGACCAGCGGGTTGGGCGCCTCCGCGGCGATGATGCCGGGTTCGGAGATGCCCAGATAGCGGCCGTCGAGTATGCGCTGCTTGGCGTGGGCCAGGTTGGCGCCCTTCATCGGACCCTTCATGGCGCCGGGGCCGCAGCCGGTACAGATATCGAGTTCGCGCAGGCCGAGGTGGTAGCCCACGTCCTTGGTGTACTCGTACTCCTCGCGGGTGATGGAGTGGCCGCCCCAGCATACGACGATGCCGGGATCACGGCCCGGCTTCAGCGTGCCGGCCTTGCGCAGGATATGGAACACCGCGTTGGTGGTCCCTTCGCCAGTGGTGAGGTCGAAGCGGCGATGCTGCTGGATCTCGTTGTAGACGTAGACGATGTCGCGCAGCACCGAGGAGAGGTGCTCGCGTATGCCGCGAATCATCTTGCCGTCGACGAAGGCCTGGGCGGGGGCATTGGTCAGCTTCAGGCGTATGCCGCGGTCCTGCTGGATCACTTCGATGTCGAAGTCGTGATAGGTCTCCATCAGCACCAGGCTGTCGTCGGTCATGCTGCCGGAGCTGAGCACGGCAAGCGAGCAGCGCCGCAGCAGGTCGTGCAAACCGGCCTTCGAGGTGTCGCGCAGGCGGTTGACCTCATGCTGTGAGAGCACTTCCAGGCTGCGCAGCGGTGAAACGATGGTGGAGATGGTGTCTGGCATGAAACGATCCTTGTGGTGTCGGCTTGCGTGCCTGTCATCGAGTCGTCATTCGATGCTATCACGCTGCCCGCAGCGGCGCAGCGCTGCGTGGCTGGGCCAGGGGTGGTAGGATGAGAGTCTCCGGCCTTGGTCCCTGCAAGCGATCGCCATGTTCAACGCACAGTACTTTCGCACTTTCATCACCCTGGTCGAAACGGGCAGCTTCACGCGTACTGCGCGGCATCTCGAGATGACCCAGCCCGGGGTCAGCCAGCATGTGCGCAAGCTGGAGCAGTATCTCGACAAGCCCTTGCTGGAACGGCAGGGCCGGCGCTTCGCTCTCACCGAGGCCGGGCGCAGGGCCTACGACTACGGGCTGCGGCTGTTCGCCGAGCATGAGCAGTTTCGCCACTCGCTGGACGACGATGCGCTGGACACCGGTGAGTGCCGTATCGCCTCGCCGGGCAGCGTGGGGCTGATGTTCTATCCCTACATTCTCGGTCAGCAGCAGATGTCGCCGGGACTGACGGTCAGTTACAGCTTTGCCTTCAGCCACGAGATCGTTTCCGACGTGCTGGCCGGGCGTCACGACTTGGGTATCGTCACCGAGCCGATCCGCCATCCGGAGCTGAACTGCAGCCTGTGGCACCAGGAGCCGCTGTGCCTGGTGGTGCCGGCGGACTTTGCCGGCACCTCGCTCACCGAGCTGATGGGTATCGGCTTCATCAACTACTCCGACGGGGTCAATCACGCCGGCGCGCTGCTGCGCAGCAATTTCCCTGACGAGTTTCGCTCCATGAGCCAGTTTCGCCGCCAGGGCTTCACCAACGAGGTGGGCATGGTGCTCGACGCCGTGGCGCGCGGTCTTGGTTTCACCGTGGTCTCGCGGCTGGTGCTGGAAACCTCGCCTTGGCAGCGGCAGGTCAAGGAACTCGATCTGCCTGTCATCGAACACGAGACCCTGCATCTGGTCAGCCGCAGCGGAACCAAGATTCCTCGCCGCTATGCGCGTCTGCTTGAAGGGTTCCGCGAGCAGCGCATGCGCGAGCGCTTCGGCCCCGGGGATATCGCCTCGCTGCCGTAGTATTTCCCTTTTTGGCCTATGGAGAGGTGCTGGGGCTAGGTAGAGTGGCCCAGGCTGGCTTTGTAGGCGATCTCCTACACTTTTATCAGTGAAGCGCCACAGATACCCCCTCTCAGTGCTGGTAAGCTCTTCGCGCGAGGACCTTATTTTACTAATTAAACGATAACGACTTCAGCCGCAGGGAGGCGACATGGCCAAGGCCACCGGTCTGCATTTCACGTTGCAGCTAGCCGATGCCAGCTCGCCCGACACCGAGGGCCTGGCGGTCATCGAGTTCACCCACCGGGAACGGCTCTCCGCCCCCTTCGAGCTCACGGTGCGCTTCGCCAGCCGTAACGGCAGTCTCTCTGCTCGCGACATTCTCGACCGCGAGGCCACCCTGACCATCTGGCAGGACGACGAGATGCTGCGCCAGGTGAACGGCATCGTCAGCGAGTTCGCCCGTGGCGACCGCGGCCACCGCCACACCTTCTACCGGGTCGAGATCCGGCCCGCGCTGTGGCGCCTTGGCCTGCGTCAGAACTCGCGCATCTTCCAGGAAGCCTCGCCGCTCACCGTGCTCAACACCCTGTGCGACGAGCACGGCCTGACCGATCTCGTCTTCGCCGCCACCCGCGAGCCTGAGTCTCGGGAGTACCTTACTCAGTACCGGGAAGACGATCTCGCCTTCGTCGAGCGCCTGGCCGCCGAAGAAGGGCTGTTCTACTTCCACGAGTTCTTCGAAGTCGGCAGCGACGAGGATGCTCGCGCCGCCCACCGCCTGGTGTTCGCCGATGCGCCCCAGGTGCTGAGCCACCTGGGCGAGCGCACCTACCACGGCCGCGCCGGGGGCACGCCGCCGGCGCGTCACGTGCGCAAGCTGCAGCAGCATGCCCGGGTCGCCCCGGCCTCGGCCACGCTCAAGGACTACTCGTTCAAGAAGCCTGCTTACGGACAACTGCATGATCACGCCGCACGCGATCTAGAAGCTCACGGCCAGCGAAGCGACTACGAACACTACGACTACCCCGGGCGCTACAAGGCCGACGCCTCCGGCCAGGCCTTCACCCGCATTCGCCTCGAAGCGCTGCGCCGCGGCGCCAACACCGCCGACGCCGAGAGCGACCTGCCCGAACTCGCCCCGGGTACCCGTTTCACCCTTACCGACCACGATCTGGATGACCTCAACCGCGACTGGCAGGTGCTCGGCGTCATTCACCACGGCAAGCAGCCCCAGGCACTGGAAGAGGACGGCTTCGTTCAGGGTAGCGAGCAAGCCGACCGAAGTGATGGCCTGCAGGGTCGGGCAGGCTCGGAAGCCATGACCAAGTACCACAACGAACTGGTGCTCATGCCCGCCGACCAGGCCTGGCGTCCCGAGCCCAACCCCCGGCCCCGAGTCGACGGCCCCCAGATCGCCTTCGTCGTCGGCCCCGAAGGCGAAGAGATCTATTGCGACGAGCACGGCCGGGTCAAGGTGCAGTTCCCCTGGGATCGTTATGCCGAGCCGAATGAAACGGCGAGTGCTTGGATTCGTGTCAGCCAGGACTGGGCCGGTGGCGGCTACGGCAGCATGGCGATTCCGAGGATTGGCCATGAAGTGATCGTCAGCTACCTGGAGGGCGATCCCGATCAACCGCTGATCACCGGACGAATCTACAACGCCGTCAGCACACCGCCCTACGAACTGCCGGCGCACAAGACCCGCACCGTAATCCGCACCCAGAGTCACCAAGGCGAAGGCTTCAACGAACTGCGCTTCGATGACGAAGCCGGCCAGGAGCAGATCTGGCTTCACGCCCAGAAAGACCTGGAGCTGCTGACCCACAACGACCGCACCGAAGAGATCGGTAACGACAGCCACCTCACCGTGCACCGCAACCGCATCAGCGAGATCCACGCCGACGACCACCTCACCGTGCGCGGCCAGCGCCACCTCAAGGTCGACGGCGACGACCACCTCATCGTAGGCACCACGCGCCACGAAAAGACCGCCCGTGCCCAGCTCGTCGAAGCCGGCCAGGAGATCCACCACAAGGCCGGCAGCAAGACCGTGATCGACGCCGGCGCCGAGATCACCCTCAAGGCCGGTGGCAGCTTCCTCAAGCTCGATCCCAGCGGCATCACCATCGTCGGCGCCCAGGTCAAGATCAACTCCGGTGGCAGCCCCGGCTCGGGGAGCGGGCAGGGGGCTGCGGTGGCGCTGTTGCCGGGTGGAGCAACGGCGGAGATTCACGAGCCGGTCGATCCCATTCTGCACGAGCAACTGCTCACTGCCGCCTTGCAGGGGGCGGCGGTAATCGAGATATGCCAGAAGCTGACCGCGGGTGCTACCGCGAATGTGGCTGACTGTGCGCTGGGAGAGGCCTGCCCATGTCGCTGAGGCCCGTTTCCCGAGCACAGGTGTTCTACCTGACCGACCAGGCACTCTACCCCCAGGCGCAGCAGCGAATGTTCGAGGCGGATGATTCGCCGACGTATCAGTTGCTGTACCTGCAAACACCGTATCGTCAACATGCGGCGCAGGGTCCGCTGCTGGTAATGCCCTCTACGCCGCGTGCCGGGGCGGCCCTGGAGCGCTGGGTCGAGCAGGGCGTGGCCATCGAGATTCACTCGTACCACTCTTTTTCCACGCTGATCGAGCATTGGCGTAGCTTGACCCAGGTGCGTCGTCAGGAGGGGCCGCCGGCGCTGTTCCGCTATGCCGACCCGAGGTTGTATGCGGGTCTCGAGACAGCGTTGAGCCCACACGAGATCGCCCGGCTGCTGGGGCCAGTCCATTTCATGTATGGCCTTGCTGCCGGGAAGGCCTGGCGCCTGGAGTCGCCCAACAGCCAGCTCTCGTTTTCGAATGAAGAGTTCGTGCTGACCACGGCGCATCAGCGTGCCCTTGAGGCCTGGCGGGAAGGGGTCTTCAGCAGTCGGCTAGCCGAGGAGTATGGGGTGCCCGAAGCATGCGTCTTGACCTGGCTGGAGCAAATGAAAGTCCTGGCACTGCCAACCGAACATGCCCAGTGGGAAGGATGCCGCGTGCTTGCCGAAGCGGGTCGCCGGACGCCGCTGCCGGCGCGGCAGATGGAGCGCTTGGGGCATCATACCTATCCATGGCAACAGCGACTCGCGCAGCTGCGTGTCTTGGCGACGACAGCCCATGAACCGGATGAGGCGATCTCATGAGTGATACCTTGGCGCCACCTACGCTTCAGCCCAGCCGGGCTTCTGCATCGGGCAGCAGCATGCCTGCCCACTGCTGTGTGAGTGCAACGGTCATCATCGAACATCGTGACACCCTGGGGCGACTTCTTCCGGCCGGCACGGAAGTGGAGCTGTGCGATATTGCCCGCCGTAGGTACCCGGCTCGCATCGACGAGTATGGTGTCAGCCGCCATGAGGGCGTCATGCCAGGCAAGGCGGCATGGCAAGTGCTCGGCCTGCATGGCCAACACCTCGTGGCGGTCGACGATGTACCGATGGATCCCAGGCTGGCGGCAGCAGCCCCGCCCGAATGCGATGTCGTCGCGGACGAAACCACGCTGCGGGCGACCTATCTGCCGCCACCCATCGTCATCAATCTGCGTGAGGATGCGGATGCGTCAGCGCCGGACCTGCTCAGCGACGAGGAGTTGGAGCAGCTACGCCTGGCCGGCAACAACGCCACCCTGTTCCTGCATGGCTACAACGTACCCTTTGGCGGCTATCATCACTTCGCCAATTGGGAGCAGCGCGATGACGTTAGCGAGCGCCCCATACTGGTGCCTGCGGGAAGCGCAAGCACCGCGACCATTCGGCAGGATACGGAGGGTCTGTCGATCCACATTCCCCCGAGATCGTGGGGAAACCACTACCCACCGACTAACCCTGCGAGCTCCGACCAACTGGAAGCTTTGCTCAACGGCTCGGCAGCACACAGCTGGTGCCTGCACATGGAGTATCGGCTCAATAGCGCTGCCGGTATGCAGGACGACGACTGGCGCCCGTATACCCGCATCGTCGGCGTGGCCTGGTCCGGCAATACCGGGGCGGTGGACTTCTTCCAGGCGGAACTCAACGCCATGGCCGCAGGGCGCCGCCTGGTGGCGCTGCTGAGCCAGCTCCACGAAGCCGGTATCGCCATTAATGTCATCTGCCATTCGCTGGGCGCGCGGGTCATCCTTACCGCGCTGAATATTCTTGGCGAACGAAGCCAGTATCAGGTGCTGGACAATCTATACCTATGGCAGCCTGCCGTGGCGGACAACGCGCTGGTGAACGATCCCACCCAGGACAGTCATCCGCTGGGCATGGGCATCTTCCCCGATGCTCACAAGGCAGTGCGCAACGTGGTGGTGCTGCACTCGCAGGAAGATGGCATTCTCGGTCCGCCGCCGAGCAGGACGCGCGCCTTCTGGCAGCAGGTTGCTATAATAATCAGCCCCCCCCTGTACTGGCTAGGTGAGACGTTCGGCGCCGACGATCGGCTGGATGAGGTGATCGGCACGGCAGGCGGCGCCTACGGCAAGAAATGGTGGGTGTTCCCCAGCGGCCTGTCGACGCCCATCTCCCAGTACTATGCCGACAAGGCGCCGGCCCATACCGTAAGCCCACCGACTCCTAGCCAGCCACCCGTGGGGCCGGACCCCTATGGCATAGAGCGAGCCGCCCGGGGCTGGCAGGCGTTCAAGGAGCAGGCCATGCAGGAGGCGCGCGATGCCCTGGCCAGCGGCGACACGTTGCCCACCTACCATTTGCTGGCGCCGTTGGCGCATCACGCGGTGATCACGGAGGCGCGAGCGGCTCGGTATGTCGACGCCCTCCAGGCGCTGGTAGCGAGAAGCTGGCGGGCAGGAAAGACGCCGCGGGCAGCGCTGGGGCATATTGGGTTTGGGGCCGTGAAAGACATACCCTATTTTCAGGCTCGGCTGCGCACAAAAGAATTCGACTTTGTCGATCAGACACTTTGGCTATTCGACCACTCGGGAATGAGAATTCCCAGCGAGGAAGTGTTTGAACGAAGCTACAAGGAAGGCATCTACGACCATATCAAGGAGACTTCCCGCTTTGGCCGTTATGACTAAGAAAAAGTTGGTCGCGCTTATCGTGGGTGGGGCGCTATTCGTTGGCCTGGCGGCATACGGGTTCCTTGCCAGCGCTCGACTGGAGCCCGTGACCTCCCTGAGTGTTTCGTCAGATGGTCGCTACGTGATCAGCGTGCATGAAGACGCCCGGATGGTGCTATGGGATCTGGAACAGCGAAAGCGCGAGGTGTTATCCAAAACGGCCAATCTTTATAGCGCCTACTTTATCGAGAATAGCGACGCCTTCCTGTGGCAGGATCTCGATGACGTAGTGCATGTGCAGCGCGTCGATGGCGAGGTGATCGAAGCATTCGAGCACTTTCCTACCTATGGGCATGTAATGTCCCACGACCGGGAGCACTACCTCTCCGCCAATCGAACCTGGAACATCTATCACGGCCATGGCGCGGCCCTGCGCCCCGTGTTGCGCGACAGTCGCAGCCCCAGTTTCACCGGGACGGGGCAGGTGCTGAATCTCTCTATCGGAGGTCGTTATTTCGTCTCCGGCGGCTCGGGCAGCCCTGGCGGTGAACTGGAGGACTCTCCACCTGTGCGGGAAGAGGAGGAGTTCCGTTTCTCTTCAAGCTATGGCGGTGTCACGCTATGGAGTCTCGATACCCTGGCGCCCGTGGCGAAGCTGCCCGGTAACTCATCCAAGACCTATGCCACCATCAGCCCGGATGGTCAGTGGGTCGTCAGCGGTGATGAGAATAATCTCGGTTTTTTCTGGAAGACTGACAGTCCAGATGAAAAGTATGATATGGCTAACTACTTTGTTGGTTTGTATTTGGGGGAGGATCCTAACAGTTACGATGGCCTTTGGGATAAGAGTCAGCTTATCGAGGCGCCAGAGGGAGCGTCCGCTGTAACCATCGCTCTCGCCTTTGTCAACGGCAGTGATGAATTCCTCAGACTGGGAACCTATAGCCATTATGCGGCGTTGTTTGAAGCAGGAAATCCCTGGCCGCAGAAGTACTTCTATCTGGGCGATAGCCCGCAGCCATCAGTGTTCGACTACTCCCGTAACCTGAGCATCGATTCGGCGCCTGAGGCTAACCTGCTGGTTACCGGGCACGCCTTCGGGGGTGGTATCACCGTTTACCGCTACGACCCCGAAGCGCGCACGTTGACGAAGGAGTGGGTGGGTAGGTGAGGGTGCAGCGAAACGCTGACAGCAAACGGCCCGCCGATCGCTCGGCGGGCCGTTTCGCTTTGCTGCTTCAGTCAGCGACGCGTCAGTCGCGGTACTCGTCGATGCTGGGGCAGGAGCAGATCAACTGCCGGTCGCCGAAGACGTTGTCGACGCGGTTGACCGCCGGCCAGTACTTGGCCGACTTGACCGCTTCCGAGGGGAAGGCGGCGACTTCGCGGGAGTAGGCGCGTGCCCAGGCCGGGTCCATGAGGTCGGCCATGGTGTGCGGCGCATTCACCAGCGGGTTGTCGTCGGCCGGCCACTCGCCGCGCTCGACCCGGGCGATCTCCTCGCGAATGGCGATCATGGCGTCGCAGAAGCGGTCGATCTCGTAGCGCGACTCCGACTCGGTGGGCTCCACCATCAGCGTGCCGGGGACCGGGAAGGACATGGTCGGCGCATGGAAGCCGTAGTCCATCAGGCGTTTGGCGATGTCTTCCTCACTGATGCCCGAGGCGCTCTTGAGCGGGCGGATGTCGATGATGCACTCGTGGGCCACGGTGCCGTTGACGCCGCGATAGAGCACCGGATAGTGCGCCTCGAGGCGCCGGGCGATGTAGTTGGCGTTGAGGATGGCCAGCTCGGTCGCCTGGCGCAGGCCGCGCGCGCCCATCATCTTGATGTAGGCCCAGGAGATCGGCAGGATCGAGGCGCTGCCGAAGGCCGCGGCGGAGACGGCGCCGCAGTTCTCGTTCACGCCAGCAATGGGCGTGACCACATGGTTGGAGACGTAGGGCGCCAGGTGCGCCTTGACCCCGATCGGGCCCATGCCGGGGCCGCCGCCACCGTGGGGAATGCAGAAGGTCTTGTGCAGGTTGAGGTGGCTGACGTCGCCGCCGAAGTCGCCGGGGCGGGAGAGGCCGACCTGAGCGTTCATGTTGGCGCCGTCGATGTAGACCTGGCCGCCATGGCGGTGAACGATGGCGCACGCTTCGCGAATGCCCTCCTCGAACACGCCGTGAGTCGAGGGGTAGGTGAGCATGATCGCCGACAGCGCTTCGCTGTGCTTCTCGGCCTTGGCGCGCAGGTCGTCGAGGTCGATGTTGCCGTTGCTGTCGCACTCCACCACCACCACCTTCATCTGCGCCATGGCGGCGGAGGCGGGGTTGGTACCGTGGGCGGAGCTGGGAATCAGGCAGACGTCGCGGTGGCCTTCGCCCTGGGCCGCCTGATAGCGGCGAATGGCCACCAGGCCGGCGTATTCGCCCTGGGCGCCGGAATTGGGCTGCATCGAGATGTGGTCGTAGCCGGTGATCTCGACCAGGAAGGCCGCCAGCTCGTCGATCATCTGCTTGTAGCCGACGGCCTGCTCCTGGGGCACGAAGGGGTGCAGCTGGCCGAACTCGGGCCAGGTGATCGGAATCATCTCGCTGGTGGCGTTGAGCTTCATGGTGCATGAGCCCAGCGGGATCATGGCGTGAGTGAGCGAGAGGTCCTTGTTCTCCAGGCGCTTGAGGTAGCGCAGCATCTCGGTCTCGCTGCGGAAGCGCTTGAAGTTGGGATGCGTCAGGAAGTCGGACTCGCGACGGCTGGCGGCGGGAATGCCGCTGATGCCTTCGGCGGCGATGCGCTCGTCCAGCGCCGTGATCGACAGGCCGTGTTCCTCGCCGAGCAGCACGTCGAACAGCACGTCGAGATCGTGAGCGGTGGTGGTCTCGTCGAGGCTGACGCTGATGTCGCCGCCTTCGAAATAGCGCAGGTTGATCTCGTGGGTCATGGCGCGACCGTGGATCTTGCCAGCATCGACCCCGGTCAGGCGCAGGGTGTCGAACCAGGTGTCATGCGCCAGGCGCACGCCTTTCTCCTTCAGCCCCACGGCTAGAATGGTGGTCAGGCGATGGATACGGGTGGCGATGGTGGTGAGGCCCTCGGCGCCATGGTAGACGGCATAGAACCCGGCGATGTTGGCCAGCAGGGCCTGGGCGGTACAGATGTTGGAGGTGGCCTTCTCGCGGCGAATGTGCTGTTCGCGGGTCTGCATCGCCATGCGCAGGGCGGTGTTGCCGCGGGCATCGCGGGACACGCCGATGATGCGCCCGGGAATGGAGCGCTTGAGCGAGTCGGTGGTGGCGAAGTAGGCGGCATGCGGGCCGCCGTAGCCCATGGGAACGCCGAAGCGCTGGGTGTTGCCCACCACGATGTCGGCGCCGAGCGCCCCCGGCTCCTTGAGCATCACCAGACTCATGATGTCGGCCGCCACGCAGGTCATCACGTTCCGCTCGCGGGCGGTGGCCAGCAGCGGGGTGAGATCGTGTACGCGCCCGCTTTCGCCCGGGTACTGCAGCAGGGCACCGAACACGTCGTGCTCGGCCAGGCTCTCGGCCGGGCCAACGATCAGTTCGAAGCCGAAGTAGTAGGCGCGAGTGCGCACCACGTCGAGAGTTTGCGGCAGCACGTCGTCGGCGACGAAGAAGGCGTTGCTCTTCGACTTCTTGTTGGCCCGCTGACACAGTGCCATGGCTTCCGCGGCGGCGGTGGCCTCGTCGAGCAGCGAGGCGTTGGCCAGCTCCATGCCGGTGAGGTCCATCACCATCTGCTGGAAGTTGAGCAGGCCTTCCAGGCGGCCCTGGGCGATCTCGGGCTGATAGGGAGTGTAGGCGGTGTACCAGCCCGGGTTCTCCAGCACGTTGCGCTGAATCACGGCCGGCACGTGGGTGTTGTAATAGCCCTGGCCGATGTAGGTCTTGAACACCTTGTTCTGCCGCGCCAGGCGCTTGAGGTAGTCCAGCGCCTCGGCTTCGCTGCGCGGCGGGTCGAGGTCCAGCTCGCGACCAAGGCGAATGTCTGCCGGCACCGTGCGCTCGATCAGCGTTTCGAGGCTCTCCATGTCGAGCGCCGCCAGCATGGCGGCAACATCTTCGGCTCCGGGGCCATTGTGGCGGCGGATGAAGGCGTCATGATCGGCCAGATCGGCCAGGCGGCGGTTGTCATAAACCATGGAAAAACCCGTGCGTTGAAATGGAAGTGCAGGCGCTGGAAAACCCGGCCGCAGGGCCGGGAGGCATCGGTGCGTTGCTATCAGGCTTCGCTGTCGACCACGGCCTGGTAGCCCTCGGCGTCGAGCAGGGCTTCCACGGCTGCCGCATCCTCGACGCGAACCTTCATGATCCAGCCACCTTCATAGGGGGCTTCGTTGACGGTCTCGGGAGCATCTTCGAGAGCCTCGTTGACTGCGACGACCTCACCGGCGAGCGGGGCATAGAGATCGGAAGCGGCCTTGACCGATTCGATCACGCCGAACTCTTCACCCTTTTCCAGAGTGCGCCCAACCTCGGGCAGTTCCACGAACACCACGTCGCCCAAGGCTTCCTGAGCGTGATCGGTGATGCCGATGGTGACGGTGCCGTCGCCATTGTCCAGCACCCATTCGTGGCTGTCGTTGTAGCGCAGGTTGGCAGGAATAGAGCTCATGATGATTTTCCTATAAGAAAAAGGTTTTCTGGCTGGGTGAATGCTAACGCCATTGTCGGCATTTTGCGAGTCTCAAGATGCCGCTCGACGCCGCTGTCAGGGCATCGTGCATGGTTAGCGTGGCGCCTGCAGCCGTGAACGTCCAGTCCCGCCGTGACGATACGGGCATGCAGCCAGGCCGTGCCGCCGTTCGACAGCGGCGGCGTGGCTCACTACGCTATAGCTGGCGCTTGTCGAGTGGCGGCAATGGCAGTGAGGTACACCGTAGTGGCGGATCGTGTCCTATCGTTGTTTCCGATACGAAACAAGCGTTAATCTAGTATCCAGCAAGCGTTAACGGCCAGGCTGCAGCAGCCATTTCGGCGAGCTGGTGTATTCCTGGCGATTTCCGCTATGGTACGCCGTCTCACTACAGGATCCTTCGGGGAAACGCCCTGAAGACGGTGGGATGCCTTATAACACTCCATACAACAGAGGGAAGCGTTCGTGGAAACATTGACAGCCATATTCGAGGCCATCAACGGCGTGGTCTGGGGACCGTTGATGCTGATACTGCTGCTGGGGGTGGGCCTCTACCTGCAGCTCGGATTGAAACTGATGCCCATCCGCAAGTTGGGCACCGGCTTCAAGCTGATGTGGCAGGGACGAGAGGCCAAGCCGGCACCGGGTGAGGTCAAAAAGGCGGAAGCAGAGGGGGAGATCTCGCCCTTCAACGCGCTGATGACGGCACTCTCCGCCACCATCGGCACCGGTAACATTGCCGGTGTGGCGACGGCCATTGCTCTTGGCGGCCCAGGCGCGGTGTTCTGGATGTGGATCACGGCGCTGGTAGGCATGGCGACCAAGTTTGCCGAAGCCGTGCTTGCCGTGCGCTATCGTGAGACCGATAGCACCGGCTACCACGTCGGCGGGCCGATGTTTTACATCAAGAACGGCCTGGGCAAGAAGTGGCTGTGGCTGGGTGGCGCCTTCGCCTTCTTCGGCGCAGTGGCGGCCTTCGGTATCGGCAACACCGTACAGTCCAACTCGGTTGCAGACGCTCTCGACTCCACCTTCGGTATTCCGCACTGGCTGACTGGCGTGGTCATCATGGTGCTGGCGGGTGCCGTGATCCTCGGTGGCATCAAGCGTATCGCCAAGGTGGCCGGCAAGCTGGTGCCGTTCATGGGTATCGCCTATGTCGCGGCCGGTCTGGTGGTGCTGGTGGTCAATGCCGGCCAACTGGGCGAAGCCTTCAGCATGATCTTTTATTACGCCTTCAACCCGCATGCGGCGGTGGGTGGTTTCGCCGGGGCGGCGGTGATGGCCGCCATTCGCTTCGGGGTGGCGCGCGGTATCTTTTCCAACGAGGCGGGCCTGGGCAGCGCGCCGATCGCCCACGCGGCGGCCAAGACCCGCAACCCGGTTCGGCAGGGCATGATTGCCATGCTCGGCACATTCATCGATACCATCATCGTCTGTACCATCACCGCGCTGGTGATCCTGACCTCCACGGTGTGGATCGAGGGTGAAGCGGGGGCTTCGCTGACGGCGCTCTCCTTCGATGCGGCACTGCCCGGCTGGGGCAATCAGATCGTCTCGCTGGCGCTGGCGGTGTTCGCCTTCACCACGATTCTGGGCTGGTCGTTCTACGGTGAGAAGTGCTTCCAGTTCCTGTTCGGCACCCGCTCGATCATGCTCTATCGCGTGCTGTTCGTGCTGGCCATCCCGCTGGGGGCCATGGCACAGCTCGGCTTCATCTGGCTCATGGCGGACACCTTCAACGCCCTGATGGCCATTCCCAACCTGATCGCTCTGGCCTTGTTGTCACCGGTGGTGTTCAAGGTCACCCGCGATTACTTCGACGGCAAGGAGGTGTTGCCGGGCGAGGATCTCGATCACGACAAGGCGTGATGGACCTGCGGTCGACGAGGCGCTGCCTGGCGCCTCATTCCGCCTGGCCAGCCCTGTCATCCCAATGTCACGAGGAAACCTCATGAGCGATCTCAAGCGCACACCGTTGTACGACCTGCATCTCGAACTGGGCGGCAAGATGGTGCCCTTTGCCGGCTACGAGATGCCGGTGCAGTTTCCGCTCGGTGTGAAGAAGGAGCATGAGCACACTCGCAATGCCTGCGGGCTGTTCGATGTCTCCCATATGGGACAGCTTCTTCTGCATGGTCCCAGCCCAGCCGAGGCCCTGGAAACGCTGGTCTGTGCCGATATCGTCGGGCTGCCCCAGGGCATGCAGCGCTATGCGCTTTTCACCGCTCAGGCGGGCGGAATCCTGGATGATCTGATGGTGGCCAATCCGGGCGACCACCTCTACCTGGTGGTCAATGCCGCGTGCAAGGATCAGGACATTGCGCTGCTCGACATGGGGCTCGACGACGAGCACCGCGTCGAGGTACTCGATCGCGCATTGTTGGCCCTGCAGGGGCCCAAGGCGGCGGACGTCATGCGGCGTCACTGCCCGCAGGCCTGTGAGCTGGTGTTCATGCAGCACGGCCGTTTCGAGATGATGGGCGTGCCAGTGTGGATCAGCCGCAGCGGTTACACCGGTGAGGATGGCTTCGAGATTTCGATTCCCGCCGAGGAGGCGGAGGCCCTGGCTCGCAGGTTGCTGGCCGAGGATGAGGTCGAGGCGATCGGCCTGGGAGCACGCGATTCGCTGCGTCTCGAGGCTGGACTGTGTCTCTATGGCCATGACATCGACACCGAGACCACGCCCGTGGAAGCGGGGCTCATCTGGGCCATCGGCAAGCCGCGTCGTCATGGGGGGGAAAGGTCCGCCGGATTCCCGGGGGCGGATGTGATCCTGCACCAGGTTGATGCCAAGGATCATCGCCGCAAGCGTGTCGGGCTGCTGGGCGAAGGGCGCGCTCCGGTCCGTGAGGGAGCCGAGCTTTACGGCGAGGACGGCCGTCATATCGGCAGGGTGACCTCGGGAGGCTTCGGCCCCAGCGTGGGCAGCCCGGTGGCCATGGGGTACGTCGACATCGAGTATGCCGAGATCGGTACCACCGTACATGCCGAGGTGCGTGGCAAGCGCTTGCCGATGGTGGTGAGCAAGATGCCCTTCGTGGCGCCGGGCTATCACCGCGGCTAACGCACTCATCCACATTTATACCGTTATCTTCACCAAGGCCACCGCAGCGGATGCGGTGGCCTTGCCGTTTCTGGGTCCAGGTCTCGAAGCCCAGGTCTCGAAGATTCGAAGATCGTTCGAGGCCCGGGCGCGGATAGGGTGAAGCCGCTGTCGTCTGAACTCAGCGCAGCAGCTCGGCATGCTCCTCCCAGTAGCGTCCCATGCTGCGCTCCTCGGTCAGGTCGAAGAGCGTCTGACGCCGCGCCAACTGGGCGCCGCCATCCCGCGTGAGCGGCCGCCAGGCGACCTGGGCCCGCTGACGGGTGGAGCGCACGAAGAAGGCGTCCAGCGGCATCGAGAGATAGATCCCCTTGTCGAAGCTGCCTTCGCCGAAGTCGCTGCCGGCATCGGTGAAGGTGGCCCAGCTGCCCAGGCGAATACCGGATTCGAACTCCCGGGAGACGTCGAAGGTGACGCCGAGATCGCCTGCCAGGTAGCGCCCGACGCTGACCTTGGCCAGCACGTCTTCGAAATCCGTCTGCCAGTATCCCGTGACGTGGCCGGTCCAGGTGCTGTAGTCGCGCATGCCGAAACGCTGGTCGAACTCACGCTGTTTCACCCAGTTCACGTCCAGGCCCAGGGCTACGTCGGAGTTGAACGGACGGTAGAGCAACTCCCCCCCCGCACCGGCGAACATGGTTTCGAGCAGACCGCCATAGCCCATGGCGTACCAGTCGTTGCCGAGCTGGGCGGTACGGGTGTACTGCAGGTTGGAGATGCCGATATCGGTCTCGGCCAGATAGTCGCCGATATGGGTCCTGACACGCGGCAGGTCCGAGGGGCCGATGTAGTGGTACCTGTCGAGATTGTCGTCCAGCGTGTAGGTCAGCGTGGCCGACAGCCAGTCGTTGCGCCCCAGCCGATATTCGCTGTCGAAGTTGGCCGAGAGGCGGTACAGGTAGCCGTCCGGGCCGCCGAAATTCTGTTCGAGCTGCGGTGCGAGGCTGTAGGAGAAGCCCTGCGAGGTAGTTTCATGCAGCAGCTCACCCTGGGGCGGTGCATGGCCGGCATGGGCATAGAGACCGTGCCGGTAGGCGACGGTTTCGGCGCTGGAGACGGCGGCGGTAGCCAGGGCGTGACGGTCGTGAACACTCTCGCGCAGGGGCATGCCGCGCTCGTGCCAGCGGAAGCGCAGGATGTCCACGTCGTCGCCGAGATGGTTGTGCAACAGGCGCCCGGCGCGGTACTCGCTTTCCGCGAGCGAAGGGTAGCGGGTGGGTTCGCCCTCGATGACGACACTGTTGTCGGACTGGTAGATGCGGTAGACGCCGATACCGGCGTTGGCATCCAGCTCACTGCTGAGCCCGCTCCAATCGCCGGTGTTGGCTGCGGGTGGCTCGCCGATCTCCGCCGGGAGCGGGTCGCGCTTGAGCTGGGAAACCCCGGCAAGATTGGTGCTCACGCTGATGCCGAGCATGGCGGTGTTACCACGCTGCCAGCCGGCCTTGAGCTCGACGTTGTCGCTCAGTTGCAGACGGGCGCCCAGATTGACCCGTGAATCCTGCTCCTGATGATTGCGCTGGGGTTCGCGCTGATAGTCGTTGCCGTCCACCTCGAGCTGCAGCACCAGTGGGCGCCAGGGCGTTTGATACTCGATACCGCCGAACAGGGCGCTGCGGCCGCTGAACAGGCTGCCCAGGTTCACGCTGCCACCGTCGCCGCCCGAAGTGAACCCGGAGCGACGCTCGAAGCGATCGTCGAGACGGCTCAGGGGATTGGTGAAATCCTCCTGGTTGCCGAGGTAGCCCCAGCCGATGCCCAGCGTGAAGTCGAAATCGTGCCAGCGCTTGCTGGCGACGAGGTATTCGCCTGCAAACAGGCCGGTGCCGCCGATATCGCGAGCGCCGACTGCAATCTGCGGCCAGTAACGATCCTCTTCGCGCAGACGCAGCTTGACGTCGACGCCTTTGTCCAGGTTGTTGCGGTCGCCGCGGGCGGCCAGATAGCGGCGATTCTCGACTTCGACGTAGCGAAACCCCGCTTCGAGCCACTCGGTGGGCTGGAAGAACAGGTTGTAACGGCGATAAGGTGCGGTACGCGACATCGAGAAGGCAAAGCCGCCCAAGGGTGCCATGCGGGCCGTCGGGGTCTGCATGATCCCCACGCCGCCGAAATCGCCTTGACCCGTGCCCAGGCGTGGCTGGGTCGAGTCGGCGGCGGCGGACATCGTCGTCGCCATGATGGCCAGAGCAAGAGAGGTAAGACGCAGCGGATGCGCAGTGGGGCGCTTCATTGGGTAGCGCCTCCCACTGTGGTTTGCTCAGATGTGGTTTGCTCAGCCGCTGGCAGCGTGAGAGAGCGGCAGGCGTCGCTGGGCAGTCGCGTGGCCAGGTAGTCGGGCAGGGCGCGATTGACCCAGGCGGCCTCCTGGACGGGGTCGCGGAATATCAGCACCACTCGGCTACCGGCCGCCAAGGGCAGGTTGCCGGCATTCCAAGCCGCCACGCCAACCCGGCGAGGCGCCCCTTGAGGTGGGATTACCCACGCTTCGTCTGCCGCGGACCAGTGGCGCCGGGGGCGCTCGCGCAGCAGCCTGCGCAGGTCCATGCCGGGCTGCCAGCGTTGGCGAGTGACGCCGCCGAAGTGCCAGAACTCGACCCAGTCGGGCAGGGCGCAGGTGCCTGCGGCAGCGAGTGAGTCCAGCGCGGGATCATGACGCGGAGAGGCCAGCAGAGCGGCCAGATCGGCTCGAGCGAGTGTGCGGCTGGGATGTGCCTGCAGCTCTTCGATACGGGCTCGCCATTCGCGCAGTCCCTGCGCGAGTTGCGCATGGCCTGCCAGGGCATGCCAGTCGGCCAACGTGATCAGTTCTTCCCCAAGCCGCAGGCCCTGATGTCGCTGTGCTTCGCGGTCGACGTGAAGCAGGTAGTAGGCAAGGGCAGACGCCTCGGGCTGGGCCGGCTGCTCGAGCCACAGTTGCGAAAGTGTTGGCGTGTCGGCCTTGGCGGCCAGAGACAAGGTCAGTATCAGCAGCGTGCCCAGGCTGGTGCAGGACCAGCGCCTGGCGCGGGCGTGGTGACGTTGGGTCATGCTCGTTCTCTTCGTCACGGCGATGCATCGTCGTTGAACAGGGTCATCTGCTCGGCTTCGCTCGCAGTGTTCTCGGCATCGCTCCACCAGGGCCGTGCTACCTGCCACTGCAGCCGTTGACCCTTTGGCCAGAGCGTCATGTCACCCCCCCAGATCCACCGGGTTCCCGGCTGGCGCCAGAACACCCCGCGGCTACTCGTGTTGCTGCCCTGCCAGTCGAGTCGCTCCGTGCAGCGCTCGAGTGTGATTCGAGTCAGTGGCATCTCGACGGGCTCGGGCGGCTCGCAGTCGAGCGTTGCTTGTGCCACGTCCTGCCACTCCCGGCCGTGGTGGTCCTGCCAGTGAGCGTGCACCCGGTAGTGCTGCGGAGCATCGCCGGCGGATTGCCACCGCCCCAGCAGCACCTCCCCAAAGCCGGCCGTGCTGACGGGCAAGCCGTCACGCAGATGCAGCGTGGCGCGGTCGCCCGCCTGCCAGTAGGTGTCCCGTCCGTGCTCACCGGTGCGGTGCGCCATGATCAGCAGCGCCCGATTGCCTTGCTGTTTCGCTACCAGCGACGCGTAGGGCAGGGCTTCCGCGCGTTCCGCCAGGTCTCGGGCCGGCTGATTGCCCAGCAGTGTCTCACCCAATGGCGAGAGCTGGCCTTGAGCGCAGGCCGTCAGGCTCATCAGCATGCCTGCCCAGCACGAGCATCGAAGCAGGACCGCCTGACGGCGGTCCTGGTTCGGCACACGAGAGTCTCGGTACCGTCTGTGTCGGCCCATCAGCGGGTCCCGGTAGCCGTTCCGGTTCCGGTACCTGTGCCGGCGGCAATCACCACGCCGATGCCGGCAGCACCGCGATTCACGGCGCCGGCAAGCGCCTGGCCGGAATTGCCCGGGGCTGCCCCGGCCGCTCCACGGCCGGTAGCGAGCCCGCCGCTGGCAACGGCGGCCGGTGCAGGTGTGTTGGCCGAGTTGCCAGGAGCCCCCTGGGTGCCTTGCGGCAACGTGGCCTGCTGCGCCAGCGCCAAAGGCGCAAGGGCGAGCAAGGCCACGCCCGCCAGGGCGGCGGCATGATGCCTGGCCATCTTCAGTGAGTGCATAGGGTTCTTCTCCTTTGTTGCGCCGGACTCTTCCGGCGGGGCGAATGGCCGGAGAGCGCACCCCGTCAATAAAAATGGGATGGACTGTCCGGCCTGCCTGCGAGAGCAGGCAATTCAACGGGCTTAATGGGAATTAGCCGGTGAGTCCTGGCTGCGCTGGACGTTAAGGATATAGTGAGAAACAAATAACGCAATACCTCGGGTGATTGAAGAAACCAAGCTTTATCATCCGTTGCTGGTTATGTAACACATGTAAAAAAATGTATAAAATGGCTTGTGGGTGATGACAAGTCAAAAAAACGAGGTATTCTAGCCTCACTTGAGTGGTGTCTTACATGGATGAGAAGACCCCTCCCCCTCATCCTGACTTCTCAAGTTGCCATTGTGTTGCGGTTCTGCGCAGCAGGATTTTTTTGTTTTAAAATCAGTGATTTGAAATGGTTTCGGAGATTTCCATTCGACTTCGTGGCGGTAGCGTGCCTGAGGATTCGTGATAAGAGCTCGGCTCTCTTGTCAGACAAAATATAGTTTGTTGTAAGTAATTATGGTGCTGTCTTGTAGGATATTGACGACAACTCAAGATTGAAGCTGTCGCAAAAATTAGACATGTCGTGTCGTGGAAAGCCGTCATATGGAGAGGTTGGGGGTGGGGGGTTGTAAATATTTTGTTCTGCTTTGTGTCACCGAATGGAGACGCGGCGTGAATAAAATAAGAGACATATAGAGACCCATTAAAGAGACAGTTTTGAGTCAAATAAAAGTCAAATGGGCAGGGCGGGTTAACTGGGCCATGCGAGAACACTCAATGAAGCATTATTCCTTGCGAACGCGAATGAGCCGCGTGCTCTTGTCTTGTGGCGTGCTGCTCATGGGTGGCTGCGCCTTTGCCCCCGGTGGCCACATCGACTACCGCACGGACGCAGCGCCCATCGACGATCTGGTCGATATCGAGCCGATCACCTTCGGCCTGGTGCGCGCGCTGCGGCAGGAGCGTCAGCAAGTCGAAGATTTCGGCAGGGTCAGTGAGTCGCTGCAGCAGGACATCGATGGTTACGACTACTACATCGGCAAGGGCGATGTGCTCACCGTCATCGTCTATGGTCATCCGGAGCTGACCATCCCTGCCGGCGGGGAGCGCAGTGCCGCCGAATCGGGCAACACCGTACACAGTGACGGCACCATCTTCTATCCCTTCATCGGCCGGATCCCCGTGGAGGGGCGCACGGTGCGGGAGGTGCGTGACGTCATTGCCCGTGGCCTCGAGCCCTATGTGGCCATGCCGCAGGTCGAAGTGCAGGTGGCCCAGTACAACTCGCAGCGGGTCAACGTGACCGGTGCGGTCGCCGACCCCGGCCCACTGCCGATCCGCAACGTGCCGCTGACCGTGCTCGATGCCATCAGTCAGTCCGGCGGTCTGGCGGACCGCGCCAACTGGCATGACGTGCTGCTGACCCGGAATGGAGAAGAGATCCGCCTTTCGCTGCACGAGATGCTCAATCGCGGCCGGCTCGACCAGAACCTGCTGCTACGGGCCGGCGACGTTTTGCACGTTCCCGACAACAGCGACCAGAAGGTCTATGTCATGGGCGAGGTGCGCGAGCCGCGGAGCCTGTCGATGGGGGCAAATCGGTTGACCTTGACCGATGCGCTGTCCGAGGCCGGCGGTATCAACGAGGGCAATGCCAACGCCTCGGGCATCTTCGTCATTCGCCGGGCGCCGGAGGAGAGCGACAAGCTGGCCACGGTGTATCAGCTCGATGCTCGCAATGCCACGGCGCTGATGCTGGGCGCGGAGTTCGCTCTCGAGCCCACCGACGTGATTTACGTGACGACGACGCCGCTGGGACGTTGGAACCGCGTGGTGCGTCAGATCCTGCCCACCGTCAGCAGCATCTACCAGACCACCCGTACCGGGCGTGAGCTGGAACGGATCGGCGAATAGGGCAGCAGAAAACAGGAGCAGTGATGTTTCAGGACCTTCTCGTGGTGTGTACCGGCAACATCTGTCGCAGTCCGGTGGGGGAGGCGCTGCTCGCCCAGGCATTGCCGGGGCATCGTGTCGCTTCCGCCGGTCTGGGGGCGCTGGTCGGTCACCCGGCCGATGCTACCGCTGCGCGGCTGGCCGAAGCCGATGGGCTCGATCTCTCCGCGCACCGCGCACGTCAGATCGATGCCGAGATGGTCAGGCAGGCCGACCTGATTCTGGTGATGAGCGAGGGGCAGCGCCTCGCCATCGCCGAGCGCTTTCCCTTTGCCACCGGCAAGACCATGCGCTTCGGGCGCTGGCTGCCCGGCATGGAGGGTGATGGGGACGACATCCCCGATCCTTATCGCAGGAACGAAGAGGTCTTCGAGCGCGTACATCGTCAGCTTACCGAGGCGGCTCGTCTGTGGCAGGCCCGTCTGGCTAGTCCACCTGGCTAGTCCGTCTAGACAGTCCCGCGAGGCTGACGCGAACGACCACCTTCACACCAGGGATTCCATGATGGTGAAAGAGAGCAAGGCGGGCTCGCGCCCGGGCTATGACGATATCGATCTGGGTAGGCTGCTTGGCGTCCTGCTCGACAACAAGTGGCTGATCATGCTGGTGACGGCGCTGTTCGCCGTGGCCGCCGTGATCCACGTACAACTGGCCACCCCGATCTATCGTGCCGATGCCCTCGTGCAGGTGGAGGGCAAGACCGGGCTCAGCAACCCGCTGGCCGAGGTGCGTTCTTTTCTCGGCGACGAGCCCAAGGCCGACGCCGAGCTCGAGATCCTGCGCTCGCGCATGGTGCTGGGTCAGGCTGTCGATCAGGAGCGACTCGACATTTCCGTGACACCCGCGCGCTTTCCGTTCGTCGGCGACTTTCTGGTGCGGCGCGGCATGGAGCGGCCCGGATTCTCCCGGCGCAGTGTGTGGGCCGGCGAATATCTCAACGTCGGTGAGCTGCGGGTCGATGATGAGTGGCTGGGGCGGGCGATGCGCCTGGTGGCAGGCGAAGGCGGCAGCTATCGCCTGTACCACGGCGACTCGCTGCTTGGCGAAGGCCGTGTCGGTGCGACGGAGCACTTCGCTGACGACGCCGTCGAGCTGCGTGTTGCGGAGCTGGAGGCCGCCGAAGGGGCAGAGTTCACTGTGGTGCGACGTACCCGTCTAGCCGCCATCAACCAGCTGCGCGGTCGTTTCAGCGTCAACCAGCGCGGTCGTGACAGCGGCGTGTTCAACATGACGCTGCTGGACGAAGACCCCCGCCGTGCTCAGCGCACCCTGAGTGTGATCGGTCAGATCTATCTGACCCAGAACGTCGAGCGGCAGAGCGCCGAGGCCGAGCAGAGCCTGATCTTTCTCGAAGAGCAGGTGCCGGAGGTACGTACCGACCTGGCGCGGGCCGAGGATGCTCTCAACGCCTTCCGCATGGAGCACGAGAGCGTCGATCTCAACATCGAGACGCGCTCGGTGCTGGACCGGGTGGTGGACCTCGATTCGCGACTTAGTGAGCTGGAAATGGAGCAGGCCGAGCTGAGTCGGCGCTACAACTCCTCGCACCCGCTATATGCGGCGATGATGGAAAAGCGCAACAACCTGGAGCGTGACCGCGAGCGGCTCAACGAGCGCATTCATGCGCTGCCGGAAACCCAGCAGCAGATCCTGCGCATGTCGCGGGACGTGGAAGTCACCCAGCAGGTCTACGTGCAGCTGCTCAACAAGATCCAGGAGATGAGCATCACCAAGGCCAGCACGGTGGGCAACGTGCGCATTCTCGACGATGCCGTGGCGCAGCCGGGGCCGGTGGAGCCGCGTAAGCCGGTGACGGTGGTGATGATCACCTTGGTGGGCGGTTTCCTGGCGGTGGCCTTCGTCATCGTTCGCAGCATCCTCAATCGTGGCGTGGAGAGCGCCGACCAGTTGGAGGATCTGGGTCTGCCGGTGTACGCCACCGTGCCGCTGTCCGACGACCAGCAGAAGCTGGTGCGCAGGGTCAAGCGCAATCATCGGCGTCGTGGGCGCAGCGTGGCCTGTGGGGTGCTGGCACAGAATGCGCCCGACGACACCGCCGTCGAGGCCCTGCGTGGACTGCGTACTTCACTGCATTTCGCCATGCTCGAGGCCGCCGACAACCGGCTGATGATCACCGGGCCGAGCCCCAACATCGGCAAGAGCTTCATCAGCGTCAATCTGGGGGCGGTGATTGCCCAGGGCGGTCAGCGTGTGCTGGTGCTCGATGCAGACATGCGCAAGGGCCATGTGCACACCGCTTTCAATGCCGACAGCAAGGGCGGGCTCTCCGAGGTGCTGGCCGCCAAGGCCGAGCTCGACGAGGTGATACGCCAGTCGCCGATCAACGGGCTGAGCTATGTGGCTCGCGGCAAGGCGCCTCCCAACCCCGCCGAGCTGTTGATGAGCGAGCGCTTCGGCCAGCTGCTCGATGCGTTGAGCGAGCGCTTCGATCTGGTGATCGTGGACACCCCGCCCGTTCTCGCCGTGACCGATGCCGCCATCATCGGCCACCGCTGTGGCACCAGCCTGATGGTGGCGCGCTTCGGCCTCAACCCGCCGCGCGAGGTCGATGTTGCCATCCGGCGCCTCGAGAGCAGCGGCGTAACGGTCAAGGGCGGGATTCTCAACGCCATCGAGCGCAAGGCCGCCACCAGCTACGGCTATGGCTACTACCACTACGCCTACAAGACCACCCAGACCTGAGCGCCGGCTGCGTGCGGGTCTCTGTCCGGGCCCGCGGCGGCGGGCCGTTCCTGGCGTAAGGCCGAGGTGTCGCGACGTTCGCGCGGCCGGCGCGAGCGCCGATCACTACCACTCGAAAATCATGGAAGCGTCATGACCATTATCAAAGATCGTCTGATTGGCCGGCTCGAGAGCAAGGATGCCGTGATCGGGATCGTCGGGCTCGGCTATGTGGGGCTCCCCCTGATGTTGCGCTACAACGAGATCGGCTACCGAGTGCTGGGCATCGACATCGATGCAGGCAAGGTCGAGAAGCTCAACGCCGGGCGCAGCTACATCGAGCACATCTCCAGCGAGCGGATCGCCCAGGCCAGGGATACCGGCTTCGAAGCCACCGCGGACTTCTCCCGCGTGGCTGAGGCCGACGCCGTGATCCTGTGCGTTCCTACGCCGCTCAACAAGTATCGCGAGCCCGACATCAGCTTCGTGATCAACACCGTCGATGCGCTCAAGGCGCACTTGCGTGAAGGCCAGGTGATCTCGCTGGAGAGCACCACCTATCCCGGCACCACCGAAGAGGAGCTGCTGCCCCGCGTAGAAGAGGGTGAGCTCGAGGTCGGTGTATCGCTGTTCCTGGTCTATTCGCCGGAGCGCGAGGACCCGGGCAACCCCGACTTCGAGACCCGCACCATCCCCAAGGTAGTGGGCGGGCACACACCGGCCTGTCGTGAGGTGGGGGTGGCGCTCTATCGTCCCGCCATCGATCAGGTGGTGCCGCTGAGCTCAACCCGGGCCGCCGAGATGACCAAGCTGCTCGAGAACATTCATCGTGCGGTGAACATCGGCCTGGTCAACGAGATGAAGATCGTCGCCGACCGTATGGGCATCGACATCTTCGAAGTGGTGGATGCCGCCGCCACCAAGCCGTTCGGCTTCACCCCCTATTACCCCGGACCGGGGCTGGGTGGGCACTGCATTCCCATCGATCCCTTCTATTTGACCTGGAAGGCCCGGGAATACGGCCTGCACACCCGTTTCATCGAGCTGTCTGGCGAGATCAACCAGGCCATGCCCGACTACGTGGTGAACAAGCTGATCGAAGGGCTCAATCAGCGCGGCAAGGCGCTGAAGGGCAGTCGCGTACTGGTACTCGGCATTGCCTACAAGAAAAACGTCGACGACATGCGCGAGTCGCCGTCGGTATTCATCATGGAGCGCATCCGCGACCGAGGCGCTGAAGTGGCCTACAGCGACCCCCACGTGCCGTCCTTCCCGCCCATGCGTGAGCATCACTTCGATCTCGAGAGCGTACCGCTGTCGCCGGCTGCGCTGGCCGAGTACGACGCCGTGATCCTTGCCACCGACCATGATCGCTTCGACTACGACATGATCCGTGCCCATGCCCGTCTGATCGTCGACACCCGCGGGATCTACCGCGGCGAGAGCGATGAGCGGGTGATCAAGGCCTGATCCATGTCCAACCCACAGGTAAACGCCATGAAATACTTCGCTCTGATCGGTGCTGCCGGCTACATCGCCCCGCGCCACATGAAGGCCATCAAGGAAACCGGCAACCACCTGGCCATGGCCTACGACGTCAATGACTCCGTCGGCATCATCGATTCGATATCGCCGGAGAGCGAGTTCTTCACCGAGTTCGAACGCTTCATCGAGAGCGCCTGGCAGCGCAAGCGTGACCCTTACACGGCGCTCGACTACGTCTCTGTGTGCTCGCCCAACCATCTGCACCACGCCCACATCGCCGCCGGCCTGCGACTGGGCTGCAACGTGATCTGCGAGAAGCCGCTGGTGCCCACGCCGGCGCTGCTCGACGAGCTGGAGAAGGTGGAGAAGGAGACCGGGCGCCGCGTGTTCAACATCCTGCAGCTGCGCCACCATCCGGCCATTCTCGAACTCAAGGAGCGGGTGGCCACCACGCCCCGTGACGACAAGTACGACGTCGAGCTCACCTACATCACCTCGCGTGGCAAGTGGTACCACGAAAGCTGGAAGGGCGATCCGCGCAAGTCCTTCGGCGTAGCGACCAATATCGGCGTGCACTTCTTCGACATGCTGCATTACGTGTTCGGCGATCTCGAGCGCAACGTGGTGCACTACCTGGACGAGCAGCGCGCCGCGGGTTACCTGGAGTACCGCAAGGCGCGGGTGCGCTGGTTCCTCTCGATCGACAGCAACGACCTGCCGAGCAGCGTGCAGGGCGAACAGCGCACCTACCGTTCGATCCTCTGCGAAGGGCGTGAGATCGAGTTCTCGGGTGGCTTCACCGACCTCCACACCGTGTCCTATCAGGAGATCCTGGCCGGTCGCGGCTTTGGCCTTGACAGCGCCCGTCACTGCATCGAAACCGTCGATACCATTCGCAACGCGGTGCCGGAAATGCCGGTGCGCGGTGAAGCGCACCCCTGCCTCAAGCGCCATCTGATGTGAGGTGTGCCATGCAGACTCAAGCACAAGAGAACCGTTACCCCGGCGTGCAGATTCACTCCAGTGCAATCGTCGATGAGGGAGCGCAGATCGGTGAGTCGTCCTATGTCTGGCACTTCGTCCACGTATGCAGTGGGGCTCGCATCGGCCGCGGCGTGTCGCTGGGGCAGAACGTCTTCGTCGGCAATCGCGTGGTCATCGGCGACGGTTGCCGGGTGCAGAACAACGTGTCGGTGTACGACAACGTCACTCTCGAGGCGGGCGTCTTCTGTGGCCCCAGCATGGTCTTCACCAACGTCTACAACCCGCGCTCGCAGGTCGAGCGCAAGAGTGAGTATCGCGACACCCTGGTGCGTGAAGGGGCGACCCTGGGCGCCAACTGCACCATCGTCTGTGGCGTGACCATCGGCCGCTACGCCTTCGTCGGGGCGGGGGCGGTAGTCAACCGCGATGTGCCCGACTTCGCCCTGATGCTGGGCGTGCCGGCCCGTCAGCAGGGCTGGATGAGCCGCCATGGCGAACGCCTGGAGCTGCCGTTGGAAGGTGAGGGTGAAGCGGTGTGTCCGCACACCGGCGATCGCTACCGGCTGCAAGGCGGCACGCTCACCTGTCTCCCGGCGCAGCAGGATGCCCCATCTACCGTTAAGGACAACGGACGCGTGAAGGACAACGGACGCATGGAATTCATCGACCTCAAGGCCCAGCAGGTGCGTATTCGTGAGCGCATCAACGCCGGCATCCGTAATGTGCTCGAGCATGGCAAGTACATTCTCGGCCCGGAAGTGGATGAGCTCGAGGCGAGGCTGGCCGATTACGTCGGTGTGCGCCACTGCATCACCTGCGCCAACGGCACCGATGCGCTGCAGATCGCGCAGATGGCGCTGGGGATTGCGCCCGGCGACGAGGTGATCACTCCCGGGTTCACCTACATTGCCACCGCCGAAACGGTCGCGCTGCTGGGCGCGCGTCCGGTCTACGTGGATGTCGACCCGCGCACCTACCTGCTCGATCCCGAGAAGCTCGAGGCGGCGATCACGCCGCGCACCCGTGCGATCATTCCGGTGTCGCTGTATGGCCAGTGTGCCGACATGGACGCCATCAACGAGATCGCCGCCCGCCACGGTATCCCGGTGATCGAGGATGGCGCCCAGAGCTTCGGTGCCACCTATCGCGGACGGCGCTCCTGCAGCCTGTCGAGCATTGCCACCACCTCGTTCTTCCCCAGCAAGCCGTTGGGCTGCTATGGCGACGGTGGCGCGCTGTTCACCGACGATGACGAGCTGGCCACGGTGCTGCGCCAGATCGCGAGACACGGCCAGGGGCGGCGCTATTACCACGTCAGAATCGGCATCAACAGCCGGCTGGATACGCTGCAGGCCGCCATCCTGCTGCCCAAGCTCGACATCCTCGACGAGGAGCTGCTGCTCAGGGAGCAAGTAGCCGAGCGCTATGGTCGCCTGCTGCAGCACCATGGTTTCACGGTGCCCCATGTGGCGCCCTACAACACCAGCGCCTACGCCCAGTACACGGTGGAGGTCGACGATCGCGAAGTGGTGATCGCGCGTCTGGCCGAGGCCGGCATACCTACCGCCGTGCACTATCCGATTCCGCTCAACAAGCAGCCGGCGGTGGCCGACCCGGGCGTCGACCTGCCGATCGGCAACCGGGCGTCGCGCCGCGTGATCAGCCTGCCGATGCATCCGTACCTCACGGCCGAGGATCAGCAGCGCATCGTCGCGGCGTTGGCAGAGGCGGTGGCGTGAGCCGTCGGTCAGGGAGAGAGATCACGTGCTGAATCGGCTCGTCGTACCGGCAAGGAAGCTACTGCCGACCCATGCCTTCGCCCGTGGCGTCAGTGTGCTGGTAGGGGGCACGGCAGGGGCGCAGCTGTTGACGCTGCTTGCCGCGCCGCTGTTGACCCGCCTCTACGCGCCGGAGGATTTCGGCCTGCTGGCGGTGTACGGAGGTTTGCTGGCGCTCTTTACCGTGGTTGCCAGCGGTCGCTACCAGCTGGCGATTCCGCTGCCCGAAACCGAGCGCGAGGCGTCGGCGGTGCTGGCGCTCAGCCTGCTGGTGGTGTGCTTGACCACCATGGTGTCGCTGCTGCTGGTGGCGCTGGGTGGCAGGGGATTGGCCGAGCTGTTGGGCGTACCTGCGTTGGCGCCGTGGCTGTGGTTGTTGCCGCTGGGTGTGGCCTTTGCCGGCGGTTATCAGGCCGTCAGCCACTGGGCGGTGCGCACGCGTGCCTTCTCGACCATTGCCGCGACCCGGATCAAGCAGTCCCTGGCGCTGCTGACCATTCAGCTCTTGGCCAGCCCGATGGGTGGGGCCGGGCTGCTGCTCGGTCATGCCGCGGGCCAGGGGGCAGGCACGCTGACGTTGGCGCGGCCGGCGCTGCGCGCGGTGCGCCAGCACGGCGTCACACCGAGAGAGGTGTGGGCGGTGGCACGGCGCTACTGCAAGTTTCCGCTGTTCTCCACCTGGTCGGGTCTGTTCAACACCTTGGGCAAACAGTTGCCGCCGCTGCTGTTCGCGGCCCTGTTCAGCCCGGTGGCGGCGGGGCTCTACGCCCTGGCGCACCGTGTGTTGGCCATGCCCATGACGTTGATCGGCGAAGCCATAGGCAAGGTGTTCTTTGCCAGTGCCGCCGAGGCGCATCGCCGCGGCGAGCTGGGGGCGCTGGTCGCCAGGGTGCATGGCGTGCTGGCCCAGCTTGCCATGCCGGCGGCCATCGTTCTCGTGCTGAGCGGGCCGGAGCTGTTCGCACTGGTGTTCGGCGAGCGCTGGCGCGAGGCGGGCGAGTTCGCCCGCTGGATGGCGCCCTGGCTCTACATGGTGTTCATCACCTCACCGCTGAGCCATCTGTTCACGGTGCTCGAGCGTCAGGGGCAAGGGCTGATCTTCCAGACCGTTCTGCTCGTCGTGCGGGTGGCGGCCATCGCCACTGGTGCGGCGGCCAACGACCTGCTGCTGACGGTGGCGCTGTTCTCATTGGGCAGTGCCCTGTGCTGGATCGGCTTTCTCGCCTGGATTGCCCGGCTCACCGGCAATCGACCGGTCAGCCTGGCACTGTCCACGCTGACCGCGCTGCTGATGAGTCTGGCCCTGCTGGCGCCGCTGGTCGTCGTCGAGACGCTGGGGCCGGTCTGGCTGCCCTGGGGTGCCGCGCTGCTGCTCAGCTCCGCTCTGGTGGGAATTCGTTATCTCCTTCTGTTCCGTAAGGCGTACCAATGAGTTCGATACAGTGTCACTTCACTTCCCCCCGCTGGCAGGAGTGCGAGATCTCGGGAGGCCGCGGTTTCGTACGGGGCGCTGCCTGGCTGAACGGCCATTGTCTGTCTCCCGGCGGAGCGGTCAAGCAGCTCGATCAGGTGGAGGGAGTAGCCAGCTGGCGCAAGCGCATGAGCGATCTCAGCGGGTTCTACGCCATGGTGCGCCAGGTCGGCAATCACCTGGTGGCGGCCGTGGACCGCGTACGCTCGATCCCGCTGTTCTATGGGGTGGATGCCGGCAACGTCTTTCTCAGCGACGATGCCGACTGGGTCCGCCAGCAGGTCGGGGAAGAGCGGATCGATGCGGATGCCAGGGCCGATTTCGAGCTGGCCGGCTACGTGACCGGTGGCGATACCCTGTTTCGCCGCGTCAAGCAGCTGCGCGCCGGCGAAGCGCTGATCGTCAACGATTCCGACCTCGGCCTGACCCTCTCGTTGGAGCGCTACTTCCGCTTTCAGTACTACGGCATGTCGGACCGTGATGACAACCGGCGCTTGATCCGGCTCGAGGAGGTGGTCGACGAGGCCTGCGAGCAAATGGTCAGGATGGCGGGCGGGCGCACCATCGTCGTGCCCCTGAGCGGCGGTTACGACTCACGGCTCATCGCCACACTGCTGGCGCGCTGTGAGTACCCCAAGGTGCTCACCTATGCCTACGGTCATCGCGACAATCGCGAAGCCAAGGTGAGCCGTGAGGTGGCACGTAGCCTGGGCCTGCCCTGGACCTTCGTCGAGTACAGCCAGTCGGCCTGGAGCGGCGTAGCCGACAGCGAGGAGTACTGGCGGTATCAGCAGTGGGCCTCAGGCTGGAACGCCATTGCCAACATGCAGGACTGGTTGGCCGTGAAGCTGCTGACCGAGCAGGACAAGGTCGAGCCGGGATCGCTGTTCGTGCCCGGCCACTGCTGTGTGACGGGCTTTCTGCTGTCGAGCGTGTTCGAGGCCAAGCGCGCGGGACGGCTGATGGAGGCCGGCGAGCTGAGTGAGGCGATTCGCCAGCGGCACTTCCTGCTCAACGCGAGCGAGGAGGGCAAGGCGCTCTTCGAGGAGCGCGTACTGCCCCGCCTGGCACAGGACTACACCCTGGACGAGGCGCTGGACCCCGACGAGTTCATTCGTCAGTTCATCCTCTTCGGCTGGCAGGAGCGACAGGCCAAATTCATCATCAATTCGGTGCGCTGCTTCGAGTTCTACGGCCATGACTGGTGGATGCCGCTCTACGAGCGGGACTTCATGGCCTTCTGGCAAGCGGTGCCGCGGCACTGGCTGGAGCGTCGCTCCGGGTATGTCACCTTCGTCGAGAATCTCTTCACTGAGGTCAGTGGGCACAGGGCGCCACTGGGCAACGCGTCTCAGCAGTCGCGGCAGAGCATGCGGGCCCGGCTGAGCCGGCTGGATGCTTTCCGTCGCGGCCCCGGCAGGCACATGAAGCGTCTGCTCAAGCGTATGGTTCCCGGCCTGGCCCAGGGCAATACGCTGGCATCCACCGGGCGCTTTCCGCCTGAGACCTTCGAGCGTCTGCGCTCCGAGGGTTACTCCCACAACGGGGTGGCGGCTCAGATGTTCCTCGAGAGGTTCGGCTGAGCCATGGCGTTCCATGCGTTGACCCGATACCTGCGCGTCGGCCTGGCCTCGGCTGGCCTGCTCGGTCGCAATCTCATCCAGGTTCGCCGTTACCGGGCCGTTCCTCTGCGCTGCCACGGGGCCTACCGGCTCTGCGGCATGAAGCGGGTGTATCTGGCTGAAGCGTTGTCGCTGTATGCCGAACTGCATGACGGCAAGCCCCTCGATCTGCCCCGACGCTGGCTCTATCGCCTGGCGGGCGACCGCCTCGGTGTGGTGGCCCTGGACATCGAGGGGCGCGTGGTAGGGGCGGCCTTCTATGGCTTCACGCCTCGTGATCTGGCCGAGGGCAGGGTGCACTCGAGCTTCAGCGGGGTGCATCCGGCTCACCGTGGCCGTGGGCTCGCCACCGAGCTGCGGCGCAGCGCCATCCTGCATTTTCGCGACCACGGCGTGCGCGGTTACTCCGCACGTATCACTGCCGACAACATCGCGTCACTCAAGCCAAGCATGCGTCTCGGTTTTCGCATCGTCGAGCGTTATCACGATGCGGCAACTGGCGGGCAGCGCTTCTACCTGGTCTGCGACTTCGACGAGGACTATCGCGAAGCCGCGGCACCTGCCGCATCGCTCAAGACCGGGCCTTAGGCTGCGTACGAAAAGGAAAGCCGTACATGAGCAACGATCCTTTGTTTCATCCTGGATGGATCCGCTTCAACGAACAGCGCTGGAAGCTGAGCGCCGAGCCCTTGGTACTCACGCCCGAGAAGGGTGACGCCTGGCGCCTCGAGACGGTGCTCTATCGCAACCGGCAGGGGCGTCTGGTGACGCCGCCGCGCAACCCGCATCTGCCGATCGACTTCCACTGCGCCAGTGAACGGCCTGCCTCGCGCAACCGGCGCAAGCGGCTGGCGCTGACGCGGCTGGCGGAACACCTGGAGCAGTGCGAATTCGGCGGCAGCCTGTCGCTCTCCTCGGTGGCGGACGACGTGCGCCCGTTCGAGTGGGCCAACATGGCGGCGCGGCCCCGGTACACCTACCACCTCGACATCGCCACCCGGGAGGAGGCCATAGATCCCAGCGCTCGCAAGAAGGCGCGCAAGTGCCGCCGGCTCGGCTATCGCTGCGAGGTGACCGAGGACTACGCCGCGGTGGCCGCATGCCTGGCCGGTCCGGAAGCGCGCAAGGGCTTCGACTATCGCCTCGACGTTGCGGAGCTGACGAGTCTGGCCGAGCTGATGGGACCCGAGCACTTCGTCTGCTTCCTGGCGCGCAATGCCGAGGGCGAGGCGATGGGTACCCGGGTCTGCCTGTTCCAACCGGGCGGCCATGCCCTGGCCTGGTCGGCCGGCATGAAGACCGAGGCCATGAAGGATGGCGTGAACAACCTGGTGGCCGAGGAAGCGCTGGATTTCTTCGATCGCCAGGGGTGCAGTGTCTTCGATTTCATCGGCGCCAACATTGCACCGGTGGCGGAGATGAAGGAGGCCTGGGGTGGACGACTGGTGTGCCACTACTCGATCAGTCGACGAGGGATCCGTCAGTTGGCCCGTGAGGCATACGTCACGGCCCGCACAATGATGAAGAGGGAATCCAAGTGAACGAGATGACCGCACTCTACGACCGGAGTTCCCGGGCACGGCAGGGGGCCGCGCTGGAAGCCGCGCGTCTGCCGGAAGATTCGTCTGCCGCCGCTACTGCTGGCGAACCGGTACTGGCCTGGCTGGAGCAGGTTCTGCACGAGCGTTTCGGCCTGCCGCTGCGCCTGGAACGCGACGGCCCCGAGCGGCTTCACCTGCGCCACGTCGGCGAGCCAGGCCACATTCTGTTCGACCGCTTGCAGCCCGGGTTTTATCTGAGCGGCGTGGAGCTGCCCCATACCCAGTGGGATGCGGCAAGCGAAGGTTTCAGCGCCCCGCTGGACATGCCGCTGCCGGCACCGGGAGCGGCCAGCCTGCCGCGCCCCCTCGTGGAGCCCATGACGGGCGGCCTGGCGATTCACTACGACATTCTCGGTCTGACCTTCTGGATGCTGTCGCGCCAGGAGGAGGTCGATGCCCAGGTACTCGACCGACATTGCCGTTTCCCTGCCAGCGCCTCCCATGCTGGCCGCCACGGCTACATCGAGCGGCCCGTGGTGGATGAATGGCTGGCCGTGCTGGGTCAGGTGATTCGCTGCCAATGGCCCCGGGCGGTGTTGCGCCAGCACTGCTTCACTCAGCGCCCGACCCACGACGTCGACCGCCCCAGCCGCTATGGCTTTGCCCATGACGTGCGTCTGGCGCGAGTGATCGCCGGCGACGTGCTGCGCAACCGTCGACCGCAGGCGCTGCTGGTAGCGCCATGGGTGCGCCTGCGCACCCGGCGTCGGCTGCACCCGCTGGACCCGCTCAATACCTTCGCCTGGCTGATGGACGTTTCCGAGCGACACGACCTGACCAGTGCCTTCTACTTCATTTGCGGACGCACCGACCCGCGCAAGGACGCCGACTACGAGCCGGAGCATCCGGCCATGCGCCACTTGATGCGGCAGATACACGAGCGCGGTCACGAGATCGGCCTGCATCCCAGCTATCACACCTTCCGCAACCCCAAGGAGCTGGCCAACGAAGCCGAGCGCCTGCGCCGGGTATGTGCCGAAGAGGGGATCGAGCAGGAGCAGTGGGGCGGTCGCATGCACTATCTGCGCTGGCAGATGCCGCTGACACTGCAGGGTTACGTTCAGGCGGAACTCGATTACGACACCACGCTGGGTTATGCCGAAGCGCCCGGGTTCCGCTGCGGCACCTGCTTCGAGTATCCCGCTTTCGATCCGGTCAAGGGCGAGCCGCTGCCGCTGCGTATCCGCCCGCTCATTGCCATGGAGGCCTCGGTGATCTCACCGCTCTACCTTGGGCTCGGCGTGGGCGATGAGGCCTTCGAGTGCTTCAGCCGGCTCAAGGCCCGCTGCCGTGCGGTGGGGGGAACCTTCACTCTGCTGTGGCACAACTCGGAGCTGACCACGTCGGCCCAGCGGGCACTCTACCAGCGCGTGCTGGATGCTTGAGTATCCGGGGTAACGCTCATGATCCTTTCCGGTGATGCCCTGACCAAGCGTGTGTCGGCGCTGGGTTTCTTCGTGCTCTTCCCTGGGTTCATCCTCTATCACACCCTGGTGGCGATGGGGATGATCCCGGCCCTGCTGGGCGGTCTGTTCGGCGTGGTGTCGGTGATGCTGTTCGTCGTCTACTGCGCGCTGCTCTCTTCCCAGCTCCACGTGCTGCTGAGTGCGACCCGGGGTTATGCGCTGCTGACCTTCGCCTTCTTCGCCTATGTGCTGCTGTGGGCACTGGTCAACTTTGGCCTGGTGGGGGGCGGCATCATGCGTGCTGCGCTGATCCAGACCATCGAGACCCTGGTGCTGTGGCTGGTGCTGTTCATCATGGGGTACCGCGTGCCGCTGGATTCCCCGCGGCTGGCACGCGCCTTCTGGCTCGCCTTCGCACTGATCGCCGGCTATCTGCTGTTCCATGTGGCGACCACCGGCCAGTGGATGTTCTTTGCCCGACGCATGGTCGAGGAGGGCGGCGAGAACGTCTCCACCTACCAGGGCTATGCGCGCAGCGCCCTGGTGCTGCTGGTGTTCCTGATCGCGATCAGCGAGCGAGCCGTGGTACGGGCCGGACTGATCGTGCTCGGGGCCTTCGTCATGTTCGTGCTGGGGGCGCGCTCGGAGCTGTATGCCTTCCTCGCGCTGACGCTGGTACTGCTGCTGCTGTGGGCGGGCATGAGCGTCAAGTACATGCTGACCCTGCTGGCCGTCATCGCCGCCCTGATCGCCCTGGTGGTCAGCCAGTTCGAGGCGCTGGCGGGGAGTCGCCAGCTGCAGGTGCTCGACCTGTCGGGTACCAGTTCCTGGCTGGCGCGCCAGAACCTGGGGCAGCGCGCCAGCGAGCAGATACTGGCCAACCCTTTGCTGGGTCGCTTCGGCGGCCACATCAGATCGCCCGAAATCACCGGCGGCTATGCCCACAGCATGATCTCGGCCTGGGTCAACTACGGCCTGCTGGGCTTCGTGCTCTACCTCGGCCTTACCGTGAGTGCCTTCGTCGGCGCGACCTATCGCCTGCTTTTCGTCGGCGCGCGGGATGCCCGGTGGGTGTTCGCCTTCTCCATCAACTTCGTCTGCCTGCTGCTGATCGTACTGGCCAAGCCGGTTTTCTGGCCATTGCCCGCGCTGGGCTGGGGCGCCTTCGCCAATGCCCTGGTCACTTCGCGTCAGCGACAGAGCAGTGATGCCACGCAGCAGGCCGGGCCAACCGGCACTCGCCGTGGCGCACCGGGGCAGCATGACGCTGCCAGGGATTCACAAGGATGCAACGACAATGAAAGTGGTACATCTGACCTCCGCCCATCCGCGCTTTGATACCCGTATCTTTCACAAGCAGTGCCGCTCGCTGGCCGCAGCCGGCTATTCGGTGACGCTGGTGGTGGCCGACGGCGAGGGAGACGAGGAGCGGGACGGCGTCTCCATCGTCGACGTAGGCAAGCTGCCCGGACGCCTCAATCGCGTGGTCAAGACCACGCAGCGCGTCCTCGAGCAGGCCAGGCAGCTGGATGCCGATATCTATCATCTGCACGATCCCGAGCTGATGCCGGTCGGGCGACGCCTCAAGCGACAGGGCAAGTGTGTGGTCTACGACGCCCACGAAGACTTGCCGCGTCAGATGCTGGCCAAGCACTACCTGAACAAGTTCACACGGCACGTGCTGTCCCGCGGTGTCGAGACCTACCAGCGTCGGGTGTGCCGGCACTTCGATGCGGTGGTGGCGGCAACGCCCTACATTCGTGACCGCTTCGAGGAGTTCCACCCCCAGGTCGTCGACGTCAACAATTTTCCCATGCAGGGCGAACTCGACGGGGCGCCCGATGCACGCCTGACCGCCGCCGTCGGCGAGGCGCCAGCCGTCTGTTATGTCGGCGGTATTGCCGAGGTGCGTGGCATACGCGAACTGGTGCGTGCCATGGAGAGGGTCGAGCAGGAGTGTCGCCTGCAGCTCGCCGGCGATTTCAAGCAGCTCTCTCTTGAGCAGGAGGTGATGACCTATGCCGGCTGGGCACGGGTGGATGCACATGGCTATCTCGACCGTGCCGGCGTGCGCCGGGTCATGGCCGGCTCCATCGCCGGGTTGGTGACCCTGCATCCGATCATCAACTACCTCGATGCCTTGCCGGTGAAGATGTTCGAGTACATGAGCGCCGGCCTGCCGGTGATCGCTTCCGACTTCCCCCTGTGGCGGGAGATCGTCGAGGGCAGCGACTGCGGCATCTGCGTCGATCCTCTCGACCCTGAGGCGATCGCCGAGGCCATCGACTTCATCGTGACCCATCCCGAGCGCGCCCGGGAAATGGGACGCAACGGCCAGCGGGCCGTCGCCGAGCGTTACAACTGGCAGCAGGAGGAACGCAAGCTGCTGGACACCTACCTCACTCTTTCCCGCTGATCTCTTTCCCGCTAACTGAGGATGGCATGAAACACGTCTGGATCCTGAATCACTATGCCAAGCATCCCGGTGCGGCCGGCGGCGCTCGTCACTATCAACTGGCCCGTCATTTACCCGACCAGGGCTGGCACGCCACGCTGATCGCCTCGAGCGTCGACCACCCCAGCGGCGAGCAGCGTCTCCACGAGGATGAGCGTTGGCGGGTGGAAAACTGCGGTGAAGTGCGCTTCCTGTGGCTGCGCACTTCCAGCTACCGCGGCAATGGCGGTGGACGCATGAAGAACATGCTGGAGTACGCCTGGCAGGCGGTACGGCCTTCGCGCCTGGCAGAGCTGGAGCGCCCCGACCTGATCATCGGCTCTAGCGTGCACCCTTTCGCCGCCCTGGCGGGCTGGTGGCTGGCTCGTCGCCACCGGGTGCCGTTCGTGTTCGAGGTGCGCGACCTGTGGCCGCAGACGCTGATCGACATGGGTCGCCTGCGCGAAGGGGCGCTGCTGACCCGGGCGCTGCGCGCGCTGGAAACCTTTCTCTATCGCCGTGCCCGCCGCGTGCTGACCCTGTTGCCCCGGGCGGTGGACTACATCGCTCCGCTGGGCGTGCCGAAGGAGCGCGTGGAGTGGCTCTCCAACGGGGTCGACCTGGCCGACTTTCCCGATCCCGGTCCGCCGGTTGCGCGGCCACGCGAGGTGCCGCTGACGCTGATGTATTTCGGCAGCCATGGCGAGGCCAACGGACTCTCGCACTTGCTGGAGGCAATGGCGATCGTCAAGCGGGATGCCAGCGGTGACGCCGTGCCGGTTCGACTGCGCCTGATCGGCGAAGGACCGGCCAAGCAGGCGCTGATACGTCAGGCCGGCTCGCTCGGGCTCGACGGGCGCTGGGTGAGCTTCGAGCCGCCGGTGGCCAAGCGCGAGATTCCGGCCCTGGCCAGCGAGGCCGACGCCTTCGTCATTACCGTGCGCGACCTGCCCAGGCTGTATCGCTTCGGTATCAGCATGAACAAGCTGTTCGACTACATGGCTGCGTCCCGCCCGGTGATCATCGCCTCGGCGGCGGTCAACGACCCGGTGGCCGACGCCGGCGCGGGCATCACGGTGCCGCCGGAGGATCCGCTGGTGCTGGCCGAGGCGATCAAGCGCCTGGCGGCGCTGCCGGCCGAGGAGCGGGCCCGCATGGGGCGGGCAGGGCGGGCGCACATGGAAGCCGTCTACGACTACCGGATCCTGGCCGAGCGTCTGGCCGACATCATGAACGACGTCATGGATGAAAAACGATGAAGCGACTGTTCGATATCGTGGTTTCTCTGCTGGCTCTGATCCTGCTCTCCCCGGTCATGCTGGTCGTGGCACTGCTGGTGCGTCTCAAGCTCGGTGCGCCGGTGCTGTTCCGGCAGACCCGGCCGGGGCTCCACGGACGTCCTTTCGAGATGGTCAAGTTCCGCACCATGCTCGATGCGGTGGACGACAGCGGTCAGCCGCTGCCCAACGCCCAGCGCATGACCCGGCTGGGCAGCGTGCTGCGGGCCACCAGCCTCGACGAGCTGCCGGAGCTGTGGAATGTGCTCAAGGGCGACATGAGCCTGGTTGGACCGCGTCCGCTGCTGATGGAGTATCTGCCGCTCTATACGCCTCGCCAGGCCCGCCGCCATGAGGTGCGTCCGGGGGTGACCGGCTGGGCTCAGATCAATGGCCGCAATGCGCTCAGCTGGGAACAGAAGTTCGAACTCGACGTGTGGTACGTCGACAACCGCTCGCTGTGGCTCGACCTGCGCATCCTGCTGCTGACCGTGAAGAAGGTGCTGGTACGCGAGGGCATCGCCCACGACGGCGATGTCGCCATGCCCAGATTTCGTGGAGGGAATCCTCATGAGTAATCGCCGTCGCCTGGCCATTCTCGGTGCCAGCGGTCATGGCAAGGTCGTGGCCGACATTGCCATCCAGAGCGGTTGGCAGGATCTGACCTTCTACGACGATGCCTGGCCACGCATGACCCGGCACGAGCACTGGGAAGTGCGTGGCACCCTGCCAATGCTGCTGCACGATCTGCCCGGTTTCGATGGGGTGATCGTGGCCATCGGCCACAACGGCATTCGCGAGGCCAAGCTCGAGGCATTGCTGGCCCATGGCGCCCGGGTGGTCTCGTTGGTGCATCCACGCGCCACGGTCAGCCCTCTGGCCAAGCTGGGGCCCGGCTGCGTGGTGGTGGCAGGGGCCGTCATCAACGCCTTTGCCTCGCTTGGTGAAGGTTGCATCGTCAACACCTGCGCCAGCGTGGGGCACGACTGCCGGCTGGCGGCCTGTGTGCATGTCGCACCGGGCGCCAACGTGGCCGGCGACGTCGAGATCGGGCGTACCAGTTGGATCGGCGCCGGCGCCGCGGTACGCCAGGGCATGAACATCGGTGAAGGCGTGATGGTGGGCGCCGGAGCGGCAGTGGTCGCCGACGTCGGTGACCGCCAGGTGGTCGGTGGGGTGCCGGCGCGTCCGCTTTCGCCATCCTCGGCTGAGGCTGGTGCCGATCCTCTCTCCGACACCTCGAACGTACTTCGCCTGAACCTGCCTTCATCCCAAGGAAGACCGTAATGCTCAATGGACCTTTTTCCCCCTGGCCGGCCTTCTCCCAGGAAGAGGCCGATGCGGTGGCCCGCGTGCTGCTTTCCAATCGGGTCAACTACTGGACCGGCAGCGAATGTCGCGACTTCGAGCGCGAATTCCGGCGTTTCGCCGACAGCGAATACGCCATCGCCGTGGCCAACGGTACCGTGGCGCTCGACCTCGCCCTGTACGGGCTCGGCATCGGCGAGAGCCCTGACGACGAGGTAATCGTCACCTCGCGCACCTTCCTGGCATCAGTCTCGAGCATCGTCATGGCCGGGGCCAGGCCGGTATTCGCCGACGTCGATCGCGATTCGCAGAACGTGACCGCCGCCAGCGTAGCCGAGAAGATCACGCCGCGTACCCGGGCCATCGTTGCCGTTCACCTGGCCGGCTGGCCCTGTGAAATGGACGAGCTGATGGCGCTGGCGGAGGAGCACGACCTGTACGTGATCGAGGACTGCGCTCAAGCCCACGGCGCGCGCTACCGCGGGCGCAGCGTAGGCAGCATCGGTCATGTGGGCTGCTGGTCGTTCTGTCAGGACAAGATCATGTCCACCGGCGGCGAGGGCGGCATGGTCACTACCAGCGATGCCGAGCTGTGGCAGCGCATGTGGGCCTTCAAGGATCACGGCAAGAGCTGGGAGGCAGTCTACGAGCGTGAGCACCCGCCCGGTTTTCGCTGGCTGCACGAAAGTTTCGGCACCAACTGGCGGCTCACCGAGATGCAGGCCGCCATCGGTCGCATCCAGCTCGACCGCATGTCCCGCTGGAAGGCGGCGCGACAGGCCCACGCCGGCCGTATCTGGCAGGCCGCGGCCAACTGCAAGGCGCTGCGTGTGCCCGAGATTCCCGTCCATTGCGAACATGCGGCCTACAAGTGCTACGTCTTCGTCGAGCCGCAGCGGCTGGCGCCGGGCTGGGACCGCGATCGCATCATGGCGGAGATCAATGCCGCCGGAGTGCCGTGCTTTTCCGGCTCCTGCTCGGAGGTGTACCGGGAAAAGGCATTCGATGGTACCGGCTGGCGCCCCGAGCGACCGCTGGCCGTCGCGCGTGAACTTGGCGAGACCAGCCTGATGTTCCTCTGTCACCCGACCCTGAGGGAGGCGGAGATCGCGCGAACCTGTGCGGTGCTGGAAGACGTGATGGCCAAGGCAACCGCCTGAGGCATCGGAATCACGCGGGCGAGCCATGCCCGCGGTCATGGAGAGACGTCATGCGAAACCTGCTGCAATCCCTGTTCCGCCTGCCGCGTCGTCAGAAGCGCACCATCCAGTTGATGGTGGACTGCGTACTGATCGCGGCGAGCTTTCTGCTGGCCATGCTGCTGCGCCTGGAGAGCTGGACACCTCTCTCCGAAGCGAGCACCTGGTTGGCGCTGCTGGTGCTGATTCCGCTGAGCCTGGCGATCTACGTCAGGCTGGGCTTCTATCGTGCGGTGATCCGCTATCTCGGTCCCAAGGCGATTCGCGCGGTGGTGATCGGGGTGGTGGTCTCGGCGCTGTCGCTGGCGCTGGCGAGCTACCTGTTCGCCCTGGGGATTCCGCGCAGCGTGCCGTTCATCTACGCCATGCTGGCGCTGTTGACCATCGGTGGGGTGCGTTTCGGTCTGCGTGCCATGTACCTGCGAAGTCAGATTCGCCACAAGCCGCGGGTGGTGATCTACGGTGCCGGCTCGGCGGGGCGTCAGTTGGCGGCGTCGCTCAACCACGGTCAGGAGTACCTGCCGATCGCCTTCGTCGACGATGCGCTGAGCCTGCAGAACACCTACATCGAAGGGCTCAAGGTCTATCCGCCGCGCCAGCTCGGCTATCTGGCCGATACCTACGGGGCCGAGCGCGTGCTGTTGGCCGTGCCCAGCGCCAGTCGGGCGCGGCGTCGTGAAATCCTGGCCGAGCTGGAGCCTCAGGGCTTCCCGGTGCAGACGATTCCCGGCGTGGTCGACATGGTCACCGGACGCGCCCGCATCAGCGAGGTGCGCGACGTGGCGGTGGAGGATCTGTTGGGACGTGATCCGGTGCCGCCCAATCCCACCCTGATGGATGCCAACATTCGCGGCAAGGTCGTGCTGGTGACCGGCGCGGGCGGCTCCATCGGCTCCGAGCTGTGTCGTCAGATCCTGCGGCACGCTCCCGGGCGCCTGCTGCTGCTCGATATCTCTGAGTTCGCGCTCTACCGCATCGAGCAGGATCTGCTGGGCATTGCCGCCGAGGAGGGGCTCGAGGTGCGCGTCGAGGCGCTGATGGGCTCGGTGCAGCACCGTCAGCGTCTGACCACCGTGATGAAGGCCTACGAAGTGCAGACGGTCTATCACGCCGCGGCCTACAAGCACGTGCCGATGGTGGAGCACAACGTGGTCGAGGGGGTGCAGAACAATGTCTTCGGCACGCTCTCGGCGGCGCGCTCGGCGATCGATGCCGGGGTCGAGACCTTCGTACTGGTCTCCACCGACAAGGCGGTGCGACCGACCAACGTGATGGGCACCACCAAGCGCCTGGCCGAGCTGGTCTGTCAGGCCTTCGCCCGACAGCAGGAGGCCACTCGCTTCTGCATGGTGCGTTTCGGCAACGTGCTGGGCTCCAGCGGCTCGGTAGTGCCGCTGTTTCGCCAGCAGATCCAGGCCGGCGGGCCGATCACCGTGACGCACCCGGACATCACGCGCTTCTTCATGACCATTCCCGAGGCGGCTCAGCTGGTGATCCAGGCCGGGGCCATGGCCCGTGGCGGCGATGTGTTCGTGCTCGACATGGGCGAGCCGGTGCGCATCGCCGATCTGGCGCGGCAGATGGTCCGCCTGTCGGGGCTCAAGGTGCGCGACGAACGCAATCCCGACGGCGACATCGCCATCGCCTACAGCGGACTGCGGCCGGGGGAGAAGCTCTACGAGGAGCTGCTGGTGGGCGACGACGTCGCTGCCACATCGCATCCGCGCATCATGACCGCTCAGGAAGTGTTCTGGGAGTGGCCGCGTCTCGAGAACTTCCTCGACCGCTTGTTCGAGGCATGCCGCAACTTCCACCACGACGGCATTCGGCGCTTGCTGCTCGAAGCGCCCACGGCCTACCGCCCGGAGGGCGGCATCGTCGATCTGGTATGGCTGGAGAAGCGCCGCCGCGAAGTGCTGGAGCCGGTGTCGAGCGCGGCGGTAACCCCGCTGCGACCGGTGCTCGAGCGCCATAAGTAACAGGTTTGTCTGGGGCCGTCGGACCGGGATGTCCGACGGCTGGTCCTCGTCGTAGCCGCAGCATCGTAGCGCGAATTCATTAGCCCCTGGTTAGTGCCCGCGATTCCTGGTCGCGGCGCCTTCATGGAGAAGAGAACATGTGTGGCATCGTAGCTGCCGTGAGTACGGACAACGTTCTGCCCATTCTGATGGAAGGACTCAAGCGCCTCGAGTACCGAGGTTACGATTCGGCGGGCGTCGCCCTGGTGGAAGCGCCCGGCAAGCTGGGCCGAGCCCGTGAGGTGGGCAAGGTGGCGGCGCTGGAGCGGTTGCTCACGGCCGCACCGCTGACCGGCATGGCCGGCGTGGCCCACACCCGCTGGGCGACCCATGGCGAGCCGAGCCAGGACAATGCACACCCCCACGTGTCGGGGCGTGTCGCCGTGGTTCACAACGGCATCATCGAGAACCATCAGGCGCTCAAGGCCGAGCTGGTGGCCGATGGCTATGTCTTCACTTCCGCCACCGATACCGAGGTGGTGGCGCACCTGGTCGAGCGTGAGCTGAAGACCCGAGGTGAGCTGCTGGCCGCGGTCGACGCCGTGGTGGCACGTCTCGAAGGTGCTTACGCCCTAGGTGTGATCGATGCCGACAGGCCCGATCGCGTCGTCGGCGCACGGCATGGCAGCCCCCTGGTGGTCGGCATTGCCGAGCAGGGATGCTATCTGGGCTCCGACCCCCTGGCACTGCTCAAGGTGACCGACCGCTTCATCTATCTGGATGATGGCGACCTGGTGGAGGCCACTCGTGAAGGCTGCGTCGTGCACGCGCTAGATGCCGCGGGCCGGCGCCAGCCTGTAGTGCGGGAAGTGCTGCGCTACGAACACGATGACATGGTGGCAGGCAAGGGCGAGTTCGAGCACTACATGCTCAAGGAGATTCACGAGCAGCCGGTTGCCGTGGCCAACGCGCTGGAAGGCCGGCTGGGCAGTGACCGGGTGCTGGTCGAAGCCTTCGGTCCGCGGGCTCGTACGCTACTGAGCGAAGCCCGTCAGATCCACCTGGTGGCCTGCGGCACCAGCTATCATGCCGCCATGGTAGCGCGCTACTGGATCGAATCCCTGGCCGGCGTTGCCTGTCAGGTGGAGATTGCCTCCGAGTATCGCTACCGCGACGTGGCGGCACCGCCCGGGACCCTGCTGTTGACGCTCTCCCAGTCGGGGGAGACCGCCGACACCCTGGCCGCGCTGCGCCATGCTCGCAAGTGTCGCCCGGACCGCTACATCGGGGCACTATCGATCTGCAACGTGCCGGGCAGTTCGCTGGTGCGCGAGTCCGATCTCAGCCTGATGACCCATGCCGGGCCCGAGATCGGAGTGGCGTCGACCAAGGCCTTCACTACCCAGCTGACCTCGCTGATGCTGGTAGCGCTGGGCTTGCGTCAGCTGCGTGGGGGCGATGAGGAACTGACCGCCAGAGTCGTTCATCATCTGCGTTATTTGCCCACACTGCTCGGCGATACGCTCAAGCTCGAAGGCGAGATCGCCAGCCTGGCCAAGCGCTTCTCCGATTACCGCCATACCCTGTTCCTGGGGCGGGGCGCACAGATGCCCATCGCCATGGAGGGGGCGCTGAAGCTCAAGGAGATCTCCTACATTCACGCCGAGGCCTATGCGGCGGGTGAACTGAAGCACGGTCCGCTGGCGTTGATCGATGCCAGCATGCCGGTGGTAGCGCTGGCGCCCAAGGACGAACTGCTCGAGAAGCTCAAGTCCAACTTGCAGGAGGTTCGTGCCCGCGGTGGCCAGCTGCTGGTGTTTGCCGACCCGGAAAGCGGGCTGGAGCAGGGCGATGGCATGACGGTGGTAAAGGTCCCCGGCTGCTGTCGTTTCCTGGCACCGATTGCCTACACCGTGCCGCTTCAGCTGCTCGCTTATCATGTGGCGGTGGCGCGTGGCACCGACGTGGACCAGCCCCGTAACCTGGCGAAATCCGTTACCGTGGAATAAACGACGCCATGGGGTGCGCCATTCTCTATTCTGAGAGATGACGTGTTCCGAGAGGTGGCGTGGTGGTCGGCGCCGGGGAGGCCAGGAAGGCCTGACCCCGGCGCCGCTGACGGCAGTGCATCCACGGACGAGCTTTTGCCATGATCGAAAACGATTCCTATCGACCGCTGTCCGGTGGCTTGCCGCGACAGGCGAAAATGCAATGTCAGGCCTGGCTCGGGGCCGCGGCCATGCTGCTGTTGGGGGCAGGGCTGCTGGTGCTGCCTTGGGTGACCCTGGTCGGGGTGCCGCTGCTGTTGCTGGCAGCGGCCTGGCTCGCCGCCGAGAAACAGATCGAGGCCTTCCCGCAACGGGAGGATCTGTTGCTGGTCCTGGCCTTGAGCGCTCAGGGTCTGGTCTGGATCGGCATGCTGCTGGTACACGGCGAGGGCGCCGAGGGACTGGCCGACGCCTGGCCCTTTGCGCTTGGCCTGATCGTGCTGGTGGCCTTCTCCCGGGTACGGGTGGCAGCCACCTGGCTGTGGGGCGGACTGGCGCTGGGCAGTTTGGCAGCCGGGAGCTGGGCGGCGTGGCAGCGGATCATCGAGCGCACCTCCAGGGCCGACGGGCATGAGCCGTTGCATGCCATTCTGTTCGGCAACCTGGGCTTGTTGATGGGGTTGCTGTGTCTGGCGGGGCTGAGCTGGTCATTTGCCCGCCGCGAGCGCTGGCCCTGGTCGCTGTTGCTGATTGCCGGCGGTCTGGCGGGGTTGATCACCTCGGCCCTGTCCGGTTCCCGTGGCGGTTGGATCGGTCTGCCGTTGGCCATCTGGGTGCTCTATCGTGGGCATGGCCGGCGCCTCCCGCTGAGCTGGCGCATGACGTTGATGGCGGCGCTGGTGACCCTGCTGGGCAGTCTCTACGTGATGCCGCAGACCGGTGTCGCCTCGCGGGTCGACAATGCCGTTACCAGTCTGCGCCACTATGTGGCGGGCGATGACGACATGAACTCGGTCAGTGCCAGGCTGGAAATGTGGCGGGGTTCGTCGCAATTGATCCTGGAGCGGCCGCTGATGGGCTGGGGTTCCAGCGGCTACCAGATCGCCATGTGGGAACGGGGCGCCGAAGGGATGCAGCATCCTTCGCTGGCGCGCCACTGGCACGCCCACAACGAGGTGCTGGATGCCTGGGTCAAGCGCGGCGTGCCCGGGCTCCTTGCTCTGCTGGGCCTCTATTTCGCTCCCCTATGGCTGTTCGCCCGTGGAGTGGGGGCCGGCTCGGGGGAGCGCCGCGCCCTGGCCGTGGCGGGCACGCTGGTGCCGGTGGCGTTCATCGATTTCGGTTTGACCTACTGCTTTCTGGCATACCCTGCTGGAAGCCTGATCTACGCCCTGTTGATTGCCACGCTATGGGGGCTTTACCGTCAGGCGCGCTGATCGTCTGTTGAAGCGTCTCCGGCCGGTGCCAGGATCTGGCGGAAGGTCAGGCTGATGCGCAGCCCGGGAATGCGCCGGGGCAACAGCGCATGCTGCAGGTGACTCTGACAGCCGGGCCCCATGACCAGCAGGCTGTCGTGGGGCAGCCAGACGTTGAATGGCTCGCCTTCACCCCGCTTCCAGCGAAAGCGCAGCGGCCTCTCGGCGCCCAGCGAGAGGGCGGCGATGACGGGCTGGCGCCCCAGCTCCGGCTCGTCGTCGCTGTGCCAGCCCATGCGCTCATGACCATCCTCATAGCGGTTCAACAGTACGCTGTTGAAGCGTACCCTCAATCCCAGTTCCTCCAGCAGAGTGGCGACCCTGTCGCGTAGCGCCGCTACCCTGGGGTGCCAGGGTTCGGGCTGGAAATCTCGCCCGGAATAGCGATAGCGGGCTTCGCTATCGCCCATCCATACCTGGCTGCGCGGTATCGGATGTTCGCGACCGTACAGCTTCAAGGCAGGACGCTGCCAGGCCAGCTCGCTGTCCAGTGTCGCGAGCGCCCGGTCGGCTTCGGATTCGCCGAGCACACCCTGGCAACGGTACAGGGCGGGTGATGCCGTGAGCCGTTGCCATTCCGCCGTCGTCATCTCTCCTGGCTCTCCTAGCGCAGTACCCGACGGGGGTCGATGGGCTTGCCGCCGAGGCGCATGTCGAACAGCAGGTCGAAACGCTCCGTGGCATTGCTGAAACCGACATCGCACAGCGGTGTGCCCCGCGTGACGCGAGCGCCGTCTGCTACCAGCACGTTGTCGCACAGGGCATAGACGCTCTGCAGGTTGTCGGCGTGGTGCACGATCACCACGCGGCCGAGCTGGCGCATGCTGCCGGCGAAGCGTACGTCGCCGTCCGCCACTGCCTTGGCCTGCGCGCCGCGGTTCGTGGCCAACAGCATCGGCTGCAGGGTGCCGTGATTGTCGGCGCCGTAGGCGCGCACGATGCGATAGTCATCCAGCGGCCAGGGCCAGTTGCGCGCCGAAGAGGGAATGTTGCCGGTAGCGGGTGGCGGCGGTGTGGAAGTCGGCGCCGGGGCGCTGGCACTGCTCGGACGGCTGGCCGCCGCACCCGACGAGCTCGCTGTAGCCGCGGCGCCGCCGCGCAGCGGTACCTGGATGACCTGGCCTACCCGCAGCCGCGTCGGCTCCACCCCGGGGTTGGCGGACTGGATACGTGCCGGCGTGGTGCCGAAGCGTCGGGCCACGGCCGAATAGGTGTCGCCGGGACGAATCTGGTAACGATAGGGGCCACCCGAGGGGGCGCGCTCCTGCTGGGTGGGAATCAGCAGGCGCTGACCCACCGCCAGGCGGTTGGGATTGACGTCGGGATTGAAGCGTTGCAGACGGGCCAAGGGCACGTCGGCGCGTGCCGCAATGCTGCCCAAGGTATCGCCGCGCTGAACCACGACCCAACCGCCAGAGATGCCTGGAGTGTCGCTGCGTTGGGGATCGCTGCTGCGCTGAACGCTGCCGCTGGGCGAGGCGCAGCCGGCCAGGAGCAATGACAGAGTGCAGAGCAGTGTCAGCGCGAATCGAGCGCCTGGTCTTTTTCCTGCCACAGGGCGTTCAGCCATGTATGGAAGCGTTCCTTGTAGTGCGGGTCGTCATGGTAACGGCTGTCGAGCATCCATTCGGGGACGTCGAGACGTCGGGCATCGAGCGTAATCCGGCCTTCGCGGCCGCACAGGAAGCCCCAGAAGGTCGGCTGGGGATTCTCGTAGTGCAGCGTGACGTCGAGGATACCGTCGAGCTGTTCGCCCAGGTGGCTCAGCACCTGGGCGATACCGCCGGCCTTGGGGCGAAGCAGGTGGCGGAATGGGCTATTTTGCGCGTCACGCTTGGCCGGGGTAAATCGGGTACCTTCAACGAAGTTGAAGATCGCCAGTGGCATCTCGCGAGCTCGCTTGCACATCAGTTCGGTGGCCTTGCGGTCGATGTCGGCGAGCTGCGGGCGACGCGCGATCTGCTCGCGGCTGTAGCGGCGCATGAAAGGGTATTCGAGTGCCCACCAGGCAAGGCCGACGATGGGAATCCAGATGAGCTGCTGCTTGAGGAAGAAGCGCGGCATGGGAATGCGCCGGTGCAGCACCATCAACAGCATGAAGATATCGGTCCAGCTGCGGTGATTGGAGATCACCAGCCAGCGCTGCTCGGGCGACAGCCCTTCGGGAAGGGTCGCATCGAGCTGCGGCTTCAGCCAGTGGCGCATCCACCACAGGTTGCAGCCGATCCAGTTCAGCGCCACGCCATTCAAACCGCGTAGTACGATCAAGCGCAGCGCACGAGTCGGGGTGATCAGCTTGAGCAGGGTCAACAGAATCAGGGGAATCGACCAGAACAGGGTGGTGATCACCAGCAGCAGTACGCTGATTGGCCCTTTGAGGGGCGCCATACCTGACTCCTTGACCTTGGGAAGCATTGCACAAATGACTGCGCGAGCGAATCGCTCGGCGATTTGTTCAGCGCTTCCCTTGTATGTGACGGTTAGGCGCACATGCTAATGGATCGTGCCGATGCTGCCCAGCCATACATTATGTGGGGGGCGACTCGCACAGCGTCGTCTGCAGCACTTCGTGCAGCGCCCGTGCAGCGATGGAGAGTTCCTGCCCGGCGCCCAGCACGATACCCACGGTGCGCCGGATCTGCGGCTCGAACAGCGGCACGCAGCGCGCGCCGAGTTCGTGCATCTGTTCGCGGCACAGCGAGGGCACGGCGCTGACGCCAAGCCCGCTCGCCACCATGCGACCCACCGTGGCCAGCTGATGGCTCTCGAAAGCTACCGGCAGTTCGGACTGCTGTCTGGCCAGCGCCTGCTCCAGCAGGATGCGCACCATGGAAGGGCGTTGCAGGGTGATGAAGTCATGGGCCAGCAGTGCCTTCCAGTCGACCGACTCGGCTTCTGCCAGGGGCGAATCGGGCGGCAGCACGGCGACGAAGGTGTCGTCGAACAGCGGCAGGAAGTCGATGCCTTCGCGAGTCTCGGGCTCGAAGGCGATACCGAGCTCGACCTGGCGTTGGCGCACCATGTCGATCACCTGCTCGTTGATCACGTCATGCACGGTCACGTTGACCCGGGGGAAGCGCAGCCGGAAGCGGCGCAATGCACGCGGTAGCCGATTGCAGGCGATGGAAGGCATGGCGGCCAGTGCCACCCGCCCGAGTTGCAGCGTGAAACGCTGGCGCAGCAGCTCCTCGGCGTTGTCCCAGTCGGCCAGCAGGCGCTTGGCCAGAGGCAGCAGGGTCTCGCCTTCGGGGGTCAGCCTTACGCTGCGCGTGCTGCGAATCAGCAGCGGACCGCCCAGGGTCTCCTCGAGCCCCTTGATGGCCAGGCTCAATGCCGGCTGTGACAGGTGGAGTCGCTCGCAGGCCTGAGTGAAACTGAGCGTCTGGGCCACGGCCAGGAAGGCGCGCAGCTGTTTGATGGTCATGTCGTGCTGCCTATTTTATAAGCTATCCATATCAATTGATAAGAAAAACAAACTTAACAAATATATTGGCGGGGTCAACACTGGTCAGGTACTTTCATTTCACCACTTCACAACAAGACGAGGCTTTGCGATGTCAGGTTTCGACAAGCGCGTGTATTCCTACGAAGAAGCGATGGACGGCATCGAAAGCGGCATGACCGTGGTTGCCGGCGGCTTCGGCCTGTGCGGGATCCCGGAAAACCTGATTGCCGAGGTCAAGCGTCGCGGCGTCAAGGATCTCACCGTCATCTCCAACAACTGCGGCGTCGACGGCTTCGGCCTGGGCCTGCTGCTGGAAGACAAGCAGATCAAGCGCTTCTACGCCTCCTACGTCGGCGAGAATGCCCTGTTCGAGCAGCAGATGCTCAACGAAGAGATCGAAGTGATCCTGACCCCCCAGGGCACCCTGGCCGAGAAGATGCGCGCCGGCGGCGCCGGGATTCCTGCCTTCTACACGGCAACCGGCTACGGCACGCCGATCGGTGAGGGCAAGGAGGTGCGCGAGTTCAACGGTCGCCATTACATCCTCGAGGAGGCGTTCCACGCCGATTTCGCCATCGTCAAAGGCTGGAAGGCCGACCGCTACGGCAACGTGGTGTATCGCGATACGGCGCAGAACTTCAACCCGCTGGCCGCTACCTGCGGCAAGATCACCGTGGTGGAGGTCGAGGAGATCGTCGAGCCGGGTGAGCTGCGCCCCGACCAGATCCATACGCCGGGTATCTACGTCGACCGCATCATCCAGGGCACTTTCGAGAAGCGTATCGAGAAGCGCACGGTGCGCGAGGGCTGAGCCCGCCACCGCAGCAGCCGACAGTAACCGGCATCGAACGTATCGCTTCTCCACCGAACACAAGAGGCAAACAAGATGGCACTGACTCGCGAACAGATGGCACAGCGCGTGGCACAAGAGCTCAAAGACGGTTTCTACGTCAACCTGGGTATCGGTATTCCCACGCTGGTGGCCAATTACGTACCGGACGGCATCGACGTGATGCTGCAATCGGAAAACGGCCTGCTCGGCATGGGGCGCTTCCCCACCGAGGACGAGGTCGATCCGGACATGATCAATGCCGGTAAGCAGACCGTGACGGCCCGCCCTGGTGCGGCCATCTTCAACTCCGCAGAATCTTTCGCCATGATCCGTGGCGGCCATGTCGACCTGACCGTGCTCGGCGCCTTCGAGGTGGATCAGGAGGGCAACATCGCCTCGTGGATGGTGCCCGGCAAGCTGATCAAGGGCATGGGCGGCGCCATGGATCTGGTGGCAGGTGCCGAGAACATCATCTGTACCATGACCCATGCCTCCAAGCACGGCGAATCCAAGCTGCTCGAGAAGTGCACGCTGCCGCTGACCGGCGCCGGTTGCATCAACCGTGTGCTCACCGACCTCGCTTACCTGGAGATCGAGAACGGCGCCTTCGTCCTCAAGGAGCGCGCCCCGGGAGTGAGCGTGGAAGAGATCGTCGAGAAGACCGTTGGCAAGCTGATCGTGCCTGACCACGTGCCGGAAATGACCTTCGACTGACGCGCCAGCGGCCCAGCAACGTACACGAGCCGATCGGCGATGCCGGTCGGTCCGGCTGAGGCACCAAGGCCCGAGCCCTCATTCAGAGCTCGGGCCTTTCCATTACTGGGGGGTGATGAATTTATGACCAGCCTGAGCGAAGCGCGCCGCTATCGGAATGTAGCTGCTTGTCACACTGTCTTGCACAGCGTTATCCACAATTTCTGTGGATAACGCGGGCGGCCCTCAGGTGATCTCGCAACGTGTGTGGTGGGGCAGCAGGAGTTCCACGGCACGCTCGTGGTCGCTGCTCAGGCGCTTCTGCATCAGGGCGAGGCCGCCCAGGCAGATACGGTGTTCGTCCCCTTCGGCGAAGGCCAGGCGCTGCGAACAGGTCGGGTAGAAGCGGTACTCGAGCAGTGGCGATACGGGGAAGATGCCGTGCTGGCGCTCTTCGCTGCCTTCGAGTCCGGCAGCCGCGAGGGCATCGTCGAGCAGCTCGAAGCGGTTGCCCAGTCGTTCGCAGTCGAAACCGGCGTGATGCACGCTGGGCCCCATGACGGCAATCCAGGCTGCCAGTGGATGGGCGTCATGGAGCGTGAGGTAATCACTCCAGCTGGGCATGGCCCAGGGACGCCCGCGGCACAGCAGGTTCTTGCCCCGGGTGTCCTGGGGATGGGTGCGACTCACCAGCTCGGTCAGCTTTTCCCGCGGCTCCCGCGACAGCGTGCCGAGCTGGAGCTCCGCAAGCACCAGCCAGGTGCCATCTTCCGGCGGTGCCAGCAGACACACCAGCAGACCGCGGTCGGCCATGGCATAGCGATGCACGGGGCGGTAGCCGAGGTGGCCCAGCGTCGGCAGCATGTCCTGCGTGCTGAAGGGAGGCTGGCTGAGCGTGAGCAGGGTCAGGTATTCGACCGGTGCATCCGTCGGCCACAGGCGAAGCATTCCCACATCAGGATGATGGTGGATGTAATCGAGCCAGAGTTGCTGCAGGAATTCTTCCCGTTGCATCGTGCGGTTCCTTTGTCCGGATGCGCCTCGTATTGGACTTCAGTATAGGGGCTGGCCAGGAACGGCTTTCAACGCGGGGGGAACGTTAAACGGGAATTGAACGCTAGCGCCGGGCCGGCATCGTTACCGGCGCCAGCGTTCGGTAGGCTCATGCCATCAGGGCATTGTCACGCACGTACTGGTCGAACTCGGTGAAGCCGCCGACATGGTCCTGGTCGATGAAGATCTGGGGCACGGTCGACACCGGCTTGCCGATGGTCTTCTCCAGGTCGGCCTTGCTGATACCTTCGGCCCAGATGTCCACATAGCGGTGTCCTTCGATCACGTTGGCGCTTTCCAGGCGCTGGGCGAGGTCCTGGGCGCGCACGCAGAAGGGGCAGCCGGGACGACCGAAGATGACCACGAACATAGAAGATGTCTCCTGAAGATGTTTTGTCTGGCGCCATTGTGACGGATGAGGGCCACCGGGGCCAATAGGACGCTGCTAGTGCCACGATTATGCTGTGCTATTGCCGCGGCTGTGTATTGCCGCGGTAAACGGCATGCTCAGTCATAGCGAAGTTCGTTGGCGTCGGCGGCGCGCAGCAGATCCCCCAGCTCGGCGTGAATCTCGGGTGCGCTGACCAGTATGTTCTCGCCGTAGAGATCTTCCGGAATGCCCTTGGGGCAGGGGTAGAGATGGCCGGTACGGGCCCCGGCTTCGCGGGCGATCAGCACGCCGGCGGCGAAGTCCCAGGGCGAAACGCTCTCGTAGTAGGCATCCAGCCGGCCGCAGGCGACGTCGCACAGATCGAGGGCGGCGGAGCCGTTGCGGCGTACGTCCTGACAGTGCTCCAGCACGGCCATCAGGCGTCGCATCAGCGGCGGGCGGCTGTCGCGCCGGTAGGGAAAGCCGGTAGCGACCAGGCAGCGCTGCAGGTTGCCCGTGCGGCTGGAATGGATCGGCTTGCCGTTGCACCAGGCTCCTTGGCCGTAGAGGGCGGTGTAGGTTTCACCGAGAAACGGTGCATGCACCACGCCGAGACGCGTCTTGCCTTCACTGACCCAGGCAATGGAAACGGCGACGTGGCGCAGGCCGTGAGCGAAGTTGACGGTGCCGTCGATGGGGTCGATGACCCACAGTGACTCGGCCGTGCTCATCACCTCGCGGTCGGGCGCCAGCTCTTCGCTCAGTCGCTGTTCGCCGGGCAGGCTGGCCTCCAGGCGCTCGCCGATCAATGTGTCCACGGCCACGTCCACGTCGGTGACCAGCTCCTGTCCGTTCTTGAGCTGCTGATTGAAGGCTTGGCCATTCCTGGCCGCCACGATTTTCTCGCCGGCTTCCCGGGCGATGTCGACGGCAAGTTCGAGACGCTGCTGGGGGAGCATGGGCATTCCTCGTCGCTCATGGACCTGCCAGAATAGCAGCCATGAGGCGTTCTGCCGAACGGGGTGTCCGTGCCCACCTGCCCCGTATTCACCTACATGGAAAGGAGCATGCCATGCTGGCCCCGACGCCCGAGCAATACCGGCGCCTGAACGAGATGGCCGAGGCCTGGCGGCGGCGACAGGGTGCCGCACTCGAAGCGACATCGGCCGCCAACCCGCTGCTGGATGTCGATGCACTGTGCTTTCAGGCCAGCCCCGACCAAGGCGAGGCGTCTGTCGGGCGCGACTACCTGGTGGGCGCCCTCGTCAGCCCCGTCTCGCTGTCGCTGGTGCTGTTTCCTGCCTTTGCCAGCGCACGGGCACCTGCGGAAGGTGAGCGGAGAGCGTTCGATCTACCCTCGGGCCGCTATCCCTTCGTTGCCGAAGTGCTGGACGCTGATCTCTGGCTGTGGCGCTGCGAGCTGCTCGACGATCTGAGCGACCTGGAGTCCCGCGAGGAGGGTAGCCGTCTGGCCCAGCGGCTGATGGAAAAGGTCATGACCCCCGCTGCTGATGGATAAGACTTCCGGCGGGCTGGTCGTGGCCGTGACCCCCGGCTTATGCTGGGGATCAGGTCTTCCATCCTCGTGTAGAAGGATTTACCCATGAGTAATACAACCGCTACCGTGCCACGCGTTGCCCTGGTGACGGGAACCGCCAGCGGCATCGGCGAGGCCGTGGTGCATCAATTTCGCGAGCTCGGCCATCAGGTGCTGGCCGTCGACTTCAACGATCAGGCCAAGGCCAAGGCCGATGCCGTGGGTGCGGCGTTCTTCCAGGCCGATCTCAGCGACGGTGAGGCGTGCAAGGCGGCCGTGGCGGAGGCGATCAAGCGTTTCGGCAAGGTCGATATCCTGGTCAACAATGCCGGCATTCAGCACGTCTCGCCGATAGAGGACTTTCCCGAGGCCAAGTGGCGCCAGATCATCGATCTGATGCTGACGGCGCCTTTCCTGCTGACCCAGGCCGTATGGCCTTCCATGCGCGAGAACGGCTGGGGGCGTATCGTCAACATCGCCTCGGTGCATGCCCAGGTCGCCTCGCCGGGCAAGTCGGCCTATATCAGTGCCAAGCACGGCATGATCGGGCTGACCAAGACGGCGGCGCTGGAGGGCGGCCCCCAGGGCATCACGGCCAACGCCATCTGTCCGGCCTACGTGAAGACGCCGCTGGTGGAGAATCAGATCGCCGATCAGGCCCGGCTGCACAACATGGACGAGCAGGACGTGGTGCAGCAGATCATGCTCAAGAATGCCGCGGTGAAGCGCCTGATCGATCCCGAGGAAGTGTCGGCGCTGGTGGCCTACCTGGCCTCGGATGCGGCAGGCGCGGTGACCGGCTCGAGCTGGAATATTGATCTTGGTTGGACGGCTCAATGACATATGCCCGCGGCTTTTCCGGCGACAGGTCTCGCGGAGGCGCTGTGAACCCATCCCTGGGCGCTATATTTGCCCTGCTGCGCTCTCGCATCCTGCTCCGCTTGCAGGACCGGTGCTGGCCATCCATGGCCAGCCCGTTCGGAGCAGTGCTCCTCACCCCTGGCAAATAACCTCCGCTACGACCTGTCCCCGGCGCCGCTCGCCTGGGTGGCGCTAAGCCAGTGCAGGGCCTTGCTGAACAACGACTACCGCCGCACCGGGCGCTTCTGCAGTTTGCGTTGCAGGGTGCGGCGGTGCATGCCCAGGGCGCGGGCGGTGGCGGAGATGTTGCCGTCGTGTTCCTGCAGCACCTTCTGGATGTGCTCCCAGGCGATGCGGTTGATCGAGGGCGGCGATTCCGCCACTTCGGCATCCGGATCGCCCTGCTGCTGGTCGAGGGCCGCGAGGATCTCGTCGGCATCGGCCGGCTTGCACAGGTAGTTGACGGCGCCGAGCTTGATCGCCTCCACCGCGGTGGCGATGCTCGAGTAGCCCGTCAGCACCACGATGCGGCAACTGGGCACCACGTTGAGCAGTTCGGGCAGCAGCTTCAGGCCCGAGCTGTGCTCCAGCTTGAGGTCCAGGGTGGCCAGCTCGGGGCGGTGGCGGCGGGCCAGGCTCAGCGCCTGCTCCGCGTCGTGGGCCACCAGCACCTCGTATCCGCGCCTGCCCAGGGCGCGTGACAGCACGTGACAGAACATTTCGTCGTCATCGACGATCAGCAGGCGTGTTTCGGCGTCTTGCATGGCGTCCTCGTCGCTCAGGGCTCGCTGTGCGGCAGGATCACTTCGGTCAGCGTCCCCCCGTCAGGATGATTATACAGGCTAACACCGCCGCCGAAGCGGTTGATGGTGGCGTGGGTCAGGAACAGGCCGATGCCGAGCCCCTTGCTCTTGGTCGAGACGAAGGTTTCGCCTAGTTGGTCAGCGATGTCCAGGCTGACGCCGGGGCCGTGGTCGCGAATGTCGATGATGGCCTCTTCGTCGTTCCAGTCCAGGCGAATGCTTACGTCGTCGGGGTTGGCATCGGCAGCGTTGTTGAGCAGGTTGGTGATGGCCTGATCCAGCGTGGTGTCGACCTTGAGCCAGGGCGTACCGCGCTGCTCGGCGATCTCCAGGCGATGGCTGACGTCGGGACGCAGCACCAGCCAGCGCTGCACGACGCCTTGCAGCCACTCCCGGGCATCGCACACCTCGGGTTCGGCCATGCGCCTGCGGTCGGTGCTTTCCACCAGGTGGCGCAGGCGCGACTTGCACACGTCCACCTGGCGGCGCAGCAGCTCGATGTCCTCGATCAGTGCGGGGTCGTCCTTGGCGTCTTCGCGCATCTCGCTGAGCAGTACCGCCATCGTCGACAGCGGTGTGCCCAGCTCGTGGGCGGTGCCGGCCGCCTGGGTGGCCACCGCCACGATCTGCTCGTTGCGCAGCGCCGCTTCGCGGGTCTGGGAGAGGGCCCGCTCACGGCTGCGCAGGGCGTGGGCCATCTTGTAGATGAAGAAGGTCACCAGGCCCGCCGAGAGACCGAAGTTGATCCACATGCCGAGGATGTGAAGATTGACCCCCACGGCGTCGTAGTAGTGGGCGAACTGAGGGACCGGGTGATAGACCCACATCAGCAAGGTGTACGACCCCATGGCGGCGCTGGCGATGATCCAGGCGTAGCGCCAGGGCAGGGTGGCGGCGGCGATGGTCACCGGCACCAGGTAGTAGTTGATGAAGGGGTTGCTGGAGCCGCCGGTGAGATAGAACAGCAGGGTGAGGCCGATGGTGTCGGCCAGCAGATGCAGCACGTACTCGGTGTGGCTGACCGCCCACTGGCGGCCCAGGCGCCACCAGGTGAAGAGGTTGACCAGCCCCATGCAGACGATCACCCCAATTACCGCCGCCACTTCGATCTCGAAATGCAGCAGCTCGACGCCGACGATGGTGGCGATCAGAAAGCCGGTCCAGGTGATGCCGCGTACCAGGGTCAGACGCACCAGGTTGCGGCTGGGGGTCGAGAGCGGCAGGGGCGGGGCGGTTGGCATGAGGGCTCCAGCGAAGAATCCGCCCACATGATACCTTGTTGTGCCTGCCGGCGGGCAGGTGGACGGCCTTGGCATGCGCTTTCGGTGTCGCTGCCCTACAACTGCGCGGGGCAAAGCCGTAGAATGCGGCCCACTGCTCATTCACGCACTGCCGCAGGCGGTGCCACTAGACGAATTCGAGACTGATGTCAGACGCCGATCTGGCCCGCGAAGTCGGGCTGCGTAGAACCTTTGCGATCATCTCGCACCCCGACGCGGGCAAGACCACCATCACCGAGAAGATGCTGCTGTTCGGAAACGCGATTCAGCTGGCCGGCTCGGTGAAGAGCAAGCGCAACGACCGCCACGCCACTTCCGATTGGATGAAGATGGAGCAGGAGCGGGGCATCTCCGTGACCACCTCGGTGATGCAGTTCCCCTACGGCGGGCGCATGGTCAACCTGCTCGACACCCCGGGGCACGAGGACTTCTCCGAGGATACCTACCGCACGCTGACGGCGGTGGACTCGGCGCTGATGGTCATCGACGGCGCCAAGGGTGTCGAGGACCGTACCATCAAGCTGATGGAGGTCTGTCGCCTGCGCACCACGCCGATTCTCACCTTCGTCAACAAGATGGACCGCGACATCCGCGATCCCATCGAGGTGATGGACGAGGTGGAGACGGTGCTGAACATCCAGTGCGCGCCGATGACCTGGCCGATCGGCATGGGCCGTCACTTCAAGGGGGTCTACCACCTCTATAACGACGTGATCCATCTCTATACCCAGGGCCAGGGCAGCCGTATCCCCGATGACAAGCGCATCGAGGGACTCGACAACCCCGAGGTCGACACGGTGCTCGGCGCGGAAGCGGCCGAGGAGCTGCGCATGGAGGTGGAGCTGGTCCGTGGCGCTTCCCATGAGTTCGATCTCGAGGCCTACCGCCGCGGCGAGCTGACCCCGGTCTACTTCGGTACCGCCATGGGCAACTTCGGCGTGCGCGAGATGCTCGACGGCTTCGTCGAGTATGCCCCACCGCCGCAGCCCCGCGAGACCGATACCCGCACCGTCGAGGCCAACGACGGCCGCTTCACCGGTTTCGTGTTCAAGATCCAGGCCAACATGGACCCGAAGCACCGCGACCGTATCGCCTTCCTGCGGGTCTGTTCGGGCAAGTACGAGAAGAACATGAAGATGCGCCACGTGCGCATCGGCAAGGACGTCAAGATCGCCGACGCCCTGACCTTCATGGCCTCCGACCGCGCCCACGTGGAAGAGGCCTGGCCCGGCGACATCATTGGCCTGCACAACCACGGCACCATACAGATCGGCGATACCTTCACCATGGGCGAGGACATGCGCTTCACCGGCATTCCCCACTTCGCCCCGGAGCTGTTCAAGCGCGTGCAGCTCAAGGATCCGCTGAAGCTCAAGGCGCTGCAGAAAGGCTTGCAGCAGCTCTCCGAAGAGGGCGCCACCCAGCTGTTCCAGCCGCTGGACAATAACGACCTGATCCTCGGCGCCGTGGGTACCCTGCAGTTCGACGTGGTCGCCCACCGGCTCAAGGAGGAGTACAAGGTCGACTGCGTCTATGAGCCGGTCAACGTGCAGACCGCACGCTGGATCTACTGCGACGATGCCAAGAAGCTCGAGGAGTTCAAGCGCAAGGCGAGCGCCAACCTGGCGCTGGATGGCGGCGGTTACCTGACCTACATTGCCCCCACAAGGGTCAATCTGCAGATGACCCAGGAGCGCTGGCCGGAGATACGCTTCGCCGCCACCCGCGAACACTAGGCTTTGCCTGAAAACTGCCTGCGCTTGGCCATACGGCGTTAAAAAACAGCTCAAAGTACTCATTTACACTATGTAAACTCCGTCTTTTCGCTGTTTTTTGCCTTGTCTGGCCTTCGCTCGCCGACTTTTCAGACCAAGCCTAGCCATCATCCCTTCGTCAGGGACGACGAAGGAGCTGCCAAGGAGAGCGACGTGCTGATCGACGCCCACTGCCATCTCGACTTCGAGGCCTTCGACGACGACCGCGAGGCGATGTTCGAACGCGCCAGGGCGGCCGGTATCGGTCATTTCCTGGTGCCGGGCACCACCCGCGAGCACTGGCCCGCCGTGCTGGCGCTGGGCGCGCGTGACGACGTGCACGTCAGTCTGGGGCTGCATCCCTACTTCATGCACGAACACGGCGAAGGCGACGTCGAAGCACTGGCTGGCCTACTGGACGAACACCCCGAAGTGCGGGCGCTGGGCGAGTGCGGCATCGATGCGCGCTTCGAGGAGACCCTCGACGACCAGTGGCAGCTGTTCGATGCCCAACTGCGGCTGGCCAAGGCGCGCCGGCTGCCGGTGGTGATTCACTGCGTGCATGCCAACGACAAGGTCTCCAAGCGCCTGCGCCAGCTCGACCTGCCGGCGGGCGGCTTGATTCACGCCTTCGCCGGCTCGCCGGACCAGGCCTGGAAGTTTCTCGATCTCGGCTTCGTGGTGGGGCTGGGCGGTGCGGTCACCTACGAGCGCGCTCAGCGCCTGTGGCGCGCAGTGAAGAGCCTGCCCGAGGATGGCTTCGTGCTGGAGACCGATAGCCCCGACATGCCGCTGTGCGGCTACCAGGGGCAGCGCAACGAGCCGGCGCGGATCGTTCAGGTATGCGAGATGGTGGCAAAGCTACGCGGCGAGACGCCCGAGGCGGTCGCCGCACAAAGTACGGCGACCGCGGGGAGAGTCTTCGGCTTGGACCTGGGCGAGGGTGCGGCCTAGGCCAGACTCTCCGGATCGAGCCGTTCGATCGGGTAGGGCAGAGGAAGCGGGGTCACGCTACGATTCTCGATGCTGAGCGGGCCGATCTCCTCACGGGTGGTCAGCACGGCGAGCAGCTCGACGCCACCCTCGTTGTCGCACTCCGCGGCGATCACTTCGCCGGTGTTCTTGCCATTCTCGTCGACGATGGCGCTGCCCAGTTCCGGCAACTGCTCGCCCTCGAGCCGACAGTGGGCCAGACGCTTCTTCACCTGGCCGCGGAAGTGCGCGCGAGCCACCACCTCCTGGCCGGTGTAGCAGCCCTTCTTGAAACTGATGCCACCCAGCGCCTCCCAGTTGATCATCTGCGGCAACAGGGCGTCCTGGTGGGCGGCGGTGAGCCAGGCGAGCCCGGCCCGAATGTCCTGCAGGCACCACTCGGCGTTGCCTACCAGGGTCGCTTGATCGTTCAGGGCGCTGGCCGTTGCGATAGCCTGCTCCCGGGGTAGGCAGATCAACACGCGTGGCTGCGGCCCGGGATGAGCCAGTAGCTGGCGCTCCTCATCGCCGGCCTGATGCCACAGGCTGGGGGCTGCTGTGTCGAGATACCCGACCGCGACGGCCGGTGCGTCGGCACCGATCAATCCCAGCAGGGCCAGGTCGTCGCGTATCGCGAGTTCGCTCTTGTAGAACGGGGCGAACTTCTTCAGGTGATCGCGCAGCGGCTCCACCAGGTCACGGTGCAGGATCAGACGGTAGCGTTCGGGGCTGATGCGCAGCAGCTGGGCGTTAGCCAGCATGCGGCCCTTGGCGTTGCAGAAACAGGTCAAGGGTGCGAAGTCGCCCTTGGCCAGCTCGACCTGAGCGCTGGTCTGGCCCTGCAGCAGCTTGTCGGCAGCCTTGCCGACCACGTCGAGTACGGCGAGGTGGACGAGTGGCGTCACCTTGACGTTCGCCGCGGCCTGCTGGACGGGCTCGCCGATCTCGAACTCGACCCGTGAATCGCTCGTACGGCGCCCCTCCAGGGCGGTTGTCCAATCACTCATTATGCCTGTGGCTCCAGGTCGTCATGTCGGGGGTATATCGTTCGGTATGCGGGCGGCGAGGGCGGATTGCAAGCGGTGTCGCACCGCAACGCTCATGTTAGACTGCTTATTACCTTATTCCACGCTAGGGAGTCATGCATGCCGCATCAATCGCTCGATTTCACCGGTGTGGAAAACGCCGAACAGGTGAATCGCATTACTACTGCCCTGATGATGGTGGATGGGGTGGAGAGTGCCGAGGTGGGGCGCCACGGTGCCGAGGTGGAAGGTCGCGTCAGTCGCGAGGCGCTGATCCGTGCCGTCGAGGCGCTCAAGCTGCCCATCCAGGTCAAGTAACACCCATCCAGCCGCACCCATCCAGCTGCAAGAGCGGAGCGTACAATGAAAGAGACCATCGAGATCGTCAGCGAGCGGAATCGTATCTTGCGCCAGCGGGTGCGGATAGCGGGCTTCGAGGACCTTTACGTCGACGTACCCAAGGCTTTCGGCGGTGAGGAGAGCGCCCCCGACCCCCACGACTATTTCGACCTCTCGCTGGGTGCCTGCAAGGCGATCACGGCGCAGATGTACGCCCAGCGCAAGCAGTGGCCGCTGGAGGGCGTCAGCGTCAGGGTCAATCGCGACGTCAGCGATGAACGCAAGGGCATTTATCGACTCGAAGTGGTGATGACCTTCCACGGCATCGAGGACGAGGCGCAGCGCCTGCGGCTGGAGGAGATCAGCCACAAGTGCCCCATCCACCGCCTCATGACCAGTTCCACCGTGGAAGTCACCACGCGCAGTGCCGTCGACGCGGCATGATGGCCGCCACGCTCCTATACTCACGGAGCTGCAGTGCTGAAGCATGGTCTTGAAGCATAGACCTGATGCACGGACCAAGACGAACCATTGAGACAGCAGGCGCCCCAGGGCGCCTGCTGCATGCCTGGAGCCGCGATGAGCAAGCCGTTTCGCCTCAATTCGAAGTTCAAGCCTGCCGGCGATCAGCCAGCCGCCATCGAAGGCCTGGTGAAGGGGCTGGAGGCGGGCCTGGCCCATCAGACCCTGCTCGGCGTGACCGGCTCGGGCAAGACCTTCACCATGGCCAACGTGGTGGAGCGGCTGCAGCGCCCGACCATCGTCATGGCGCCCAACAAGACGTTGGCGGCACAGCTCTACGGCGAGTTCAAGTCGTTCTTCCCCGACAACGCCATCGAGTACTTCGTCTCCTATTACGACTACTACCAGCCGGAGGCGTACGTCCCCTCGTCGGACACCTTCATCGAGAAGGACGCTTCGATCAACGATCACATCGAGCAGATGCGGCTCTCGGCGACCAAGGCCCTGCTCGAGCGGCGCGATGCGCTGATCGTGGTCTCGGTCTCGGCGATCTACGGCCTGGGCGATCCCGACCAGTACCTGAAGATGCGTCTGCACTTCACCCGCGGCGAGCTGATCGATCAGCGCCGCTTCCTGCGACGCCTGGCGGAGCTGCAGTACACCCGCAACGACATGGACTTCAAGCGCGCTACCTACCGAGTGCGCGGCGACGTGATCGACATCTATCCGGCCGATTCCGACGAAGAGGCGGTGCGGGTGGAGCTGTTCGGCGACGAGATCGACTCGATTCGCTTGTTCGATCCGCTTACCGGCGAAACCCGCGGCGAGGTGCCGCGCATGACGATCTATCCCAAGAGCCACTACGTGACGCCGCGGGAAACGATCCTCTCCGCCGCCGAGGCGATCAAACTCGAGCTGGTCGAGCGCCTCGAGTGGCTGCGCAAGAACGACCGCCTGGTGGAGGCGCAGCGCCTCGAGCAGCGCACCCTTTACGACCTGGAGATGATGAACGAGCTGGGCTACTGCAACGGCATCGAGAACTACTCGCGCTACCTTTCAGGGCGCAATCCCGGCGAGCCGCCGCCCACCTTCTTCGACTACCTGCCCGACGACGCGCTGCTGTTCATCGACGAATCCCACGTCAGCGTTCCCCAGGTGGGCGGCATGTACAAGGGCGACCGCTCGCGCAAGGAGACGCTGGTGGAGTACGGCTTCCGCCTGCCCTCGGCGCTGGACAACCGCCCCATGACCTTCGAGGAGTGGGAGAGCATCTCTCCGCAGACGATCTTCGTTTCGGCCACGCCGGGGCCCTACGAGGCCGAGCACGCCGGCCAGGTGGTGGAGCAGGTGGTGCGTCCCACCGGCCTGGTCGACCCGGAGATCGAGGTGCGCCCGGCCTCGACCCAGGTCGATGATCTGCTCTCCGAGATCCGCCTGCGTACCGAAGTGGGCGAGCGGGTGCTGGTCACTACCCTGACCAAGCGCATGGCCGAGGATCTCACCGAATATCTCGACGAGCATGGCGTGCGGGTGCGCTACCTGCACTCCGACATCGACACCGTGGAGCGGGTCGAGATCATCCGCGACCTGCGTCTGGGCAACTTCGACGTACTGGTGGGTATCAACCTGCTGCGTGAGGGGCTCGACATTCCCGAGGTATCGTTGGTGGCGATCCTCGATGCCGACAAGGAGGGCTTCCTGCGCAACGAGCGTTCGCTGATCCAGACCATCGGCCGCGCGGCACGCAACGCCAACGGCAAGGCGATCCTCTATGCCGACCGCATGACCGACTCCATGCGTCGTGCCATCGACGAGACCGAGCGGCGCCGCGCCAAGCAGATCGCCCACAACGAGAAGCACGGCATCACGCCGACTACCGTGACCCGCTCGGTGGCCGACATCATGGAGGCGGCTCAGGCGCCGGGGCGCAAGGGCAAGGGACGGCGCAGCGAGCGCAAGGTGGCCGAGGGCGCGGCGGTCTACGATCTCGGCGAACTCTCGCCGACCGATCTGGCCAAGGAGGTCTCGCGGGTCGAGGACGCCATGTTCGAAGCGGCCCAGAACCTGGAGTTCGAGGAGGCGGCCAGGCTGCGCGACCGGCTGCATGAGCTCAAGGAGCGGCAGCTGGCGCTGGGGTAGTCCGCCCGCTCGAGGCTTTCCGTCGACAGGGCTTGAGGGGGCGCTGTCCCCGGCGCTTCTCGCTGCGTTCCCGCTTTATTCTGAATCGGAGTAACGATGCCCGAAGGCCCTGAGATTCGCCGTGCCGCCGACCGCCTGCATGAGCAGCTTGCCGGCAGGCGGCTGGAGTCCGTGTGGTTTGCCTTCCCCGAACTGGCCGCCGAGGCCGAATCGCTGGTGGGGCGAGAGGTCACGGCGGTGGACAGCTGGGGCAAGGCATTGTTGACCCGCTTCGACGACGGTCGCGTGCTCTACAGTCACAACCAGCTCTACGGCGTATGGAAGCTCCACGACGCCGAGCGCGAACCCGATACCCAGCGCTCGCTGCGCGTGCGGCTGACGGCAGAAGGGCGCTCGGCCAGCCTCTACAGCGCCTCCGATGTCTCGCTGTGGCCGGCCGAGAGGCTCGCCGAGCATCCGTTTCTCTCCCGCCTTGGTCCCGACCTGCTGACCCACGGGGTCACGCCGGAGCAGGCCATGGCGCGTTTGAGCGAGCCGCGCTTCGTGCGCCGCCGGCTGGGCGGGCTGCTGCTCGATCAGGCGCCTTTCGCCGGCATCGGCAACTACCTGCGCTCCGAAATTCTGTTCTTCGCCGGGCTACCGCCCACGGCCCGAGTCGTCGACCTGGACGGTGAACGACTGGAAGGGCTGGCGCACACCATTCTCGCCGTGACCCGGCAGGCCTATGAACAGGCCGGCGTGACCAACCGCGCCGAGTGGGCGGCCGCTGCCAGGCGGCAGGGGGAAAGCCGGCGGCTCAGTCGCTTTGCCGTGTTCGAGCGCGACGGGCGGCCCTGCCACGCCTGCGGCACACCGGTCGAGCGGCTGATGGTCGCCTCGCGTCGGCTTTATCGCTGCCCGAGTTGTCAGCCTGATTGAACGGTTTACATCGCTAGCATTTATACCGTTATCTTCCTGTTCGGCGTCGTCGCAGACGGCGAGTGAAACCGCCCGGCCATGCCGCCTTGTCAGGCAGGCATGACCGGGCCGGTGGGGAGCCTCAGGCAACTGGGCGTCACTTCTTTCGTCTGAACAACGAGCGGCCCATCTGCTTGGCGGAGAGCTTGGCGCTGTGCAGGCCGCTGGAGTCGCCCTTGAGCATCGAGGCGAGGTAGCTCTTGGCCTGCTCGAACTCGATGTGCGGGGGCAGGGGGGCGATGTCGCTGTCGGTATAGGCGTTGATCACCACCGGGCGGTCGGCGGCGAGGGCCTCGTCCCACACTCGATCGATGTCGTCGGGCTCGCGCATGACCAAGCCCTTGAAGCCGAGCAGCTCGGCATACTGGTCGTAGCGGAACTCGGGCAGATCCTGAGAGGTGTCGAACTTGGGGTCGCCCTCCATCACGCGCTGCTCCCAGGTCACCTGGCTCAGGTCGTGGTTGTTGAGCACCAGCACGATGCAGCGGGGGTCTTGCCACTCCTGCCAGTACTTGGCAAGCGTGATAAGCGCGTTGTTGCCCAGCATCTGCATGGCGCCGTCGCCGACCAGCGCGATGGCGGGGCGGCTGGGGTGGCAGAACTTGGCGGCGATCAGATAGGGCACACCGTTGCCCATCGAGGCCAGCCCGCCGGAAACGGAGCCCAGCATGCCGCGGCGGATCTTCAGGTTGCGCGCATACCAGTTGGTCGCGCTGCCCACGTCGCAGGTGAGCATGACGTCGTCCGGCAGGCGCGGCGAGAGGCGCTGGAACACGAGCTGCGGGTTGATCGGTGTGGCCTCGGTGGCGGCACGCGCCTCGGTCTTCTCCCACCAGTCGTCGATCCAGCCCTGCACCTGCTTGCGCCACTTGCTGTTGCGTTTGCGCTTGAGGCGTTCGGCCAGCGCTGCCAGGGTGGCGCCGGCATCGCCATGCAGATTGACCTCGGTGGGGTAGCGCACGCCCAGGGCTTCCGGCACCACGTCGATCTGGATGGCACGGGCCTGCCCCGGCTCGGGCAAGAACTCCACGTAGGGGAAGCGCGTGCCCACCATCAGCAGGGTGTCGCACTCCCTCATCATGCGGTCGCTGGCCTCGGTGCCGAGCAGGCCGATGGAGCCGGTCACACCGGGCAGGTCGTCAGGCACCATGGTCTTGGCCAGTATCGCCTTGGCGATGCCTGCGCCGGTCAGGTCGGCCACGCGGATCAACTCGTCCACGGCATGTTTGACCCCGGCGCCGGCCAAAATGGCGACCTTCTTGCCGGACTTCAGAATCTCAGCGGCAGCGTCCAGGTCGGCACTTTCGGGCAACTGCTGGGGAAACTGGTAGCCGACGCCGGAGAATACCGCGCCATGCTCCCTGGGCGGGTCCTCCATGGGCAGGTCCTGCACGTCGTTGGGCAGGATCACACAGGTCACGGTGCGGCGGGCGATGGCGATGCGCATCGCCTGATCGATGACGTGGCGGGCCTGGGCCGGCTCGGTGACCATCTGCACGTATTCGCTGGCGACGTCCTTGAACAGCGCCATCAGGTCCAGCTCCTGCTGATAGTCGGTACCGAGGCTCTTGCGCGCCTGCTGGCCGACGATGGCCACGGTGGGCATATGATCCTTGCGCGCATCGTAGAGGCCGTTGAGCAGGTGTACCGCTCCGGGGCCGGAGGTGGCCACGCAGACCCCGACCTCGTCGCTGAACTTGGCATGTGCGCAGGCCATGAAGGCCGCCACTTCCTCGTGGCGGGGCTGGACGAGGCGGGGATTGCCATCGGCGCGGCGCAGGGCGGACATCACGCCATTGATGCCGTCGCCTGAGTAGCCGTACAGCCGCTCCACACCCCATTCGCGCAGGCGGGAGACGAGGAAATCGGACACGGTGGGTTGCATGATCGGCTCCTTGATCGTGACGCTTCGTTCCATGAGTCCATGACTGACTAACAGCTAGCGTAGAGGCGGTGGTCCAGGGCGACAAATCCATTCAAGATTTTATACCGTTATCTTGCTGTTCAAACACTAGGAAGGTTCGACCTTGGCGGCATGAACCTGTCGAGCAGGCCGCGATACGGTATAATTCGCCCCCGTTCGAACCCGCCGCTTCGCGCTTGCGAATCCAGAAGCGGGCATGCCGACACTGCCGAGGAGTTCCTTGCACATGACCGTGATCCGCCAGGACGATCTGATCCAGAGCGTCGCCGACGCCCTGCAGTACATCTCCTATTACCATCCCAAGGATTTCATCGACGCCATGGCGGCGGCGTACGAGCGGGAGGAGAACCCGGCGGCCAAGGACGCCATCGCCCAGATTCTGATCAACTCGCGCATGTGCGCCATGGGCCATCGTCCGATCTGTCAGGACACCGGCATCGTCACCGTGTTCGTGCATGTGGGCATGAACGTGCGCTGGGACGCCGAGATGAGCCTCGACGACATGATCAACGAAGGCGTACGCCGCGCCTACCAGCTGCCCGACAACGTGCTGCGCGCCTCGGTGCTGGCCGACCCGGACGGCGCCCGCAAGAACACCGGCGACAACACCCCGGCGATCATCCATCACAAGATCGTGTCCGGCGACAAGGTCGAGGTGCACGTGGCGGCGAAGGGCGGTGGCAGCGAGGCGAAGTCCAAGTTCGCCATGCTCAATCCCTCCGATAACGTGGTCGACTGGGTGCTCGAGCAGCTGCCCAAGATGGGTGCCGGCTGGTGTCCGCCCGGCATGCTCGGCATCGGTATCGGCGGTACCGCCGAGAAGGCCATGGAGATCGCCAAGGAGGCGCTGCTCGATCCCATCGACATCCAGGAACTGCAGGCTCGCGGCGCGTCCAACCGTGCCGAGGAGCTGCGTCTAGAGCTGTTCGACAAGGTCAACAAGAGCGGTATCGGCGCCCAGGGCCTGGGCGGTCTGACCACGGTGCTCGACATCAAGGTCAAGGACTACCCGACGCACGCCGCCAACAAGCCGGTGGCGATCATTCCCAACTGTGCCGCCACCCGTCATGCGCACTTCACCCTGGACGGCTCCGGCCCGGCGGCACTGCCGGTGCCCAAGCTGGAAGACTGGCCGGAGATCACCCGTGAGGCCGGCGACAACGTCAAGCGCGTGAACCTGGATACGGTCACGCCGGAAGAAGTGCTGACCTGGCAGCCGGGCGACACCCTGCTGCTCAACGGCAAGCTGCTCACCGGCCGCGATGCCGCGCACAAGCGCATGGTCGACATGATCGCCAAGGGCGAGTCGCTGCCGGTGGATCTCAAGGGCCGCTTCATCTACTACGTTGGCCCGGTGGATCCGGTTCGCGACGAGGTGGTCGGGCCGGCCGGTCCTACTACCGCCACGCGCATGGACAAGTTCACCCGTACCATGCTGGAAGAGACCGGTCTGCTGGGCATGGTAGGCAAGGCCGAGCGCGGTCCGGCCGCCATCGAGGCGATTCGCGACAACAAGGCGGTCTATCTGATGGCGGTAGGCGGCTCCGCCTACCTGGTGGCACAGGCGATCAAGAAGTCCCGCGTGGTGGGCTTCGCCGACCTGGGCATGGAAGCGATCTACGAGTTCGAGGTCGAAGACATGCCGGTCACCGTGGCGGTCGACAGCCAGGGTACCTCGGTACACCAGACCGGCCCCGCCAAGTGGAAGGAGATCATCGCCGAGCGCGCATGATGTCGGTACGAAATCTCTAGTTCCATAGGCAAACGGCCCCGCCAACTGGCGGGGCCGTTGTCGTCTAAGGTATGCTTCAGATTGCTGTTTTTACAGGGAGAAAAAATTCCAAGGACAATCTGACACGGATAAAAACGAATAAAATAAAGAAAAATCAAATATCTATCATTGATCAGAGTCTCTTTCAGTACCTAGCCATACCTGCCAAGCCCACAAAAAATGGGGTACAATCCTGAAAATTTTTGGGGTACAGCCAACCGGCGAGGGGGCAGGGCATGGGTAAGTTGACAGCGACACAGATCAAGAACCTACAGGCGAAGGAAAAGGACTACCGAGTAGCCGATGGGAACGGCCTCTATCTCAACGTGCGAGTGTCGGGCTCGAAAACCTTCCTCTACCGGGATCGCTCACAGGGCGATACTTTCGTGACCCTTGGCACTTTCCCTAGCCTGTCACTGGCAGAGGCGAGGGCAGACGTCGCCCAGCGCAAGCTAAAGCGGAAGCGTCAAAAATCGGTGGCTACCGATCCTCAGAGCTTCAAGGCCGTGGCAGAGGAATACGTTGAAGCTAATGAGCCCAACTGGTCAGGTACCCACACCAAGAAGGTTAAACGAATCCTTGAGCGTGACATTTACCCGTCAATCGGTGAAATAGCCATTGAAGATGTGACTAGCCGTGATGTCTTGGACATCGTTAAAAATGTAGAAAAGCGTGCTCCAACGATTGCAAAAGATGCCAAAATAATTATCGGATGCGTCTGTCGAAATGCAATTATAAAAGGGGTCATAGATAGCGACCCTACCGCCGCTCTTAAGGGAGTGCTATCACTCCCAAAAACGAAACATTCGGCATCGCTAAACATAAACGAATTTAAAACCGTACTCCTTGGTATCAAGAACAGCCAATCTACGCAGCAAATGAAAACCGCGCTGCTCCTGTTGGCACATACCTTTGTCAGAAGCCATGAGCTTATAAAAGCCCGGTGGGATGAATTCGATTTTGACGCTAAAGTTTGGACTATTCCGGCTGAGCGTATGAAGAATCGACGCATTCATGTGGTGCCACTCAGCAGGCAGGTTATCAAATTGCTCAAATCCCTACCTCAAGGTAAGCCGGAAGATTATATTTTCCCGCACCAGAAATACCCGAATGAACACGCACATGTGAATAGCGGCTACTCAGTTATCATGCGCATGAACTTGAAATTTAAATTTTCGCCGCATGGTTTCAGGTCGACAGCGTCAACTATGCTGAATACAAAGGGATACCGGAGCGATTTAATTGAGCGTCAATTATCACATGTAGACGGAAATCGGGTAAGGGCAAGCTACAACCACTCTGACTACATAGACGAGCGAAGGAAAATGATGCATTTTTGGTCAGATGAAATTGATAGGCTGATGGGGAGTGGGTAAGAAAAGGTCAAAAAAGCGAGTTAAAAGCATAGAACGTAAAAAGCCCCCAGTCTTGGGGGCTTTTTTATTCAAAATTTTCTTTGATGAATTTGTTAATGTCTGACTCTTTCCAGCGTGCGCCGATATGCTTGATATGCTTAGCAGGCGGTATTTTCTTTGCAGTGATCAAGCGATAAAGTGCTGAGCGTGACGCTGAAAGGCGTTTGCATACCTGCTCGACATTCAGTAAATTCTCAGTAGTGCTGCTATCTAGGTGTTCCTGTTGTGGCATGTTAGAAGTCTCCAGTTGTTGTGTACTATCGATAGTAACGCAGTAGCAAAACTAGACAAGAGCTGAAACGCCATTTCAAATAACTTCAAAATAAACACAATTCTTTTAAAATTTGCTGAGAAGAAATCACTGGCTAAAAAATAAATTCAAAATTCAGGGAGCCACTGAGTCCCGATAACTACCATCGACAGGGGGATAGCTCAGACGGCTTAATTTTTATCGTACAGCGTCATAGAAATAGGAAATAATACCAATACCCACTAGTCCCATCCAAGCTGATGAGCAGGGTAGAGACCCCATGCTGACGTGAGCTCAAGGCCATGACAAAATAAAGTTGACAGCTTAAAAGGCTGTGATAACTTAACTAAACGATAAAGATCATTTTTACGAATCATTTTTCATTACTCGACTTACTGTGCTGTGATGGAGCCTCTTTCCAACCTCACCCTCAAGGTCAATAGCGATTTCTCGAAAACTCTTCTCAGGATATGCTCTTGCGTACTCACGTATCCGCATTTCCTGTGCGGGTGTTATCTTGTTAGGTGCATAGCGCTTGTCTTCGAGAGCGCTATATATTGTTTCCAATGAGCAACTCTCCATTAAAGAAATAATCGCCTTCCACTTGCGATATTGGCGAGTCGTGATACCGATCTCACGGCAAGCTTTCTCTTGGGTAATGCGGTCTCCCTTTTTTCGCCACTTTCCTTGGGAGCGAAGCCGATGCTCTACGCCCTGCACTGCATTGTAGCGGTTCTTACCTTCATCGCTCATGATCATGCTCATCAACTAGCCGCGCCACTCTGCATGGTAGCAGAAAATAACATCCGTGGCTAAGGCAATGTGCACATTATATCGAATTGATCGCAATAACTATCAAGTAATAGCGGGGCCGGCATATTTAACTTTGTCCGTAAGAGTGTAAAAGCCTGCGGAATCTAGTTTAAGTGATTATGCCGCTAATGGGGAAAAGCTGACGCTTGTCAGTGAAATCCTTAGTTAAAGTGCACCCGTTTTAAAATAACAAACAAAGGAATAAAATATGAACTACCAATCACAGATGTTAATTAAGCAGCACAAAGAAGACGTATCCCAATTCACTGCATCATTTAATCCTAGTTTTTTCATTACATTAATCTTTCGTGCTGACCTATCCAGACAAAAGGCAGAGGAATCACTTGCTGGATTCATCAGAAAGATGAACCGGTGCTTTTTTCCGAGAAAAAGCAGATATAAATTACGGGTCCTCCCTGTGTTAGAGATGGGTCTCGCTCGTTATCTATACCAATCATGCGATATTGAGAAAGTTGAAGCCAATTGGCACATACATCTCATTATGGAGAACCCAATAGAGAGAGAATCCAATGTGTCTCACTTGGACGTAATAGCACTTAAGAAACTGGTCGGTAATTTATGGGGTGCGACTCCATATGGGGATAGAGCATTTACAACTCGATATGACAGGGCAGATTGGTTCCAGCCAATTTATGACATGGATAATCTGACCGGTTATATATTCAAAGAAGTACCCCGGAACGAAATGGCTGTCATGTATGAATACGCCAACAACTCAGGAGTGAAGTGAAGGAAATCACCTTAAGGAGAAAGTCGGAGACTTGATCCGTAGGTGATTTTATCGATTGCTTGAGCGAAGCGAAAGTAAGCGAATGCAATTGTAAACTATCGAATCAATGCGGTATAATTAATATACCGCATCCCAATATAGGGCTTGTGGTTGATGGGAGATGACTATGTCCGATATTGGTGGTGTTTTCTATCGCTATGTGACAATCCTACAACTCATCCCCCATTATCCAAGCTCTATATCCACAACTGATCTACTAGCCCGATTAGAAGCGCATGGTATCTCAGTGACATCCCGATCACTACAGCGCGATTTAGGAGAACGGCTGTCGGTTTATTTTCCGCTCATATGCCAAGAAACCACCCGCCCATATCGCTGGTCATTAGATAGCAGCTATGACCTCGGAATTCCGAGCCCACGTCCTGATGTCGAGAATACATCAATCAAGCCCTATACCCATGCGCCTTAACCACCATGATTAATACGACAGGTGGTGTCGTGTCCACCGCGTAAACTATCCCTTTGGCAAGAGGGGATAGGAAAATGCAAGGCGTAGAAATCGAGATAGATCGCACTCAATCACTCACATCCGTACACATCGACGTAGACGGCCTTGGTGGCGGGGAGTTGAAGGGATATCCCGGTACGTCGATTTGCATTACCACAGATGTCCTGAAATACCTCGATGTCATTGACTGCTCTTCTCTCGTCCATCTCGATCTCTCCCATTGCCAACCGGGGAGTCACATCACGATTCGTCATTGCCCTTCACTTCGGGAAATTCGCGTTCGTGCTGATGGTAGTGGTGCCGTCATTCATCTCGATGCCGGTGATCAAATCCCAAGCCTACAGGTAGACGGACTGGTTGACCAAATTGATGCATGTTGGACATCGGGTCAGTTGTCAGTAAATAGCACGGATTGCCCTTGGAATGGGTTATGGGCCACTCATCGCCTTGATTCCATTCCTGACAATCCAGCTGCGACATCGGCAGAGTGCTGGATATTACTGGCTCCCGAAATGGCTCATGTGGTCATTGATACCCCCAAGCTACGCCATTTATACGTCTCAGGCGGTAGAAGGTTACAAGCCCTGTCCGTGGTATCACTGTGTGAGAAACACGCTCAAATCGAATTACAGGGGATTCCAGAGCTGACTGCGGTAGATATCCATGCCTCGGCATCTAGCTGCCGTGTACGTGACTGTCGCTATCTGACGTCGCTGTCCGGTAACCTTACTGATGTACACATCGCAAGCTCTGCCCAACGCGTAGATGAGTTGCGCCTAGAGGTGGCATGCGAACGCGTAGTGCTCAGTCATTCAGAGCTTGCAGCTCTGTTTCTCTCACAACCTTCTCAGCTGAGTTTGATACATTGCCGATCTCTCAACAAAGTGACGCTTGCTCCTCTGACCACGGTTCATTGCGAGGGGCCAGTACCGGCGACCCTACTAGGAATCGCCACCATCATGGTTGATGAGTCACTGGTGAGCTCGCTGGTAAAAATGTTCCCTCGTGATCCTAATGTCATCATGCAGGAGCTGGTCACGTTGATCCCATCAATGTCATCACCAAGCCCATGTGTGAAAGCACTTCAACTACTGCAGCAACTATCAGAACTGGAAGCGCCACTGGAGCAGGTGTGGCAATTGCGTCTAGGCCTCTCGGCCAAACACCTTTCTCCACATGGAAAGCCACGCCATGCTGATGCGCATAAGTTGAGTACTGCCTCAGGGAAATGGTCGTGGCACTTGCCAGACGACCTTTGTCGAGAAGGGTGGATGGCTGACTACTTACTATGGGTGAAGTGTGCCTCAGCGAACAGCGATGCTCTCCGTTATCGCCGTGTAATGGTTCGTGCTTGCGTTAAAAATCCTGATGGTCTAGCCATGCAGACGGTGATCCAAGCCATGATGCTTCATCACGATACTACCCATTGCTGTGAAGTCGATCTATGGCGTGATGTCTTACTAGCCATAGCAGAGCTGCCATCTATGAGTATGCCCGCTTGGTCTCGTTATGCATGTGCTCTTACCGTGCGCTATGGGCGAAATGAAATAGTAGATCGTGCTTACCTTAGAGCTTGTAGAGCTCATTTGCCAGTTAACGATCTACTCATCCTGCTCAAAAAATTAGGTTTGCAACGCCCCGAAATCCGTGCCTGTCTATACTGGACAGCCAATTGCACGGGGCAGTGGTATGATCGAGACGTTGCTGTGAATGAAGTTGAGCGCTACCAAGCTACAGCGGCAGCATTGCTTATAGCTAAAAACAATTGCAAAGGAACTGTGAATTGAATTACATTTGAATTTAAAAATCATGAACAAGGTCAGAATAACTTGCTTTATGAGTTAAGCTTATTTTTTAGAAACTAAATCGTGAGAAATTTTGTGAATCAAAATGATAAAACCATATTTAATGAAATTAACAATCACATCAACAATGAAGACTATGAGAGCGTCTATAGTTTGCTATTGCAGGCAGCTAAATTAAAAACAAACCGTGTTAGCAGTAATATAGATGATAATCAGTCCCTAGAAGAATCTGACAGGATTTCTGAAATTGCAAGAATTTTTTATATACAGTCAAAATCGGAATATTTACAAGAAAAAAGAAAGAGCTATAAGGCAAGAGAAAGCTTAGAACTTAAAATTGAAAGGAGTTACAGAAAGATAGTAAGCGAAGTGGCTTGGTTTTTTGGTTTTTTTGAAAAAATTGAAAATATTACTGAATTTAAGAAGAACAAGATGGAGAGGCAGATAAGGCCTTTTGTCAGGATGAATAAGGTGGTGTCGCAGGACCCTTATGATAACTTCGATTATTATACGAAAGAAGCGTATGAAAATATTGTCTCATGCATAAGGTATACTTATGAACTTGGTCGGCGGTTTAATAATTATTTTCAGGCACGACAGATAAAAAAAGGTTATCTTCACCAATATTACATGCTGCTAGATCAACACAAGAAAGAATTTAGATCGAGAGCGGAGGGAGTAAAAAAGCTGCAGGAAAGCATTGCTAGAGATATTGATAAACTCAATTCCTTACCTGCTTATATATTTGTAAGTGTTCCGGATGAAACAAAAATTATGGACGAGCTGCATGGGCTGCTAAAGGAAATGTGCTTGGAAGAGGTTCTTGCTGAATGAGTTTCAATTTAAACAGGCTTGCTGTGTAAAGCCTAACTTAATAGAAAATTGCAGTGTTGCGTCAAGTGGTGTCGTAGGCAGTCTTCAAAATTAGACATCACTCAGGAAGAATCCAATGACGTTCACTGCAACCCCTTGCCAAGCTCGCCTAATTGTTGAGACCCAGCTAAATCTGCTGTGGTCTTCGCTCTGCTCCCCCTTTCAGGTTGCCCCGATCATGCTTTGGGGGCAGCCCGGAATCGGCAAGAGCCAACTCATACGCGAGCTCTGCCAATCACTTGAAATCGAATTTCTCGATGTGCGCCTTTCTCAGATGGAGCCGGTGGACATGCGTGGGATACCGGTACCGGACGGCGAGAGCGTGAAATGGCTGGTGGCGAGTTCATGGCCCCGTGATCAAAAAAGCAAAGGCATTCTCCTGTTCGATGAGCTCTCCGCAGCAGATCGTTCATTGCAAGTGGCGGCTTACGAGCTCCTTCTGGACCGCCGTCTGGGTGATCTCTATGAGCTCCCTGATGGCTGGTTGGTGATGGGGGCGGGAAATCGCTTCGAAGATCGCGCGGTATCCGTTCCCATGTCGTCTGCACTGGCCAATCGGCTGCTACATGTTGAGATCGAGGCCGACATCGAGGCATGGAGCGGCTATGCCGTTGCCAAGGGGCTACATCCTGATGTTGTGGCGTTCCTTCGCTTCAAGCCGGAGTACCTGCTGGTCAACGACAGCAATGCCCAGCGAGGCTGGCCCTCTCCGCGTTCATGGGAACGTGTGGCGACCTTGCTGATGGCGGGTGTCGAGCTAGACGCCATCACCGAGCAATTGATGATTTCGGGTCTTGTGGGGGAGTCTGCTTGTACCGAGTTCATGGCCTTTCGTGAGCTGGCCAACCAACACATCGATATTCCAGCAATGTTGCGAGGTGATGTTCCGGTCTCGATCCCGAATCGAATCGATCAACAATTGGCCTTCGTGGCAGCTGTAGTGCACTACCTCTGGCAGGGCAGCACCACCCAGCAAGATCAGCGTATCTCCGTGTTCTTCGCGATCGGGGCACAGCTCACTAGCGACCTCGCCACCTTAATGCTGATGGATGCGCTACGTGTCGACAACGGCACCGATGCCGATAGCCGAGCGGAGCAGGTCTTTGGTCATCCCGGTTTCGAACGCTGGTTGGAGCTTCATGGTGTGGCCATGGATCAGATCACGCCAGTGCCCAATACCGGGCTTCCCGAAGGGCGCTTCACTATCGCCAGTGCACGTGTTGCATCACAGAAGGGGGTGTATGGGGCGAGCGGAGCAGAAGGAGGGCAGGGGTAATGGAATCCTCCCCGAAGCCCCCAGCACAAGGCGAACTGTTGTCACAAGGCGCTCTACCGGGTCCAGTGATCCGTGAGCCATCTGGGGAAGAACAGGCCCTTAAGGCAAAGCAGTTGGCTCTATGGCGACAGGAAATCCGCGATTGGCTGATCTCCTTCCCTTTCACCGCCAAGCTGGTGATGCGACTGACGCTTATCATGGTGGTGGATGATCGTGTCCCCACGGCCTGTACCGATGGGGTGCATGTCTTCGTCAATGCAAGCTTTGCAGCCCAGTGCTCTTCCGCATTACGTAGGTTTGTGATGAGCCATGAGCTATATCATGTCCTGCTAGGCCATTTCATGCGGCAGTATGGGCGAGATCGACAGCGTTGGAATCTGGCGGTGGATGCCGAAGCTAATAACCGCTTGATGTTGGATGGACTATCCCTTCCCATGGATGCGGTATTTTATCCGGCACAGGCGGGACGTAGCGCCGAGGCGATCTACCAATGGTTACTGGACCATCCTCATCCCGAGATGGATACCCCTTTTGATCGCCATGGCGAAGAGGTGTTGTTTCAGGCAACGAGCCAAGATGGCGGCTCTACCATGATCGTTGATCCCGACTATGCGCCTTTGTCAGTCGACACCGTCACCGCGCGCCAGATCACCCAGCAATGGCATGAAGCCGTCATGCAGGTGACCCAGCAATCACCACCGGGATCGATCCCAGCCGGGATGAAGCTGGTGGTCAGCGATATCGTCACACCGCGTGTGCATTGGCGCACCTGTCTCCATGACTTTTTCCTACGCCATAGCCGAGGATCGCTGACATGGAATCGCGTTAATCGCCGACATCTTGGCCAAGGGCTCTATCTGCCGGGACAACAAGGGAAATCCCTGTCGATCATGGTGGCCATCGACACCAGTGGCAGCACGCGCCGTCAGTTGCCGGTGTTCCTCACCGAACTACAGGCGATGATATCCAGTGCCGAGCGCGTCGAAATGATTCTGATCGAATGTGATGCGGCGATACAGCGGGAACGTGTCATCCATCACGCACATGATTTGCAGGAGATCGGGGACATCGGAGATCGCCAAGGTCTGATCTTACGTGGTGGCGGTGGTACCGATTTCCGTCCGGTTTTTGAACGTGCAGAGGATATCATGCCCGAATGTCTGGTGTTTTTCACCGATGGCTTGGGGCGTACACCGGAGTTAGCGCCAAGCGTACCCGTGCTCTGGGCAATCACTGACGGCGGTAAGGCACCTGTATCATGGGGACAGGTCATACATATGGGGGACGCATGAAGCTCATTTTCTCGCATGGTAAGGAATCTGGGCCATACGGCCACAAGATCATCACGCTGGCCCAGATCGCTATGAGCAAAGGACTTCATGTACAAAGCCTCGATTACCAAGGCATAGCTGACCCCGAGGCCCGAGCCGAGAAGCTGATCGAGGTACTTTCTCTGTCCAAGGAGCCGCATTTGCTGGTGGGTTCGTCCATGGGAGCGTACGTCTCGTTGGTGGCGAGTCAAACGGTTCCAGTGGCCGGGTTGTTTCTGATGGCTCCGGCAGTAGGGTTACCCGGTTATGCCATGCAAGAGGGTTTCGATCTCCAGCACATACCCACGACCATCATTCATGGGTGGCGAGATGAGGTCGTGCCTGTGAGCCATGTTGTCACCTTCGCTGGCACACATCGCGCTAACCTGCACGTTCTGGATAGTGATCACCGCCTTAGTTCTGTACTGCCTGAGGTTAGCGTCCAATTCCTGAGCTGGCTCGATAGCCAACTCCGTTAAGCGCAATTTCAACGGTGATTCATCGAATCGTAGGTGGGTACTGGCTCATTCTTGAGTAAGCGCACCTCCCCTTACTGAAGAAACGTATTTTTGTACACAGTACTGGTGCTAATTGACGAGATGAGGCATGTTGAGTCAGTCTTCCAGACATGCGCGATCGACGGCTGCTGGCTACAGGGCACTTCGAAGAATCTATTGACAAGCAGCTAGGCGCTGACTGTATCAGTTGATGAGGTCATGCTGAGCTGGTTGCATCCGCGGTGGTGGATTGGCCTGCCGGCAAGATAGTTAGCTACTGCGCGGACAAATGAGGCATGCATGGCGTTCTGGTGGGTCAACCATAAGAAAACCTATCGGCAAGAGGTTAATGGCGGGTACATTTGGTCGCCTAAAACTCGTGCTGACGGCGCCCGCAGCCAGTTCTATGACAACATGGCCGAGGTGCAGCCGGGAGACATCATCATTTCCTACGCCTTCGCTCAAATCCGGAACGTCGGTGTCGCTACCGGCACTGCGGCAACAGCACAGAAGCCCAGTGAGTTCGGTGCTGCTGGTCAGGATTGGAAAGAGGAGGGTTGGTTTGTCCCTGTTGAGTTCCAGCCAACAGATCAAGCGGTTCGGCCGAAGGACCACATTGAGTTGATTAGGCCATTGCTGCTGAGAAGTACTCTCCCATAAATGCCTCAGGTGGTGGCAATCAAGGCGCCTATCTCGCGCTTATCTCGCCGGAGCTCGCAGAGCTGCTGCTTGACCTATCACTCCAGCCCAGCACACATGATCAGCTTGACCAGCTTTCCGCGACCCATGGGCATACCGCCACCGATGACGAAATCGAGAAACGCATTCGCAGCCGCACCGACCTCTCAGCAACCGAAAAGGAACAGCTTGTTCTCGCACGCCGAGGGCAGGGCCAGTTTCGTAGGGCGCTGGAAGGCATTGAGCCCCGATGCCGGGTAACTGGGCTTGCTGATAAACGACATCTTAGGGCCAGCCACATAAAGCCATGGCGTGACTCCAGCAATACTGAGCGACTAGATGGCCACAACGGTCTGTTGTTGACGCCGCACATCGACCATCTTTTCGATAGAGGTTACATCTCGTTTACCGCCAATGGAGAGATGTTGCTGTCAGATGCTCTCAGCCACGAGGCCATCGAGACCTTCGGACTCTCTGTCTCACAGCCCATTGGCAGTTTCAGTGACCAGCAGAAGGTCTATTTGGCCTATCACCGGGAAAAGGTGTTCCTTGACGAGTGAGGCAGATTAGCAGTCTAATTTTACGCGCTTTTCCGCACGCTGAACCGTACTTATCCCGCAACCTACAATATCCGCTGTCTTGCGGATGCTCAGCCCGTAGCGACGCAGTTCCAGTATTCGGGCATGCACTTCTTCGTTGACTGGACGTCCTTTATAGCGGCCATCACGCTTTGCTAGCTCAATGCCTTCACGCTGACGACGACGACGATCCTCCCAGTCCTTATGAGCTACAGCAGCAAGCATATCCATGAGCATAGAGTTGACTGCATCCAGCATACGTCCGGTGAAATCATCACTGCTAGATATGCGTAAGGCAGCATGGCTCGTAGGTAAATCAAGCGAAACTACCCGCAGTCCGGCACCCTGAATCGCTCCTTTGAGTCGATCCCAGTCCGGCTTAGACAAACGAGTGAGCCGGTCTACCTGCTCCACTAGTAGCACGTCTCCATACTGCGCATCATTTATCAAGCGAGCCAGTTCAGTTCGTTCAACCTTGGTGCCGCTGGCATTCTCTGTGTACCACGCAGCAACCTTAAGCCCTTTGTCTTCGATAAAGCCGCTGAGGGTGCTGCGTGCTCGACTCGCATTTTGATCATCCGTTGAAGCTCGGAGATAAGCGCGAATAAAGATCGATTCTTTCATAGGCACACCTCCGGAACCTGCCGTGTTCATTTGAATGTATTCATAATACATGTGTTCGATAGAGTCGTAAAGGGGGACAGATGAATACACCAATGTAGGGGTGCAGGGTGTACCTGTTGAGGTATACCTCACTGAACATTTTTTTGCGAAAAAAAGCTATCCTACCGATACAGAAAGGCGAGCATGGGCGAGGGCACAAGCATGGCGCTATACGAGCCCGACTATTTCGAGAGCATGTGAAGCCATAGGCATTTCAGTTAGAGTGGAAGGACCAGTTATTTATTCAAGCAGAGCCTAATGGCTGATAAAGCCAAAGCGATGCATCATGCATCGCTTTAACGTTTTGTTCTATGGTTACAATAATGTGGTGGATTCTGTCATGGCGAGTTTTTGACAGAATGTGGTTAATGATACTAGCTCTTTCTCCTCAAAACAGTTTCTAATATCATCGCCACAAAGTTGCTCGCGAATCGACTTTATCTTAGCGGGGGTATAATATTCTTCTCTCACTTCCTTGTCCATGATAATTCTTCGTAATTGCCTAATCAACTCTTCTATAGACCTTTTGCTTTCCCCCGTATTGGTAGGATTTTTTGCATTTGTGACTATAAAAACATATAAATCTTCGTAAAGCTCAAATAAGTTGCTTCCTTTATGCAGCTTTATTCCTGTCGCCCCATACCCTTTTTTTATTTTGTTGGCATAAGTCAGTAAGCTGTCGGTTATGTCAGCTGTGTATAAAAGCAGATGCTCTAAAGTTAATTTTTCGTTTCCGCTGTACGCTAAAATGCTATTCCCAACGGCATTTATTTTGTCATAACCATCTTGAATATCGTATACATTAATTGGCGTTTTTTCCCCAAGGAAATACACATCACCAATTTGACTATTTCTGTTATCCTTTATGTTCATGCTTGAGTTTAGCTCAATCATCATGAGCAAAACCTTTTCATCTATCTTGCCTTTGTTGATTGCCGTGTCTCGTATTTCATCGTATATTTTTTTTACTCTTATTAGTTGACTGCTTTTTATTTTGTCATAATTCTCGGATAACTCAATTTTAACGTTGCAGGAAAGTGGGGAGTTGTCAGGGTAGATTTTTTGGTATAACTCCTCTTTCTGCGTAATAGTGATTTCGTTGTTTAGATTTACTTCTATACCTTCCAGCCGCTCAAAGAAAATTCTACGATGACGATCGTATCTATCAAACTCGATAGACTCAATTTGTTTTTTAGTGATTTCGTCTTGAGATTTTAGCTGTTGAATTACTATTAATAGGGTTGCGACTGCCGAGAAAGAGGCTAGCATGCCGAATGTGCCTGATAACAACGCACCAAAATCCCCCCAATTCTCCGAAGAGCTTGATACCTTGGTGCCAACATTAATAACGTAAATCGCCATTATAAAAAAACTTGCTATTAGTGAACACAAAATCAGTACTTTTGCAAGTACAGGTACTTCAAGGTTTCCAATGCTCCATTTAGATCGATATTGCTTTTTTTTCTTCTCCATCGTTGTTCCCTGTCCTTAATCCTTCTGTTCAAATCCAAAGCTGTCTATGTAATACAGTATAAGTGATCATAGAAAAAGGGTAGGTGATGCGTCATACCACGATGCTTGGGGAGGTGGTAAGGGACTGACCATGGACAACCTCATCAGTGCAATGGCGCTAACGCTTTGAACGGAAGGGCTGGTACAACCAGTCCTCAGTGAATTATAAGCACTACTGTTTATCATGTGCTGCCAGCTGCTATGCCTTGATCATTAGCTTCTTTGACACATGCATATTTATGTGGATGTATGTATGACTTGAATGTTGCAAGCCCGAGGCCCCTTGGGTTTGTTTTCTATTTCAAAACTCACAGTATCACCAATTACAATGTCAGCGTTCCCGCCGACAAAGTCTTCATAGAAGAAAAAAACATCTCTTCCTTTTTCTCTTCTTATAAATCCAAAGCCTTTTATGTTGTTGTAATGATTTACTGTTCCAGTTTCACGAATAGTCGAGTTAGATGCCATCAAAGTCTATTCCTGTAAAGCTATCTTTGATTTTCTTTTTAAGAGGCTTGGATATTTCGGGCCGTGTCCTAGACAATATACCTAGATCGTAAACTAGTTTGTCTATTGATTTTTTTGTCCCTGAGTTATAATTGAGTGTGTTGCGTGCCTGCCTTCTCAATAACTTATTTGCTTGAACCCTAAGCGTCTCTGCCTTTTGGTCATCATAAAGCGGAAGGGTGGCTTTAAGCTTTTTTCTAAGGCCTTTCGATTCGTTAATGTGCTCAAATCTTTTTAATTTTGCTACAAGACCTGAGGCTTTATTCCATAGGTCATGATATTCTTTATCATATGGGTTTTCAGCATATTTTTTTTCAACAATATGAACTATATGTCTGATTTCGTTTCTTTCTTTTTTCCTTAGTTTTGGTTTGCCATGTCTTACCCACGCGCCTGTGACTTCGTATGGCGATGCAATGTTTTTACTATACTCTACTTTTGTTTTTCCGCTGTTAATTGTTAAGTCATGCTTCGTGATCATTCCCGCAACAAGTCGTATATACTTCTCGCACTCATTCTTACTAAGCGGTCTGTTGGCTGATAACGTGATGTCATCAAGCAGTCTCGTATATCTTATACCTTTCTGTCTTAGCTGTGATACAACTTTGTATTCAGAATTATGAAAAATAAGATTGGCAACATATGAAGAAGTACACCCACCTTGTGGGAGTCTTCCATTAAGGGAGACAAGCTTTGTTAGTGTGTTACTAACATCTTCGGGAAAGTTGAAAAGATTTTTGAAAACGCTCTTTATATGCACTTCTTGTGTGGTCGGAAAAAAATCTTTCACATCAAGACTAATCAATGTTTTTGCTTTGGCATGAATCGCCGCATTGCTGATGTAGTCTCTTGGGGTCTTAGGGTCTCTGATTCCCCCCATTAAGTATGCAGGGAACTCGACAGAATTAAATATTTGCGAGTTAATCTTCTTTTGAATATATTTTAGAATTGTTTTTGGCTCATTTACCATTCGTTGCTTGTTTTTTGTTTCAACCTCAAATGAAACGTAGGACGAGTTGGCTTTGTTGGCTATCAAGATAAGTAAGGATGAGCGAACTCCCAACATTTTTGCTAGGGTATCAATATTTGAAATTGGTGCATGTGGGTAATATGGCTTATCTGCCATTGTTGATTTCCCAAATTAGTAAAGGGAAGCTAAGTATCAAATCATTCGGCTAAAGGTGTCTGCAGCCAATTTCATGAGATGCTCATGATGTACTGCAGCTAAATGTAACAAGCCGAAGATGTAATATCCATTACGAATCCAGTTATGGATATTTCCTCTCACTCCAACTCCTTCTTGGTTCTGCCTATCTCTAGGTGAAGAACCAAACTCTTTGCAGCTATTACTGATGCGGATAACAGTGGTATTTTCGATTTTCATCGTAATACTCCTCAGGTTACAGCCAACCGACATGGTTGACCGGCCAGACCGAGGTTTTCCACACGCGCAAAGAATTGAATGTTGGATGTGAGTTGATACTTAGCTTCTTGCCAGACAATAGTCGCATTACTTTGCTACGAGGATGCGCCTACGGTGCCCGCGTGACCGAGAGACCCCGGGAGGGCGGTCATGACTTCTCACCGCTATAGTAAGAAGTCGCTAGAGGCCAGCTCTAGCGTCGATTTCTTTGCTGCAGTAATAGCTGTTTCTTAAAGAGCGGAGAGGCTGTGTTCAGCCCCAACGCAACCGTAACAGTTGATACATACGCTTACAAGCATTCTCCTAATAAATAATTAGTCTAATAAGCCATTTTTTCATAACCAAATATCCAGATAGGTTGATGCTGACACCGAGGACCTTTGTACATTTTCATTTCTGTATCACCTTCATGAGCTAGCCATCATGGGCAACCTCTCCCGCTACCTAATCCTGCAATGGTGCAGACGCCTTTGACGGAAGGGCTGGTACAATGGTGGCCGCTTCTCTGTGTCTCGTAACGGATGGATCGAGTCTCACGCCGTCTGGCAGGCCAAGCTGATGTCTGGCCGCTGTCCTGTCATAGGAATGAATGAGGGGTAATGTGAACCCGGTTCACCTTGCTACCTGCTGCATGGGCGTCGAGCTATGGTGATTTCTGGTGTATGGGAGGAGGTAGGAAGGGTGGCGTATCCTGTTGATTGATCACGACCAAGATCTCAATCAACATGAGTGGATACGCCATGACCGATTCTACCCTCCG